>NZ_JBIRXG010000025.1:7725-117891 GCF_044388685.1 Streptomyces sp. NPDC020192 | reverse complement strand
CCCCAGGCCAACGCGACCTACACCCCCGGCGACACCCTCGTCCTCTACACCGACGGCCTGATCGAACGCCGCGGTGAGGACATCGACGCCGGCCTTAACCGCCTGACCGACATGCTCGCCACCTGCACCGACTTCGGCGCGGAACACCTCGCCGACGCCCTCCTGGCTGGCCTGAACGTCACCAGCGGCGCGGGCGACGACATCGCCATGGTCGTTGTCCGCCTGGGCTCAACGACCCGACCGCCCTGACCGGGACGGTATTGAGACCGAACCAACGTGTGGCAGCTCCTGCTGCCGCCAGGGCGAGAAATCTGTGACCTCGGCGATCGCCTCCGGCGACGGCCTTGAAGCAGCGGCAGATCACGTCGCCGGGGGCGGATCGGTAGGCAAGTCGTCCGCGTGCTCGCCCGTGACCAGATAGACCACACCCCGGGCCACCGACACCGCATGGTCGGCGAACCGCTCGTAGTAGCGGCCGACCAGAGTGACGTCCACGGCCGTCTCCACCCCGTGGCTCCACCGCTCGTCCATCAGATGCTGGAAGATCATGCGGTGCTCGTCCATGCGGTCGTCGTCCTGCTCGAGCTGCAGCGCCGCCTCGACGTCCTGGGTGAGGATCACCTCGGCGGCCTGTGCCATCAGGCGCTGTGCGAGCTGCCCATCTCCAAGATGGTGCGGCGCAGATCGCGCGGCGCGGCCCGCTGCGGGTAGCGCGTACGGGTCAGCTCGGCCACATGCCGGGCCAGGTCACCCGAGCGTTCCAGGTCCGCGCTCATGCGCAGCGAGGTGACCACGATCCGCAGGTCGGTGGCGACCGGCTGCTGCCGAGCCAGCATCGCGACCGCCCGACTCTCCAGGCCGCGCTGGAGGTCATCCACCGTCGCGTCGGTGGAGATCACGCTTTCGGCGAGCTGCAGATCGCCGTCCAGCGCAGCAGTCGTGACCAGGCCGATCGCGGAGCCGACCAGGTTTCGCCATTTCCACCAGGCCGTCACTGATCGCATTCGAGGGCAGCGAGGAGATCGCTAAGGCTCGTGACCCGGCCCGATCGCTTCTCGCGGATGTGCACGCGACGCACGGGCTGCCGGTTACGCCTCCCGCTGCCCCGGTGCGGGCCGCGCTCTCGGTGGCCTGGCGGCTGCGACTGGTGCCCGCTTCGCTGGACCTGTTCGACGCCGTCCTGCGATTCCCGCTGATGGACTGTTCGCGCGCGTGGGCGAACTGGTGGCCGCGGCACACGGCCCCGGAAGCGGTCCAGGAGTTCCTGGCCAGCGTGAACATGCGTGTTGGACACGGCGCCTCTCGCCGCCAAAACCGGTGCGGTGCCCGTTGGAGGCCCGAGATGCCGCGCTGAAGATGTGCCCGCGCTGACGGTCAGGACGAAAGAAAAGGGGTGTCACCAGTAGTGCCGACGGCCACCCACGGCGTGACCGAGCAGGCCCAGAACCCACAGGATGAGGCCGATGGCCACAAGGATGATCCCGATGGTCCACAGGATGCCGATTCCGGTGAGCAGTCCGATGATCAGCAGGATGATCCCGAGGATGATCATTTCAACCTCCGAAGGAGGCACGCGCGCGGAACGCACGTGGGAGGCAGGCAGGTGAACGCGTCACCGGCCCAGGGACTTCTTGAGCTCTTGCTTGTTCATCGAGGAGCGGCCCTGGATGTTGCGGCGTTGCGCCTCAGCGTAGAGCTGGTCGTACGTCGGGCCCTCGGACCCGCTGTGGGATCGGCGACCGCCGCGCTCGGACGACGACATGTCCTGCACGGACGACTTGCTGGCCGTCTTGGACTCACCGGAGCGGGCGCGTTCCTTGTTCACCGTTCGCGACGCGATCTCCTTCGCGCGCTTGGTGCTTTCGCCACGCTCTTCGGCGCTTTCCTTGATGTGCTCGTACTGACGTTCTCGCTTCGGGCTCGAACCGCGAGGCATGACGACTCCCTTCTTCGGATCGTCCTTCGTGCTTGTCCTTTCGCACAGATCGTTCTCGGGCTGGGCGCCGGTCGAGGCCTGGACTGCTTTCGCCAATGGTCGTGAGGGGAGCATCGGCCTCGACCACCCAAGACGGGCTTGCTCTCGATCCGCGCGACGCCCCTCACATGTTCTTGCGAACTCGGCCCTTTATCTGCTGCCCTTTCCCCTTGATTTCCTCGGCCGTCCCGCGCACTGTCTGGCCTGCCTCACCGGCCGCCTGCCGGGTCTTTCCCGCGATGCGGTCTCCCACGCCTTTGCCGCGCAGTTCCTCATCACCGGTGGCGCGTCCGGCCGCTTCCTCGACCTTGCCTTTCGTTTCCTGAGCCTTGCCCCGGATCTTCTTTCCCTGGTCAGACATCTGGATCAACTCCTTGTCAGATCTCCCGGCATCCGATTACCTCAGCCGGTACGCCCCAAACCAACGGATGCCGACTTCCGGCACGTGCGAAGACACCGGTCACCCATCCCGCTCTATCGACTACTCACCGTCGGGGATTCAGCCGGAATTTTTTCTTCCTGGATTTCTGTGCACCCGGCGAACACGGGTACTCGGCACGCGATCGGGCCAGTGGCAGGTGCTGTGGCCGAGGCTGATGATGGAAGTAGAGGAAGAGGGTGAACGATCACGAGCGACCGTGAGCGGGAAGAGGCACCTCCCTCGTCGCGGAAGGCGAAGGCGACTCCGGAGCGGGCGTCGGCGACAGAGGCCATGCGGGGTGCGGCCCGGCAGCTGGCCGAGCTGCTGGGGCGGGTTCCCGAGTCCGTTTCCGCGCTGAAACCGACTGATGACGGTTGGGAGGCCGAGGTCGAGGTCGTGGAGCTGGAGCGCGTCCCCGACACGAGCAGCGTGATGGCCAGCTACAAGGTCGTCCTGGACCCCGCGGGCCAGCTAGTGGCGTATGAGCGAACAGGCCGCTACACCCGCGCGCAGGTCGACAGAAACAGACAGGGCCGCTGACGGCGGCTCACCGCCGCGTGAGGGGAAAGAGATCGTGAGTGTGGTGCCACAGGGTGAAGGTGGCGCTCTTGCCACGCCGGCCGGTGGCGGCACGGGCACCCTGTACGACGTGCTGGAACTCGTCCTCGACCGGGGCCTGGTCATCGACGTGTTCGCACGGGTGTCCCTCGTGGGCATCGAAATCCTGAAGGTCGACGCACGCGTCGTCGTTGCCAGCGTGGACTCGTATCTGCGCTTCGCCGAGGCCTGCAACCGGCTGGATCTGGAGTCGGGCCGCAAGGCCCCCGCCCAGCTGACGGACGTCGTCCAGAGCGTCGAGGAAGGAGGCGCTCATGGGAAGGCCAAGGGGGCGCTGACCGGCGCCGTCGATGCTTTCGCCGAATCGCTCCATAAGGGGCGTGGGGACGACAGCGACCGCAGGCGTGAGAAGGAGCACGAGCACGCCGAACGCGGCTCGAGCCGCCGTCCCTCAAAGGACCGGGAGGAGTGAGCGAGCCGATGTCCGCGTACGTGTATGCGATCACCAAGTCCGGGCATCCGCTGGACCTGGACGGTGTCAACGGCGTAGGCGAAACACCCGCCGAGCTGCACTCTGTGTGCAGTGACGAGCTGTGCGCTGTCGTCAGTGAGACCCCGGAGGACCTTTCGGTCACACGCCGGGACCTGGACGCGCATCTCGGGGTCCAGGAGCACCTGTGGGCCGCGGGCACCATCCTGCCGTTGAGTTTCGGGTTCGTCGCTCCGGACGAGGACGCCGTGAGGGCCGTGCTGGAGCAGCGGGCCCAAGAGCTCTCCCAGCGCCTCGATGAGCTCACGGGGCGGGCGGAGTTCAACGTCAAGGGCATCCAGAGCGAGGAGGCGGTCCTGCGCGCCATCCTCGAGGAGAACGAACAGGCCCGCGCACTCAACGAGGCGACCCGCGAGGGCAGCGGGACACAGGAGGACCGGCTGGCGCTCGGCCAACTCGTGGCACAGGAGGTGCAGAGCCGGCAGGAGGCACTCGCCGCCGAGGTCGTCGCCGCCCTGCGGCCTCTGGCAGTGGCCGAACGGCTGGCCGAGCCGTCCCAGCAGTACTTCGTGAACGTGTCCTTCCTGGTGGACGGCAAACAGTCGGAGGAGTTCACCCAGGCTGCGCGGGAGTTGGCAGAGCCCTACGGGGAGGACATCGAACTGCGGGTACGGGGACCGCTGCCGCCGTACAGCTTCACCTGAGCCCGTTTCGACTGACCGGTGCGGATGACAGCACGAGTCACAAGGAGGCGGAATGGCAGGACTGGTCACTGAGATTCTGGCACTTCCGTTGGCTCCCCTACGGGGTGTCGGCTGGGTGCTGGACAAGGTAGCTCGTGCGGCTGAGGAGGAGTTCTACGACCCTGCTCCCGTACAGGAAGAGCTCGTGAAGCTGGAGCGCGCGCGGACAGAAGGCCGTATCGACGACGAGGAGTTCGCACGGCGCGAGGAGGAACTGCTGCACCGCATGGAGGAAATCAGCGCCTACCAACTGCAGCGCAGCAGGCGAAGCGGGCTGTGAGCCGTGCATGGAAGAAGACGGAATTATGAACAACGCCAAGATCGGCGCGGCTGTCCTCGGCGGTTATGTGCTGGGCCGGACGAAGAAGGCAAAGCTCGCCCTGAGTCTGGGCGCGCTGCTGGCCGGATCGCGGATCAAGCCAGGACAGGTCGCCAAGGTCCTCCAGGAGTCCCCCTTCCTCAGCAACGTCAGCAAGCAAGTGCGCAGCGAGCTGGCAGGCGCCGGTAAGGAAGCCGCCACCACTGTGCTCTCGGCGAAGGCCGACAGCCTGGCCGACGCCCTGCACGAGCGCACCGCGGGACTGCACGAAAAGGCGCACCCGGACGGCGAGCGGGACCAAGACGAAGCGAACGAAGAAGAAGAGAACGCACAAGAGGCGCGCCAGGACAAGGGATCTCCGGACGAGGGGGCCCGGGACTCGGAGCATGAGGGCAAGGGGCGCGGGAGCCAGGGGCGTGAGAAGAGTGCGCAGCACCGCGGGTCGGATCAGAAAGACGAGCCGCGCAGGAAGAGGACGACAGCCGGCCGGAGCCGTTCGACGAGCGGCTCGGCATGATTGAGGAGGCCGGATGATGGCTGAAGGCAAGTCGGGAGGTGCCGGCACCCTGAGCAAGGTCCGCGAGCGGGCGCGGCAGGACCCTGGCGCGAATCGGCTGAAGGAAGAGCTGGAAAGCTATGTCGAGGCCCGCCTTCAGCTGATGCTCGAAGGCGTGGGCCACCGCCTGGGCGAAGGGGCACGCAAACTGAGTGAGACCCATCTCGGCCCCGGCCTGCTGACCAGCGCCGTCGCCAAGGGTGGCAAGAAGCTCCTCGCGGGCGCGCCGTCGGGTGAGGCGTTGACTGCAACGGCGTCCCACGCCAAGGACACGCTGTTGGACAAGGCCAAGGACGTCACCGGGAAGCGGCACGAGAAGCACCCCGACGGCGCCGGTAGGGGTCTGACCATCATCGAGGACATCGACGTGGGCGTGCCCGTACGCGAGGCCTACAACCAGTGGACGCAGTTTACGGAGTTCGAGCGATTCGCCAAGGGCGTCAAGCATGTGGAGCAGGAGGACGACATCACGACCCACTGGGAGGTGCAGATCGCCAAGGCGAGCCGCCGCTGGCGGGGCATCATTACGGAACAGGTGCCCGACGAGCGGATCGCCTGGACCACTGAAGGCGACAAGGCCACGACCAAGGGTGTCGTCACCTTCCACCCGCTCACGAGCGACCTCACCAAGGTGCTGCTGGTCCTGGAGTACTTCCCCAAGGGCGTGGTCGAGCGGGTCGGTGGCCTGATGCGGGCGCAGGGGCGGCGCACCCGGCTCGATCTGAAGCTCTACCGCACCTTCGTCATGATGCGCGGCGAGGCCACCGGCGCCTGGCGCGGGGAGATCCAGGAGGGGGAAGTGGTCCGCGGTGCGGAGGAGGCCGAGGAGGGCCGCGCGGACGAGGAAGAGGAGGCGGAGGCGGAAACCGAGGGTGAGGAGCCCGAGGTACGCGACGAGGAGTACGAAGAGGAAGAGGAACCCGAGGAGGGCAAGGACGAGTACGAGGAGGAAGACGAGGAGCCCGAGGAGGAAGAGGAGCCCGAGGACGAGTACGAGGAGGACGAGGAGGAAGAGCGAGCGGCCGACGCCCGCTACGACGAGGGGGAGGAAGAAGCCTCCAGGACGCGTCGGCGCCGCACATAGATCCGGGAAGCGAGGTTGAGTGTGCCGTGACCCAGTCCGAGCCCCCAGTCCCCAGGTCCTCGCGGGTCTTGTATCCGTACGGTCAAGAGAGCGGCGGCTCAAACCTGGCCGACATCCTTGAACGCGTCCTGGACAAGGGCATCGTGATTGTCGGTGACATCAAGATCAACCTGCTCGACATCGAGCTGCTCACCATCAAGCTCCGGCTGCTGGTGGCGTCCGTCGACAAGGCGAGGGAGATCGGCATCGACTGGTGGGAGCGCGATCCCGCCCTGTCGTCCCGTGCCGACGGCCGGCACAGTCTCCAAGAGCAGAACCAGCGACTGCGCGCCGAGGTGGAGGAGTTGCGCAGCCAGCTTGCCGAGTCCCCGCGGGAGCTGGCCGGAAGCCAGTCCAGCGGCCCGCGAGGTTCACGCGATGCCGAGCGGGTCCGGCGAGAACCACGGGAGTCGCACGCCGAACCAAGCCGTAAGCCCCGCAAGGTTCGAAACGTCGAGGAGGCCCGGGGCAACGAAGACCGGAGCTGAGGCCGGTGGACGAGCAGCTGTGCTACGTGTACGCGGTGTTGGGATCGCCATCCGCCGCACTGGAGCGGGCGGCGCTGGCCGACGTTCGTGGGGTGGCGCACGCGCCTGTCACCCTGGTTCATTCCGGCGCGGTGGCCGCCGGGGTCAGCGCGGTGCCTCGGGACGAGTTCTCGGAGGCGGCCCTGAAGGTGAACCTGGAGGACCTGCGGTGGCTGGAGGCGACGGCCCGGGCGCACAACCTGGTCATCGAAACCCTGACCGAGCACACCACAGTCCTGCCGTTGCGGCTGGCCACTGTGTATGTCGACGAGCACCGTGTGCGAGAGATGCTGAGGGAGCATGAGTCGGATTTCACCGCGCTCCTCGACCGGCTCACCGACCACATGGAGTGGGGCGTGAAGGTGTACGCCGAGGTGCCTCGGCAGCCCCCGCCCGTGCCCTCGGACGCCAGCGGCCCGGCGGATGAGACGGATCCCGGACGCGCATACCTGCGCAGCCGACGGCATCAGCGGCAGGCTCGTGAGGACGTGTGGCGGCTCGCCGAGGAGGCCGTGCAGCGGACGGAGTACCAAGCCCGCGGCCTGGCGGTGCAGCACACCCGGCACCGGCCGCAGCAGGGGGGCCTGGCGCAGGTGCCGGGCGAGAACGTGGCCAATGACGCCTACCTGGTGCCCCGCCGTCTGGCGGATGAGTTCCGCAGCCGGATGCTGCATGCCGCCGATGGTCTGCCGGGAGTCCGTGTGGAGGTCACGGGCCCCTGGGCACCGTATTCCTTCGCCGTTCCCCTCGCGACCGACGAACGCCAGAAGGGAGCCAGGCAGCGGTGAGCGAGTACGGCGCGTACGACGATCGCCCGGTCGTTCAGCCGCAAGTCGCGCTGATCGATCTGCTGGACCGGCTACTGAGCGGCGGTGTGGTCCTCACTGGCGATCTTGTACTGTCCATCGCCGACATCGACCTGGTGAGGATCTCGCTGCGTGCCGTGATCGTCTCCATCCGCGAGCAGCTGGACGACCAGTGGGCGACGATGTATCCGCCGAGGAGCGGGGGGCGGTCGGCGTGACAAGCCCGGATGAGGGCCCGCCCGCTGACCGGCTGCGGGAGGTGGCCGAGGCCGCGAGTAGAGCGTTCTCACTGCTGCCCGCCCGGCCTGACGACGTCTCCGCGCCGACATCCAGCCTGGGCCAGACCGCCGCACGGCGACTGCGCGCCGATCCGGACACGGTGGAGCGGGACCTGGTCAAACTGGTCCTGACCATCGTCGAGCTGCTGCGCCAGCTGATGGAGCGACAGGCCCTGCACCGGGTCGACGAGGGTGACCTCACCGAGGAACAGGAAGAACGGCTCGGTCTGACCCTGATGCTGCTCCACGACCGGATGTCCGAACTGTGCGACCACTACGGCCTCACCCTGGCCGACCTCAACATCGACCTGGGACCACTGGGGACACTGCTCCCCCCGTGAGGGCGCAGCCGACAGTGTGGGCGCCGATTCCTACTTTTGGTTCCGCTGACGGGTGGCGGACTGGCCTGGAGTCTGGTGGTGACCGCGACCCGCGACTGGTGGTGGGGCAGACCACTGCGCGGCCACAGTGTCGGCCTACTGCGGTTGGCCACCTGGCAGGCCGCCCGGTCGGAGATCTGCTCGCCCCGCGACCATCGGTGAAGGTCCCGCGAGATCTTGGACAGTATGGTCCCAGCCTGGGCCAGGGAGACCGACGAACACGCGTGAGGCTCATGCCCGTTCGTGGTGATACGTAACGGGATAACGGTGTGGCCCGGGGACCGTGGGTGACGTGGGGTGGGGAAGCGGATGGTGCGGCTGCAGATCGAGTGTGTCGGCGTCGACGGCGGTTCGACGACCCGGTCGCTGTTCCAGTGGTTGCGGGAGGACCCGGATGCGCGCCGCGTGCTGACCGTAGCGTTGCATGCGGACACGCGTCCCGAGAGCATGGGTGCTCTTGACGTCTGGTGATCCGCTCCCGGCGCATCGCCCGGCCGAGCAGCCCCGTGTCGGTCTGCGGCCGGTAGACCCCCGGCGGGATCCAGCACCGGAACCGGGGCCAGACGGTGAGGAGATCGACTGTCATTGTGGTGCCTCGGGTGAGTCTGATGCATCCACGCCCGGACACGACTCGGGCCGTACCACCCGAGTACCCCCGGGTAGCGGCGGTAACGGGCAGGTACACACTGTCGGGCGGGGACACCCTGTCGTCCATCATGTCGATGTCGTCCGTCATGCCAGAGGACTCCGCGACAGCGAGGCGAGCAGGTGGGCAGGGTCGTCGAAGACGGCGTCGGCGCCCGCCTCCGTCAGGTCCGCACGGGGGATGCCCTCGCAGAGCAGGGCCACGCACCGCACGCCCGCACGGCTGCCCGCCCGCATGTCCCACACAGTGTCGCCCACGAGCACGGCACGCTGCGCCGGTACGCCTGCCAGCTCCAGCGCCCGTTCGACGGGCTCGGCGGCCGGTTTGCCCTCGGCGACGTCGTCGGCGCTCGCGGTCGCCGTGATGGCGTCGTCCGCGTCGATCGCGCGTCTCAGCGCGGACAGTTCCTCGCCACTGGCCGATGTCGCCAGGACCACCGTCCAGCCGTCGTCGGCCAGCCGCCGCAGCAGACGTCCCGCGCCCGGCAGCGCGGACAGACGCTCGAAGTACTGGGCGTAGAGGACCTTGTGTGCGGTGCTGAGCTCCTCCGTCTCCTCAGGAGCCAACGTCTTTTCCGGGCCGAGCAGATGGGCGACGAGATCTTGGGATCCGAGGCCGATCGCCCGGTGGATCACGTGCGTCGGCACCAGGTGCCCCGCCCGGCGGAACGCCTCCCACCAGGTGACGACGTGGAGATGGTTGGTGTCGACGAGGGTTCCGTCCACGTCGAACACGGCTGCCCGGCTCGTCCCGGTGTGCGGCGGGCCCTTATTCGTGGACATGGCGGGACTCCTTCGTGTACCTGGGTGGTGCCTGGGTGGTCTATATGGCCCGGACAGTCCATGTGACCCGGGCCATCAGATGTCACGCCTATCCAGCGGCCGTACGGCGGGACCCTGGAGGATACGGCCGTCCGGGGCGAAGCGGGAGCCGTGGCACGGGCACTCCCACGCCTGCTCCGCGCGGTTGAAGGCGACGACGCAGCCGAGGTGGGTGCACACAGCCGAGACCGCCTGGAGCCGGCCGCCGTCGTCCCGATGAACGGCGCACTGGCGTCCGTCCAGGCGCACGACGGCACCGTCTCCCGGTGCGAGGTCGTCGGGCGAGGGCGCCGTGACGTGCGGCAGCCGGTCGCCGACGAAGTGCCGGGCCACATGCGCCTGATGTCTGAGAAACGACGCCCCTTCGCGGACCACGGAAGCCAGACGGCGCGGGTCGTACAGAACCGCCCAGTCGACCGGGCGGCCCTCGACGAGGTCGCTGATCAGCAGGCCTGCCATGATCCCGCCGCTCAGGCCCCAGCCGCCGAAACCGGTGGCCACATATGTGTGGCGGCTGCCGGGGCGGAGCGGCCCGATGAGGGGCACCGAGTCGGTGGAGTCGTTGTCCTGTGTGGCCCACCGGTGGGTGAACCTCAGCCCCTTGAAGCGGTTGTCGGCCCAGGCGGTCAGCCGGTCGAACCGTTCCTCGACGTCCGCGGTGCCGGGGGCGAAGTGCTCTCCGGTGACGATCAGCAGACGTCTGCCCTCGTCGTACGGTGCGCTGCGGACGGACCGCGTGGTCTGCTCGGGCGTGATGTACATGTCGCGCGGGGCCCAGGCCGCTTCGATGGTCGCCGCCACGACCAGTTCGCGGCGCGGGGAGAGCCGGGTGGAGAGCAGGGCCCGGTCGAAGACCGGGTAGTGCGTGGCGACCACGACCTCGCCGGCCCGTACCGACACACCCCTGTTGGTCGACAGCACGCAGGGTTCGCCTTCGGTCAGCCCGGTGACGCGCGTCCCCTCGTACACGGCGCCGCCACGACGGCCCAGGTCGTCCGCCAGGGCGAGCAGGTATTTGCAGGGATGGAACTGCGCCTGGCCGGTCACCGGGACCGCACCGGCGACCGGGTAGGGCAGTTCCGTCTCGGTGACGAACTGGGCCGGCAGACCCGCCTCGCGCGCCGCCTCGGCCTCGGCCCGCAACTGCGCGACGCCCTGAGGTTTCTCGGCGTAGGTGCAGGCTGCCGCCTCCTCCCACTCACAGTCGATGCCGAGGTCGGTGACAATTTCGGCGGCACGGCGGATGCCGGCCGACTGCGAGCGGGCGTACAACCGCGCGCCCTCGCGGCCGCGGGTGCGCCGGAGGTGGGGTCGTACACGAGCGTGTGCAGGACGGTCAGCATGGCGGTCGTGTGGCCGGTGACCCCGGCGGCGATCCGGTCGGCCTCGAGCACGGCCACCTCGCGACCGCGCCGAGCCAGCTCCCAGGCGGTACTGAGGCCGGCGATGCCACCGCCGACCACCGCGACATCCACGGTGATGTCCCCGGACGGCGGGGGAGCGGGTTCGCGGGCCGGTGCGGTCTGCAGCCAGTACGATCCCTGGACTGCTCGCTCAGCGTTCATGTGCGCCGAGTTCCCGCGATCCCGAGGTGATACGCGCGAGGGTACCGGCAGGCGGCAGCGTGCTGGATGCGGTCTTCGCACCGCCCTTACCGGGTACTCGGTGCCTCGCAGGAGGCCCCCGCGCCCTGCGCGATCGGCCTCGGCGACGAGCTGACGAGGAGGAACCCATGAGTACGGTCAAGGAAGCGGTCGAGGTCGAGGTTCCGCTCCGTGTCGCGTACGGCCAGTGGACGCAGTTCGAGGACTTCCCCAACTTCATGGAAGGCGTCGAGGAGGTCAGGCAGCTCGACGACCGGCACAACCACTGGATCACCAGTATCGGTGGGGTGCGGCGCGAGTTCGACACGGAGATCGTCGACCAACTGCCGGACGACCGGATCACCTGGCGGTCCATCGCCGGGGAGACCCAGCAGCGTGGATCGGTCCGGTTCCAGCGGCTGGACGACATGCACACGCGCGTGGAACTCACGATGGACGTCGAGCCGTCCGGCCCAGCCGAGAAGGGCGCGGACGCGCTGGGCATGATCGACCGGCGGGTCAAGGGTGACCTGCGCCGCTTCAAGGACTACGTCGAGAGAGGTGGCGGCGCCGGCGGTGGCTGGCGCGGCCGTATCCGGCCCGGGGACCCCGGCACAACCCTCTGACGAGACGCACCGGCCGGCCGGACCGGGGAGGCGAAAGGGCCCGGCGACCAGGCCAACGGCCACGGCGCCGGGCCGCCCGGGCCCGTGGCCCGCTTACTGCGTGATTGATCGGGCGGACGGTTCCGCTGACCGCCGGGGTGGGTATGGACACGGGCCTGGGGCTCGCCCTGTCGGGGCTGCCGGCGGGTCCCCTTTGCCGGCGCGCGGAGTCGGTGGTTGCGCGCTGTCCCGGGTGGGTTGCACGGCTGCGGCTGGGAACTCGTCGTCCTGAGCGAACTTCCGGCAGCGAAGGGGTGTCCCTGGATATCCAACCCTCAGCAACTCGAGCAGCGCCGCAGCCACAAAGACGGCGCCATACCACAAGGCGGCGGAGTGCCTCCGAGGCAGCGGGCCGATCACTTCTGAGGCCGATCAGTCTCAGCCGGAGGGACACTCTGCGGGCCTGCGCCGACCTGTGAGCAGGGCGTCGCAAGGACCAGCTGTACGAGGAGGCCAAGAAGCGCACCATGCACGGCTGCTCCTCGATGACCAAGGAGCAGCTCGAGAACGCCCTTGGCCGGTGACGGACGATGCCGGGGCGGACACCGCAGTGTCGGTCTCCGCGGCGCCCCGGCCAGGGAGTGCAATCCGCGGCATGCTCGGCAACCGAACGTCGGCGCACCGGTCTTGTGGGCGGAGGTGGCGGCCGCGAGTAGCCCCGGATGTGCTGAACCAACACCGATGTGCTGAACCAACACCATGGTCAAGGCGCTGTTCCGCAGCTGCTCACCAGCCTGTGAGACCTGAGACCTCGTCGGGGTGGGTCATTCGTCGGCGACCACCCGGATCGTGTCCAGTTGGCTGTCGGCCGTGTCGGGCAGATTCATCCCGGCCGCGACGCCGGTGGTCAGATAGCGCAGGACCGGTTCGGTCAGGCGTTCTCCGGGGAGCACGGCGGGGATGCCGGGTGGGTAGGGCGTGACCATCTCGCCGGCCATCCGCCCCGCGGCGCTGTCCGCGGGCACGTCCTCGTGCACGTCGAAGTAGGCGTCGCGGGGCAGACGGACCAGTTCCATGCGCAGTTCGGCCGGGGACGGCACGTAGACGCGTGGCGCGTCCCGCAACTCCTCGGCGTGCTCGGCGAGATCGCGCAGGCCGGTGAGGAGTCGGTCGACGGTCCGGTCGTCGTCGGCGTGGGTAAGCTGGGCGCTGATCCGCCGGTGGTCGAACAGATGCAGGTCGATGTGGTGATGCTCGCGCAGCCAGTCGGCGGCCCGGTAGCCCGTGGTCCCCAGCGCCTCGATGTCCATCACGACCAGCAGGGGATCGAAGTCGGCAGCGAGTCCCGGCCCGCAGAAGTCGTCCGCGTCGTTGACGTGGAAGCCGTCGATCCCCTCGATCGCACAACGGGTGCGCTCGGCCAGCCGCAGGGCGTGGTCGATGAGGTCGTGGCCGTGCTGGACCATCTGTCGGCGCCAGGCGTCGATCCCGGCGTAGAGCAGGACGCTGGGACTGGTCGTGCCCAACAGGTCGGCGCGGGAGGCGAGTTCGGCGGGGTCGATGAGGTCGCCCTGGAGATGGAAGACGGAGCCCTGTTCGAGTCCGCTGCCCATCTTGTGGATGCTGGTCACACAGACATCGGCGCCGGCGTCCATCGCCCAGGACGGCAACTCGTCGGGGAAGGGCAGGTGGGCTCCCCATGCCTCGTCGACGAGCACGGGTTTGTCCCGGCGGTGGCAGACCTCGGCGACGCCGCGCAGTTCGGCGGCCGTGCCGTACGGGGTCGGGCTGGTGACGAGCGCGCCATCGGCCTCGGGATGCTCGGTGAAGGCCTTCTCGTAGGCGGCGACGCACGGAGGGTGGGCGAGGTGACGTTCCGCGTCCCACTCCGGTTCGACCCACAGCGGCTCGACGCCGGACAGGATGAGCCCGGCGACCACCGACTTGTGCGCGTCCCTCCCGACGACCAGGCTGTGACCGGGCCTGGTTACCGTCAGCATGGCGGCCTACACGGACAGCGAGCTGCCGCAGGTGGAGAAGAACGTGTGCTCCGCGTGCACCGCGTCGGCCATCAGCTCCTCGGCCCGCTGCAGCACCCGGCCCCGTGACAGCCGGTCGTCCAGTCCCGCGCTGGCCAAGACGTCACCCAGGTACACGGCGTCACCGAGGACCGCCCGCGCCCGTGGATCCGCGCCGCGTGCCTGTTTGTGCCCGGGCGGGCTGAAACCCAGCTCGTCGGCGTCGTGGTAGCGGACCAAGGCGTCCAGGACGGGCGCCTCATCGTGGTTGAGAGCCATGCCTACCGAATTCCCACGTAGGCGGTGACCATGCGATCACGGCCTCCGGCTGCGCCCTCACCGGCGGGGTACCCGGCCGTCGTGCACCGGGGGCGAACGAAGGGACGAGGACAACACCCGTGGATCCGGCGCAGGACGAGAGCGGCAGCACGATCACATGCGCTCACAGATCGCCGCGGCGGCGGGCGTCCTCGAGGAAGGCGAGCGCGGTCTCGGTCACGGTCAGTGTGTGTCCGGCCTTGAGCCGTGCGGCGGTCGGATCGGACGCGGTCCTGGAGGACCGGCGCCCGCGCAACTCGGGCCACTCGGAGGCGAGTTGCACGCCGTACAGGGTGGGGAACCACACCCGGGTCCGTCCGGCCTGAGGCAGGGTGATGCGGTCGACCAGCCCCTCGGCACGCAGCCTGGCCAGCCGCCGGGCCTGCTCGATGCGCACCGAGGGAGCGATCACCTGGTGCATCGACTCGCGGGTGGTCATCCGGTACTGCGTCAGCACGCCCAGGGCCAGCCGGTCCCCGCTGCCCACGTCCACGCCGATCATCACGGATCTGCTCGCTTCCCGTCCGGTGCTGCGCCGTCCTGCACGGCACCGTGCGTACCGGTCACAGCAGCAGCCGGCCCCGACCAGAACACCGACCACGAAGGCCCGACCACGGTCACGAAGCGGCAACACCTCCGTGGACAAGGCCCAGTTCCCTGCCGACAAGCCCGGCCGACAACCGTCCGCCCCCAAGGCGCAGACCCTCAGCCTGGACGACGAGGACGCTGAACTTCTCCGGTACGCGGGTGCCCTGTGTCCGGTTCCCCGTGGCACAAAGAGATCAAGGAATGGAAGGAATGGGGTGTGGACACCGAGGTCCCGCTCGGGGACCGGAGGGCGGACTGCACACTACGCTGCCGTAAGCGGGCGGAAGTCCAGGCCCGGCAGCTCGCCCCTGCTGAAGTCGCCGGCAGGGAAGCCCACACGGACCTGTGGATTCTCGACCGCCGAGCCGCTCATGCAAGAGACCGCCTCCTGGTGTGGGACGACCCGGAGTTCGGCAGGCTGTTCCGCTGGAACCGCGCCTGGCAGGGCTTCGCGGTGGCCGAACGGCCTGTCTGAGCTGACGGACATGGCAGCCCCGTGGCAGGATCATCCGCACCACCCAGCCAATCGCACACACGACGAGCACCAGAGCGATCACAGTGGCCCGGGCAGCAGGCCGTGAGGCGCCAGTGGATTCTTCCCCGGCATGATCGCCGTCATGCTGGTGCTCGCCTCATCGTGGCGACGGCCCGTGAACTCGCCGAGCAGCAGGGCTGGGACGCGGTCACCACGCGCCGGCTCGCCGAGCGCATCGAATACAGCCAGCCCGTCCTCTACAGCCACTTCCGCGGCAAACGCGAGATCATCGGCGCCGTCGCCCTTCAGGGCGCCACCGAGATGGCCGCGGCGGCGCGGGCCGCGACCGCCGCCGCGGACGGCCCGCGCAAGCAGGTCGCCGCCCTCGCCCGCACCTACCTCGACTTCGCAGCACGCAACCCGGCGGTCTACGACGTCCTCTTCCAACTCGATGGCGGCCTGGCGTACGCACAAGAGGACGCCCCGGAACCTCTCAAGGACGGGCCTTGAAGAAAATTGCTGAGCCGCACGTCAGGGGCTTGTCGCAACGGGGCCCTGGAACGCCTCTCCTCAGTTTTGGGAACGCGTGGGGCGTCTTCGCAGGTCGGTCAGGATGCGCAGTGTGACTGCGGCCTGGTGGCTGTCGGCCCTGCGTCTCCGGGCACTGTCGAGAGAGGCACGGCCTGGCTCATCCGTTCGAGCTTCGCAGTAGGAATCGGCGGTCGGTGACGGCACCGTGCGGGCGCCTGCCCCGATGTGGTCGCGGGTCACAGCGATAGATGGCCAATGCAGGGCTACTCGGCCACTAGCGAACCCGAGCACCCCTCTGTGCCGAAGCACGGTTGTTGTCACCAGGGCGAGGTGTTATCACCACGATCGACGGTGCGACCGCTTGCAGAGGTCGCTCTGGAGCGATTTAGCAGCTCAGTGTGACTGTGCCCTTCATCTGGCGGGATTCGGCACCTGAGGCGCTCACCCTGCAGGGCTTTGACCTGCGGTAACGCGACAGCTCGGCTCCGATCGGGTCCGATGCGCGATGACTGGGACAGGGACGGGCCGGGATCGACGACGCCCCGGCGCCATGCCGCTGCCGTCCACGGGGGCGTAGCTTGTGAGACATGGGAGCCTGACGCTCACGGGTCTCCGTCCGGGACACCGAGAAGGAGCTGACCGTCATGGCAACGATCAGGGCGCCGGACCAGCCGATCCGTGTCGAGGTAACGCTCGACGAGCCGCTTTCCCGCTGGCTGTGGCTGGTGAAGTGGGCCGTCCTCTTCCCGCACCATCTCGTGCTCCTGGCCCTCTGGATCGCCTTCCTCCTGGCGAGCGCGATCGCATTCTTCGCGGCCCTGTTCACCGGCCGCTATCCGCGCGCTGTTTGCCTTCACCTCCGGCGTGGTCCGTTGGACGTGGCGAGTCGCCTACTACTCGTACGCAGCGCTTGCCACGGACCGCTATCCGCCCTTCACACTCGGCACCGCCCCCGGCTACCCGACCCGGCTGCACATCCCCTACCCGGAACGGCTGCCACGGGGCCCGGCGCTGGTGAAGCGGTGGCTGCGCGCGACCCCGCAATACTTCCTGATCGCGATCAGCCTCTTCAGCTTCCGGATCTGCTCGTGGCTCGGCGGGATCCCCGCCCTCCTGGCGGAGGTCGCCCTCGTGCTCCTGATACTCACCGGTCCCGCTGGTGTCCTGATGGTGACCGGTCGTTACCCGCAGCGGCAGTTCGACTGGATCATCAGGTTCGACCGCTGGGTGCTGCAGGTCTTCGCCTACGCGTTCCTGCTGACCACGGCGTACCCGCCCTTGTGGATGGAGAGAGCCCGCGCGGCGCCGTCGCCGAGGACCCGCCGCCGCGGGCCGGACGCTCTTCGCCGTGCGCACTGAGCGCCGGGGAGCGCGGACGTTCGCACACTCAGCCTGCGCGTCCGAACACTGCGGGTGTGCCCAGCTCTTGCCGATCTTGGTGATCGTGTCGTCCTTGGCGTACGGGCGGGTGCACGCTCAGGTCCCGGGGTATCACGCGGAGATCGTCCGCAGACCGCCCGAGAAGTAGGTCGATGACAGGCTTGCGAGCCTCGTCGAGATACCGGTCGACCTATGACACCTGGGGGCGGGGGTATCGCGGTGGCGAAGGAACGTCGCCGCTGCGGTATGGCCAATGCCTCATCGGAGGAACCGGATCTGCGGGTAGCGGGGTGAGGGGCGCTGGAGCAGGTGGTTGTCGAAGTGGCGGAGATGAAGGTCGAAGAATGCTCGTACGTAGTCGCGTTGGGCGTGGATGGCGTGGTGCGGGTCGAGGGTGCCGATTGCTTGCGTCACCTGGCTGGGCTTCAGCCCGAGGGCGGGCGCGGCCTGGGGTAGCAGTGTTTCCAGGTCGGTGAACGAGGTGTGGGTGGAGCCGATGAGGGCCAGTTCGCGTTTCCAGCCGTGGTGGCTGGCCCAGAACTGATCCCAGCTGGGATCTTCCGGGCCTGGGCCGGGGTCGCTGCCGAAGAGAAGGAAGGGCCGGTCGGTGCCGCCGGTGAGGGGTGGCAGGAGGCTGCCGTCCAGGTCGACGCCGGCCCGCGGGGCAGCCGGGCGACGAGGCCGGCCCGCGGTAGACCAGGGCTAGTACTGCAACGGTGTTTGCCGTGACTGATGGCTAGGTAGGTCGTTGGTGTGGTTGTGGGTGGGGACCTTGCTGATGTCAGGCTGTGGGCGCGTGAACTGGACGCAGTGCATGAGCGGTTCGTGCACCGTTTCAGCAGGTCGGAGCCGCGGGAGTCGTCACTTGCCTATATACGGGGCCTGATCGCACCCCTGCAGCGGAAGAACGGCTGGACCCTGGCCGAAGAAGCCGGCCATGCGGGCCCGGACCGCATCCACCGGATGCTGAACCGGATCGAGTGGGACGCCGATGAGGTGCTCGACGACGTGCGCTAGTACGTGATCGACAACCTCGGCGACCCCGAAGCCGTCCTGGTCGTGGACGACACGGGCTTTTTGAAGAAGGGGACGCGGTCGGCCGGGGTGCAGCGGCAGTACTCCGGCACCGCCGGGCGGACGGAGAACTGCCAGGTCGGCGTCTTCCTCGCCTATGCAACCGACCGTGGGCGGACACTGATCGACCGGCGTCTGTATCTGCCCACCTCCTGGACCGATGACTGCGAAAGGTGCCGCTGGGCCGGCATCGACGACGAGGTCGCCTTCGAGACCAAGGTGGCCATGGCCAAGGCGATGGTCCGCCGCGCCATCGCGGACAAGATCCCGTTTCGCCGGCTGACCGCGGATGCCGCCTACGGCTTCTCCAAGGGCTGGCGATCCGAGCTGGAACGGGCGGATGTCTTCCACGTCATGGCCACCACCCGCCACGACACCGTGGTCACCCGCTGGGCGATCGACCACCCCGTCCACGACCTGTTCAACGGCCTTGCCCGGCAGAAATGGAAGCGCCGTTCCTGCGGCAACGGGGCCCACGGCCTGCGCATCTACGACTGGGCCCGCGTCGAGGTGCGGCCTTGGCACCGCCCCGACCGCCGCCACTGGGTGATCGCCCGCCCTCAGGAGATCTCCTACTACATCGCCTACTGCCCCGCCGAGACCACGCTTGACGACCTGATCCGCATCGCGGGCAGCCGATGGGCCATCGAGGAATGCTTCCAGAGCGCGAAGCAGGAATGCGGCCTGGACGACTACCAGGTCCGCCGTTACCCCGGCTGGCACCGCCACATGACCCTGGCCATGGCCGCCCACGCCTGCCTGACCGTCTTGCGAGCCCGCGAGCCGGATGCCGGGAAAGCAGAAACGGATCCTCCCAGCTCGTCCACCTCAGCCTCGCCGAGATACGACGGCTGATCACCCGCCTCACCGACCGCCGACCCACACCCGTCGAGCACATCCTGCACTGGTCGACCTGGCGCCGACGACGACAACACCAGGCCAGCATCAGCCACTACAAGCGGCGCGGGCACAGCCCCTGACCTGGCCATCAGTCACGACAAGCACCGTTGCAGTACTAGGGTGCGGCGCCCGGCGGTGATCTCGGAAGGTGTGCCGGCGTGTG
The DNA here is from genome assembly GCF_044388685.1 of Streptomyces sp. NPDC020192. Classification (NCBI taxonomy): domain Bacteria; kingdom Bacillati; phylum Actinomycetota; class Actinomycetes; order Kitasatosporales; family Streptomycetaceae; genus Streptomyces; species Streptomyces sp. NPDC020192. The sequence goes on along the minus strand of NZ_JBIRXG010000025.1, from coordinate 98,613 downwards.
TCATGGCTGCGCCGCCGTCGGCAGTCGGCGTGTACGACCGGTGCGGGCCGCACGGTGGATCGACCCGTGGAGTCCTTCTGCCGGGAGCCCGCGCCAGCTCGTTCCCGGCGTCAGCCGCTCGCCCTTCATGACCAGGGACAGCGCCCCGAGCCGGACTCCGGCACCCACCACGGTGTCGTAGAGCACGATCGTCCGCGGGCCGATGCTCGCGCCGGGGCCGACTCTCACGCTCGACATCTTCATCACCCGGTCCTCGAAGAGGTGGGTCTGCAGTGAGACGTGCTGGCCGATTGCGGCGTCGTCGCCCACCTCGACCAGGTCGAACTCGGTGAGGTACATGGTGCCGAGCCAGGTGCGCCGTCCGATGCGGGCGCCGAAGCTGCGGAGCACCGGCGGCAGGAACGGCGTTCCCACCAGGGCACCGACGCCCGCCGGGACCGCGGCCGCCTCGAAGAGACCGGTGACGAACTCCGTGCGGCGCACGAACAGCTTCCACAGGGGCTCCACGCGCGGCCGGTACCTTCCGGCCACCACCCACTTGACCAGCACGCAGTATCCGATAACGGCCAGTTCCGCGCCCCCGGCCAGGAGCGGCGCCACCGGGAGCGTCACTGGCGGCCCTGCGCAGCGGGCGGTGCCGGTCAGGGCGAGCAGGTAGAAGAGGGCCGCGGTGGCGAGCACCGAGGCGGGCATGGTGGCGCGGAAGAACTCGATGGTCAGGCGGCCGAGCACGGCCTTGCGGGTCGGCCGGAACGTCAGTTCCTCGGGATAGTGGCCGCTGTCCTGGCGGACCGGCAGCCGCAGCGCGGGCGACCCGAGCCAGGTGCTGCCGGACGGCACCCGGTCGGCGGACGGTACGGTGCCGAAACCGATCAGGGAGCCCGGGCCGAGCCGTGTTCCGGCAGGAACGAGCGCCGCGTTGCCGACGAACGCGCGTGCGCCGACCTCGGTTCGCGCCAGCTCCATGCGGTCGGCGGCGAAGGTGGCGACGCCGACGCCGGCCATGTCGGCGACGAAGCTGCCGTCGCCGAGGGTGAGCAGGTCGGGGTCGATGTGTGCCGCGGTGGAGACCTCGGCGTTGCGCCCGACACGGGCGCCGAGCAGCCGCAGCCAGGGCACGGTGTAGAGCGTGGCATACAGCGAGTTGGTGAGCGTCAGGCTGTGCTGCAGCAGCTTGTCGGCGATCCACTTGCGTACGCCCAGTGCCGAGCGGGTCGGGTGGACCCCCAGCGGCGTCCTCGGCAAAACGGCTCGTCGGCCCATGAGGACGATCAGGCAGGCCGTGACGACGAAGACCGGGCCGGACAGGGCGGTGGCAGCCAGACCGGCGGCGAAGCCGCCGTGCAACCAGGCCCACCAGACCAGGGCGACGTCCGGCAGGCCCGCGGCGATGACCGCGGCCTCGAGCAGGACCAGGCCGCACAGGACGGCGGCCAGATGCCGCACCTGCCAGCGGTCGCTGCCGGTCCGGGTGCGCAGCGTCGTCTCGACGAACGGGGAGAGCGCCTCGACGGGGCGGGCCGGTGATCCAGCGCGGCGCGCTCCGGCAGGGACCGCATCGTCCGAGCCCACAACGGACTGCTCGCCGAGTGCCGACCCAGGGCCCAGGACCGCGCCCGGCTCGCAGACGGCGTTCGCGCCGACGTACGCCCTCTCGCCGATGGTGATCGGGGCGACCGTGACCCATCCGTCGGCGACCTGCCAGCAGCGCAGGGTGGCGCCGTAGCCGATGGTGGCGTCGGCATCGACGCGCAGCAGCATGGGCAGACCGACGACGCTGGTCGCGATGGTGGTGCGGGGGCCGATATGCGCGCCGAGGAGCCGCAGGTAGGGACCCATCAAGGGCGAACCGCTGAGGACCGGCAGGGGGCTGATGCCGAGCACCAGCACGTCCAGCGTCCACAGCCGCAGATAGGTAGCTCCCCACAGCGGATACCGGCCGGGCCGGATGCCAGCGGCCAGAGGCCGTGCGACGGCGAGAGGCACGAGCCAGCGGACGGCGATGTACCCGGCCAGCAAGGCGATCGTCGGCCCTATGGCGCCCGAGCCCGCCATCTGGCCGCGGTGCAGTGCGTAGCAGAGGGCCACCGGCCCGGTGAGCAGCAGGAGCAGCACGTAGAAGGCCGCCGCCTGGGCCAGCCCGGCGCGCGCGATCCGCGAGCGATTGTGCCGCAGGGGCGCCGGGCGCGGGTGCTCCGGCGAGCGGGGACGGTCCTTGGCGGCGCGCAGGCATGCTGCGAAGGCGCGCACCGTCGGGTTCTCGTACAGGTCACGCAGGGTGGGGCCGCTCCCGCCGTCCCCGCCGCGAAGCAGCGACACGGCACGGGCGGAGAGCAGGGAGTGACCGCCGAGGTCGGTGAAGAAGTCCGCCTCCGCCGACAGTTCCTCGGGGACGATGCCCAATGTCCGCGCCCAGGCATTGCGCACCCGCTCTTCCGGCTCACCGCGGACCGGCGCCACCCGGGAAGCGCCGGCCAAGCGGCGGCCGGTCGGTGCGGGCAGCCGCGTGCGGTCAACCTTGCCGCTCGGCATGACCGGCAGCCGGTCCAGGAAGTCCAGCGTCGTGGGCACCATATAGGCGGGCAGTGCGCGGCACAGGCGCTCGTGCAGCCGGGCGGCGAGAACGTCCTCGACCGTCGTGTCGTCATCGGCGCGCACGATGTAGGCGGCGAGCAGCCGGTCGTTGTCACCCCCGCCGCGCGGGGTCACCAGGGCGGTGGCGGCCTGGGCCACAGCTGGATCCTCCAGCAGCACGTCGTCGATCTCGTCAAGCGACACCCGGTAGCCGCGGATCTTCACCTCCGCGTCGGCCCGGCCGAGGTACTCGATCTCCCCCTCGTCGGTCACCCTGCCGAGATCGCCCGTTCGGTACAGGCGATCGCCGGGCGCCAGGGGGTGCTCAATGAAGCGCTCAGAGGTAAGGTCCGGCCGGCCCACGTAACCGCGGGCGAGGCCGGGCCCGCCCAGGCAGATCTCACCGACCGTGCCGGGGGGCACGGGACGGCGCCGCTCATCGAGGAGGACGGCCCAGTACGTCGGCAGCGGCCGGCCGATCGTCACCGGCCGGCCCGGCAGGAGTTCCTGGCAGGTCGCCGTGCGGCGGACGACCCGCAGGAAGTTGCAGATGCTCGCCTGGGCGATCTCCACCCCTTTTGGCCGGCCACTGAATCCCGATGTGTACATGACGTACGCAAGCGGGTCATCCGTGTCCCGGTCCGCGGCGGACGGCCGCGAGGACGGCACCCGGGCGAGGTCCGCGGCCCACGTGCCGGTCTCGATCACCCGGCACGCTCGGTGCGGCCCCGCCCAGGTCGCGCCCGCGGCCAGGCGCGAGGTGGTGAGCACCACGTCGGCGCCCGCGTCGCTCAGGATGAACGCGACCCGGTCGGGCGGCGCCCCGGGATCGATCGGGACGAACGCCGCGCCGGTCTTGCAGACACCGAGCAGAGACACATACATGTCCACGGACCTGGGCAGCAGCAGAGCCACGCGCCTGCCCGGCCCGATGCCGATACGGCGCAGGCAGTGAGCGACCCGGTTGGCTCGGGCGTCGAGGTCGGCGTAAGTCAGTCGTTGTGCTTTGCATTCGAGCGCCACGGCCGACGCAGAGCGGTCGCAGGCCTCTTCGAAGAAGCGGTTAAGTTGCCGGCGGTGCCCACGGTCCCCGGGGCGGCGCACTCCCGGGCCGGGACGACGGGCGCGGCGGCGGTGTGGGAGGCCATGGACTCCCCTTCGTCGGGTGGGAAAGGTGCTCGGTCTCGGTCGTCCCCGGTGACTCCTCCAGCCTGTGATGCGCGCCCTGAGAAGACGCTGAGAAGCCGACCCGTACGCGGCCGAGCCGGATGCCCCGGGCAACCCGACCACCGGCGCTGTCACGCGTTAGGCGCGCGATGACGGCCGGTCCACGCGATGGCTCGGGTCCCAGCGGACCGCCGCTGACACGAGGGCCCAACTGGTGTCCCGATCCAGCGCGGGCGAGGTGCGGTAGGCACGGCGTAAGTCTCCAGCAGGCCGGCGCTCGGCGACTCGGCACGGTAGACGTAGCGCGCGAGCCCGATGGCTGGCATGTACACCGGCCACGGTTCACCGGTCACGCGCAGGCGAGCAGGTCGCAGAGGACGCGGGTCTTCTGCTGTGACTTGGAGGCTCCGCCAGCCATCACACCTACCCGACAGGCGCGGCCGACAGTGTCGGTGAGGGCGACTTGGCGTGCCGGCCGTTGTCGGTGTGCAGGTACTCGTCGCGGGAGAACACCATCGCACGCTGCCCCGGGTCCCAGACCCAGGTGGTGCGGTACTCGTAGCCGGAGATGTTGGCCGGCGAGCGCACGATCAGCGACCGGCCGGCCAGCTCCACACCGATGATTGCGTCGTTGTCGGCCAGCACCTGCACCAGCTGGTGCTTCTCCACGGTGTAGACCCGTACTGCCGTCTGGTTGGTCGGGTAGAGCCGGAAGCCCAGCGTCATGTCATCCCGGCCGCCGCCCGTGAAGTCTCGGTAGTACGGCGTCAGCAGCGGGCAACGGACCCCCTCGCCGCCGGGCCGGCAGTCCTTCAGCCGGTCCACGGTCGCGTGATACGGCCCCTTCGACCCGTAGTCGTCCGGACGCGCCTTGACCTCGGCCTCCACCACGGCCACCGGGTCCACCTTGCGGATGTTGCCGCCGGGGACCGTGATCCCCTTGACGACCTCCCTGGTTGCCGGGGAGTAGGAATAGGCGGGGCTGGACGCCGGGCGCAGATCGGGCCAGAGCCTGGCCGGGCTGACGGCGGGCGCCGTCGCCCCGGCGCCCCGCAACCCACCGGCATCCCCGCACGCTACGGCTGTCGGCGACAGCAGGGCGACGGCGGCCGCGGCGAGGGTGCTGCGCACGGGACGGCGGACTGGCACGGTACTCCCGGGGCGTCGCAGTCGGTGGGGCCCGTACACCATATGCGTAGACGAAGAATTTTATGCGTACGTCCTTTTTGCGCCTCTCTTTGTGCTCACAGTCAGAGTGGTGATCACCGGCAGACGGCCCTCCTGAAGTCCCGTTCCGCATCAACGTGTGACTGCGGATCCGGCGTGTCGGCGAACCAGCGCGGGCGGCATTCGCGCCGGGCCGAGCGATGCGCAGCGGGAGGTCCGGTGACAGCGCGCTGGGTACCTGAACCGCAAGGCGTAGCCCGGCGCCAGGGCCTGACCTCTCAGCCGACAAATCCAGGTGCGAAACGAGCCGGGCGGCAGATAGCTTCTCCCGAATGACAGTCATGCTGAACGATTCCGTGCGGGCGCTGCTTGATGCGCCCGTTCCCGCCGTCCTGGCCACCGTCAACCCGGACGGAAGCCCGCAGACGTCGGTGGTCTGGGTCGGCCGCGACGAAGATGACCTGCTCGTCTCCACCGCTGCCGGCCGTCGCAAGGAGCGCAACCTGCGCCGCGACCCCCGCGCCAGCCTGACCGTCTACGATCCGGCCGACCCGCTGCGCTACGCCGAGATACGCGGCCTCGCCACAATCACCGAGGACACTGGCCGGTCTCTGGCGGTCGCCCTCGCCGAACAGTACGAAGGCCCCGGCGCCGGCCAGGAGTACCTCGACCTCCCGGCAGAGGTTCTCCGTGTTGTCGTCCGTATCAGCCCGACCAAGCTGGCCGGAACCGCGATCGCCTGACCGATCATCACCAGACCGCCGCTGCGATAGCTGAGACCTGGGTCTTCACGGGGACACGAAGACACACGGCACTGTCGGTGCCCCGCACAAGCGTGAGGACACCGACAGCGCCGACCGCCCCATGCAGGCCCGGCAGGGGCCCCGGACGCGGCCAGCAGATCCGTGGCAGGCGCCACGATCCGTTGTGGGAGGTCCGGCGGCAGCACGCCCGCGGGCACCCGAACCGCAAGGCGTAGTCTCGGCCCGCGTGACCTGCTTCTCGCGCGAGCTCAGAGCTGTCCACTCTCGTGAACATTTCGCCGTTCGACCCACGCTTCCAGGGCGGCCGACAGGCTCCCCAGCCGTCAGACAGCGTGGAGTGACCATGCCGCGGAGCATCCAAAGCCACGGGTGCGCGTTGAGCCGTTTCGGTCCGCACCGCCTCAACTCGCGATCACCCGCAGGTGGTTCTCTCGCGAGTATGCGTTGACCCAGCGCCGTACACGCCCGCACAACACTTATCGCGACCCGTACATGCCTGGCGCCCGCGTATACCTGTCAGACACGTGTTCCACGGGCGACTTATTGGACTTGCCTGACCACCAATTCGCACTCGGGGTAAGGCCTGCGGTGGTTCCCAGGCCGCGCTGCCGCGCGTCGTCGGCAGGTGCGCTGCCAGGCCGGGGGCGACCGTGGGGATCAGCGCACCGCTCACCCCGACCCGGTCAGGGACCGCCGTCTCTCTCCCCCGCAGTGCGAGGCTGGGGCGGGACACCTCACTGTGGCTCCCCGGCTTCCGTACCGCCCCTGTGCACGGGGACGAGAAGGGTGAAGGTGGCCGGTGCGCTGCTGGTCAAGGAGAGCCGCCCGCCGATCGAGGCGGCCAGGTCGCGGGCCAGGGCAAGGCCGATGCCGGTGCCTGTCCCGCTGCCGGTGTGTCCGCGCTCGAACAGCCCGGTCGTGTCGCCGCGTGTCTCGCCCTCGTCGGCGACGTCAAAGGCCAGGGCGTCGTCGAGGTCGCGCACCGTGACACGTACGGTGCCGTGTCCGTGGGTGCGGGCGTTGTCCAGCAGGACGTCGAGGATCTCGGTCACGGGGCCGCCGGGGACTGCGACGTCTCCCGGCACGTCACCGCTGACGTGCTCCAGGCGTCTGCCCTCGTCGGCGAAGACACCGTGCCAGCGTTCATCCGATGCCCTCAGCAGGTCTTCCATCGCCAGGTCGGCCGGAGCTGGCCGCAGCAGACTCCGGGAGCGGGACAGGCGCAGCACCGCTTCCACGGTGTCGTGGAGTCGGCGTGTGGTCATCAGCGCCTCCTCGACAACGGGGCGCAGCCGGGCGTCGTCGCGCTGTTCCAGGCCCGCCTCCAGGGTGAGCTGCAGCCCGGTCAGGGGTGTGCGCAACTGGTGGGAGGCGTTGGAGGTGAAGTCCCTCTCGTGACGCAGAAGCTCGGAGAGACTGTGCAGCATCTCGTTGTGGGTGCGGGCCACCTGGTCGATCTCGGGGATGCTGCTGGGGGCGGCCCGGGCATTCAGGTCGCCTTCGGTGACGGCGCGGCAGTGGCGCGAGAGGTCCTCCAGCGGTGTGGCCAGTACCCGGGCCTGGCGGCGGGCCACGAGGACGGCGAGGGTCACCGCGACGACGGTCACGCCCAGTAGGACGGCCCACGCGGTCAGCACCCGATCGCGTACGGCGTCGGCGGGCGAGGACGCCCGGACCACGCCGATCACCCGCTCGGCGTGGGAGACCGGTACGGCGGCGACCAGATCGCTGCCCGAGCGTCCCCGGATCACCTGCCCGGCCCCGGCACGGCGGACCGGTGCGTCCCCCGTGCCGGGGCCGTTGCCCGCCCGCAGCCGCTGCTGCGGGTCGTACAGGCCGATGCGTCCCCCGGCGGGCGCGTGGGGCAGTTCCACCGGGTCGCCGGCCGCGTAGTCCGGGCTCACCCGTACCGCGGCGGCCAGGGCCGCGCGTTCCAGGGTGTCGCGCTGTCCGGCGTACAGGGAGGACCTGATGGCCAGGGCCAGGGGGACGGCGAGCAGCACCACGGCGACCAACGCGGTGATCAGGGCGACTCGCACCACGCGCTGTCTCATGCCCTTCATGATGCGACTTGCCCCGCCCCTACAGAGACACGTGCTCCGTGTTCCGGTGGACGTCCGGTGACGGCACTCAGCGTCCTCTCCGCAGGCGGTTGTCAGGCTGGCGGTCCGAACGCTCCGAGCACCACTATCCGCACACTTCAGGGGAGCCCCTGACCTCTGAGAGGGCGACCAGGACCGTGGCCACGGCGCGCCCGTGGAGCCGGTGGCCGATCTCGTAGATGCCGTCTGCGGCCAGTGCCGCCGCGCACGTGGCGTTCAGGAGCGCCGCTGCCCCCGGACTTGAGCGCAGGATGCGGCTGAGCACCATGATGAGTACCGGGTACAGCGGAAGAACGCCCAGTCCGTCTGCAGCCGGCCCGTTGCGGACATGTGGATGTGGGTGCCGTAGCCGTGCTCGGCGATGCGCAGATACCAGACGTCAACCGTGGTCGTGAGGCTTTTGCCGTCGTCCAACCCTCGGCGAGCAGGGCGATAACCGGCCACTTCCTAGCGTGGGTGCCATGACCGTCCAGTCGGGCCTTGCAGACACTTGCTGAGCCTCAGGTCAGGGGACTGTCGCTATGGGTCCCGGAATGTCCCTATGCCAACTGACCGGCCAAAGGGTGCGACAGGAGAAGCGGTTCCTGGGAGCGGGGTGCTCGTGATGCCCTCCAGAACAGGATCGTGGCGCATGACGGCGGCAGCAGCCGCAGCCACGCTGGGCGCGTTCACAGCCGCGCCAGGCCTGCCATCACCGACCGCCGTTGCGCTGTCCTACGGGGCCGCTCGGTCCGGCGCCGGCGCAGCGGCTCCGGTCGTCGACTGCCGGGTCACCAAGTGCGTGGCGCTGACCTTTGACGACGGACCGACCCAGTACACGGCGGCCGTGCTCGACACACTCGAGCGTCAGCACAGCGTGGCCACGTTTTTCCTGATCGGACCGCATGCTCTTCAGTACCGGAGCGATGTACTGAGACAGCAGCGGGACGGCGACGCGATCGGCGACCACACGGTCACCCACCCGTACCTCACCCGCCTCCCGCCCGCCCGGATCGACTACGAGCTGACGACCGCGGCGGAGCAGATCGCCTCCGTCACGGGGCACCGGCCGACTCTGTTCAGGCCGCCCTTCGGAGCGTGGAACGCCAAGGTGCGTGCGGCAGCCGGTGCGGAAGGACTGTCGGTGGTGATGTGGAGCGTCAGCTCCACAGACTGGAAGTACCACAACGCCCACCTCATCGAGCAGCGCGTGCTGGCCCGTGTGCGCCCCGGCTCGATCATCGTCCTGCACGACCGGTACGCGACCACCCCACCAGCCGCCCCCCACATCATCCACGCGCTGAAGACCCGCGGCTACCTCCTGGTCACCGTCCCCGAGATGTTCGCCACGACCGGTGGCCTGCACCCGGGCGTGGTCTACCACCATGGACCGCAGCCGCGCCCTCCGTAGGGCGGCACTGCACTCGCTCTGCCGCGTTGCGGACACACCGGCCACAACGCCCCGGCCCTTACTGGTCGTTGAGCAGGCGCGGGCACGTGACCGGGAGTTGCCTCGTGCTGCGTGGGCTGGCACAGGGCGGTGATGCTCCAGGCCACACCGGGCGGGACCGCATCACCTGGTCGGTGCACGGATGTAGTCCTCCAGGCGTGCCACGGCGAATCCCTGTTCCTCGATCTGCCTGAGCAGACGGGCGAACATCTCTGTCATGGTGGCGCCTTGGAGCTGCTTGGGTCCGCGGAAATGGACGAGAATGATGTCGCCCGCGTGCAGCTTCTTGTCCGGGCGTTGGTACTGGAGGGTGGTGAGCCGTACGTTCTCCCGCCACCAGACGATCGCCCGGGGCCCGCACTCGCGCACCGCGATCTCGGTGTCCTTGTTGTACCTACCGTAGGGCGGACGGAACAGCAGCGGCGCAGTTCCGTAGTGCTCGATGAGGCTTTTCTGGGCCCCGCAGACCTCGTCCTTCTGGCGGGCCAGCGAGAGGTGACTCATCACCGGGTGATGCAGGGTGTGGTTCTGAATGTGGTCACCCAACGTCTGCAGCGGTTTGAAGTACGCGTAGTCCGACTTGATGTCGTCGTCCATCAAGAACATCGTGATGGGTGTCTTCAAGTCACGCATCATGCTGATGAACGCAGGGTCCTTTTCCATTCCGTCGTCGATGGTGATGAAAACGACCCGCTGCGACGTCGATACCTGTGCGAACACCGGGACCTCACCGGTGGCGGAGAGCGCGATGGGCTTGTCCGCCGGAGGTTTCGGCGCCGCGGGCATCGGGGTCAGCCCCCACCTGTGCCAGGCAGTGGCGCTCGGCGCGGTGCTGGAAGCGCCGCTGGGAGAGGGCTCAAGGAGGGTGCCGGTCGGCGGGGCGATCCCGTCGTGGCCTGCACAACCTCCGACTGCCAGGACTGCCATGACCGCGATGGCTGCTGTCAGCGGTCCGCAGAAGCTGCCGGGCCGACGATGCCGCTTCACCGCACTGTTCTCCGAATTGCCGTGCCATGGTTCGCTCTGCTGAGAACGGTACCTTCGGCAGGAGTGGAACCCGGTGGCACGGCGCGCTGCATATCCGCGGACCGAACCGGCTCGCCTCGGCCGTCCGGGCGTCGTGTCGCTGCTGCTGCTCGCCTCGCAGGTGTACCGCGCTCGACGGAGCACCAGCGCGAAGGACGCCCGCGGATGATGCTCGCCCACGACGGCTCGGCCTCCAGCGGAGGACCTCGGTGCGCACTCCACGCACGACATCCTCCGCTTGGGGCCGGCGTCGGTGACCTCGTTGCCGGATGCCCGGCGATGGTGCCGTGGCAGCGTCCGGAATGCCCGGCCCTGCGGTTGCGACCGCTGCTGTTCGCCGCATGAACGACCACCGGGACGCCGCCGGTCTGGGGGGGGGAGCGTGTCGGCCTCCGGGCGTGGACAGCGTTCGGTGCTGGCGGTGGTGGGCCTGACGAACACGGATGTCCACCGGCGAACCAGCCGGTCGCGTCCGGGAGGGCCGATCGCCTGCTCCGATTGACCGCCGAGGTCGGCAGCGTCCCGCTCACCGGCTTGGGCCAGCTAGTAGGTGGACGCCTGCACGCCCAGCGGATGGACCAGGTGGTGGCTCCTGACCCCGGCCAGGGCATCGACGGACGAGGAACCGACAGCACCCTGCGGTGATATCGCCGGCGCGGAAGAGGAACGCGTACGGCCTGTCGGCGACGGACAGTTCGCTGACGTAGCAGCGCAGCGGGCTGATGCCCGTGTGGAAGAAAGCTTCCAGCACGAACGAGCTGTAGGCGAGCGCGCCGATCATCCCGAACACGGTGCCGAGCCTGAAGGCGTAGATCCTGATGTGAGGTCCTGTTGTGGTTCCATGGCTCACCCGCCCACGTCCTGGGGTGGGGGTGCGAGCAGCGGCACGGGCACCGGGAGGTGGCCGGCGAGCCAGTCGAACGCGGCTGGGCACGCTCTGGACCACACGGTGAAGTTGTGTCCGCCCGCCGGGGACTCACCTGTGGTGACGGGAACGCGGCCCCGGGCAGCGGCCTGCAGATGCTCGATGGCGCGCTGCGCCTGGGGGTCGGCCCGTCCCGCCACGACGTACAGGGGCACGTCGATGTGCCGGTGTGCGGCCTGCCACTGCGGGTTGTTCCACTGCCGTACGCCGCGCCTGCCCCGGTACAGGTTCCCGGTGGAGGCGTCGGTGACCGGGGTGAAGTATCCGGACAGAGCAGCGGCGGCCGCGTACCGTGCCGGGTGGTGGAAGGCGACGTTGGCGGCACAGAACCCGCCGGTGGAGTACCCCATTGCCGCCCAGCTCCGGGGCGCGGTAGAGACCCGGTAGCGTGCGGCGAGCTGCGCTGGTACGTCCACCGCCAGATAGGTTTCGTTGCGTCGGCCGCCCACCGCGTCCACGCACTCGCCGTCGTGCCCCGGATCGCTGTCCGTCGGCATGACGACGATCACCGGCGGTATGCAGCGCGCGGCGATCTCCCGGTCCAGCACGGCGGTCAGGTCCAGATGATGCTGCCAGGTGCCGGGCCCGCCCGGGTACCCGTGGAACAGCTCGATCACCGGGAAGCGGCTGCGGGCCGCAGCTGGTGACGCGTAGACGGCAGGGAGGTAGACCAACGCGTCGCGCGAGATGCCGGAGACGGAACCGGCCAGCCGAACGTGCTCGATGCGTCCGTGCGCCGGCGCCGCGGGCGGCCCGCCGATGCCGGCGGAGCAAGGCGTCGCGGTGACGGGCGGCAGCCGGCCGAGGAGGTCGTCGAACGAGGTGTAGAAACCGAACTCGCGGTTGACGACATCCGCCGTCACCACGGCGCCCGCCACCATCAGCAGCAACAGGCACCCCAGCCGCAGCACCGGGGCCCAGCCCTTCGGCCAGCGGTTCCACATCATCATCGTCACGGTGATCAACGCGATCGAGAGCGCGCACAGCAGCGCCAGGAACGGCCAGCCGGTGAGCGCCATCAGCCCAGCCGTGCGGAACGGCCCAGCCCTGGTCATATGTCCGCCGCGGCCGGATGCCGGACCGCGTTCAGCCTCGGCGTGGCATCGGGACGGGCCCGTCCCGATGCCATGGTGGCCGGGCACCTGTCACTACGGTCGACGACGGGCCGGGGCTCATTCGTCTGCAGGCGGGTAGGGCCCGCTCCAGCGGCGCCCGCCGAGTCCAGGAACAGCTGGCTCCTCACGGGGGCGCCCCCTTTCCGACCGCAGGGCCTCGCGGGTGGAGCCCGTGCGCTTGTGGGCGCGAGCGGATGGCCTGGCCATCGATGATGGCCGGCTTCTCATCGGCGCGGACCGCTCGGACCGCCGCAACCTGTATCGATACTCCAGTGTGCCTCGGGCAGGGGCGGGAGACGTGCGGTCGTCCTCCAGCGTACGGAGCGCCTCCTTCACTGGCGCCGGCCTGTCTGCCCAGGTCAGCGGCGCAGAAGGCGACTGCCGAACCTGCTGTCGGCCAACCCGATCAAGGGCAGCCGCACCTCCTTCGACGTCCTGCGGATCGTCAAGCCCTGCTCGGCGTCCATCGTTGTCGGGCAAGCTGTGGCGACGCGTATCGCATGCGGGTGGGAACCCGCGTTCGGACAGGTCGTGGTGCATCCGACTCTGCTCTGGCGACACAAAATCCCCCGTCCCACCGGGCGCTTCCGGCCAACGGCTGCAGCATCGCTGTGAGATCCGCACTGGCAAATGCGTGGATGCCGTGCCGCGCTTCTGGTCTTGGCAGGGCCGCGACCTGGCTATCGCGCTGCGCGAGCACCGCCTCCTGCGGCACGCCGAGCTTCGGCGCGTAGGCGTGGTGGTCCACCGTCTCGTCGCGCGGGAGGCGGGCCAGCGGTCCGCCGGGCGCTTCCGTAGCTCGTGGTGCATCTGGTGGCAGTCGCAGGTCAGCGCCCTTGCATCAGCGGAAGATGCCCGTGTGTCCCAGCGAGTAGCGGCCCGGCTGCGGATAGACGGCGAGGCCGTGCGGGCCGCTGCCCACCCTGATGCGGGCGAGTTGTTCGCCGGTGGTGGTGTCGATGGCGTAGACCTCGGAGTTGTAGCGGCCGGACAGCCACAGGACCTTGCCGTCCGCGGAGACGCCGCCCATGTCGGGGCTGCCGCCGTGGGGCAGGCGCCACTTCTTGGTCAGTCGGTCCTGCTTGAAGTCGAAGACGGAGATGGTGCCCTCGCCCCGGTTGGAGATGTACATCTCGCGGGAGTCACGGCTGATGTAGAGGCCGTGCGCGCCCTTTCCGGTGGGCAGGAGGGACGGGGTGGAGAAGGTGCCGCCGTCCAGGACCCACAGGCCGTCGGCCACCATGTCGGCGATGTAGAACTTCCTGCCGTCCGGAGAGATCTTCACGTCCTGCGGCATGGCGCCGTGGAAGGGCAGTTTCTGCCGGCCGATCACCGCCATCTTCTCGGTGTCGACCTTGAGCAGTTCGCCGCTGAACTCGCAGGAGACGATGAAGTAGCGGCCGTCCATGGAGAAGTCGGCATGGTTGACGCCGTGGCAGCTGACCGGGACAGCCTTGACAGTCTTCATGGTGTGGGCGTCGCGGAAGACCAGTTGCCGGTCGTTGGAGGCCATGACGACCGCGTACTTGCTGTCCGGTGTGAAGTACAGGTTGTACGGGTCATGCACGGCGACCGGTTTGCCCGCCTCGCCGGTGGCTGGGTCGATGGGGGTGAGCGAGTTGCCCAGGTCGTTGTTGACCCACAGTGTCTTCAGGTCCCAGGACGGCACGACGTGCTGCGGCTGCCTGCCGACCCGGATGGTCTCGATGACCTTGTACGTCTTCGGGTCGATGACCGACACGGTGTCGGAGTTGGTGTTGGGGACGTACACGCGGGACGGGAAGTCCTTGACCGCCGGCGAGAGCTGGTTCGGGCGGTCGGCCGCGTAGAGGTCGTTCCGGTCGAGCACCGGCGGCATGCCCCGCAGGGCCCGGCTCTCCTGCTGCTGAGCGGGGTTGAGGGGGGCCTTGGAGGCGAGGGCCTCGTCCTTGTGGGGGATCGCGCTGCTGCAGCCGGCGAGCGCGGCGAGGGTGGCGCCGGTGATCAGCAGGCGGGCAATGGTCGTGGGATGCATCAGCTCGGCAGCTCTCTGATGGTCACCGGGCGCACACCGCGTCGGTCGCCATCAGCGTCTTGCTGTGCGTGGCGCTCTGCGTCGGCATCGGCGCGTTGCCGGCGGCGAAGGCTCCCGCAGATCCCGCCGATACCAGCGCGGCTGACCGGGCGCCTGCGGCGAGCGCACAGACACAGCGGCTGCGGAGAGTGGCACGCATCGATGGGCTCCCGTGGGTCGACGAATTTCCCCCTGCGGCGCGTACGCCCCACAAGGCCGATCGTGTCCCTCCAGATTTGCCCAGGATCGTGCGCGTCGCGACTCGGAAGTTGTCGGGAACCGGCACAGAGGGGGACAGGGCGGCGAGGGAGCACGAGGCCACCAGGATGGCGGTCAGGGCCACCCGCACCACACGCTGTTCGTGCCCTCATCACGCGGGCCGCCACCAGCCGGGACGGGACGAGGCACCGGGCTTTTGCCGTCGTCTAACCCTCGGCGAGCGTGACGTTAACCCGCCGCTTCCTAACGTGAGTGCCATGACCGCCCGGCCCGGGACTTTCTGGAGGGCAGTAGTGATGGCAGCACACGCACGGACGTCCGCGGCCGTCGGACTGGCGCTCGTCGCGGCGGTGACCGCGGGCTGTTCCGGCTCCGGCTCGCACTCCGGTTCCGGTTCGACGACGTCGACGCCGCCGGCTTCCTCCACGAGCGGCGGAAACCCGCAGAACAACGCAGCACCGACCGAGTCGAACCCGCCCGGTGACATCCCGGACAATCAGGCGTACGTCGCCTACCAGCCGACCGGCGGGTCCTTCACCGGCTTCACAGTGAAGGTGCCCGAGGGCTGGGCTCGCAGCGAGAAGGGCGGCGTCACCACGTTCACGGACAAGCTGAACACCGTGAGGATCACGGCGGTCCCCGCGTCCACCGCACCCACGGTCTCCTCGGTCACCAACACGGTCGTACCGCAGCTGCGTGCCGAGGTCCCGAAGTTCGCGGCACCGAAGGTGTCGGAGGTGTCCCGGCGCGCCGGCCGCGTCGTCCTGCTGACCTATCAGGGTGACTCGGCGAAGGACCCGGTCACGGGCAAGGTGGTGCGCGACGCGTTCGAGCGGTACGCCTTCTACAAGTCGGGCCACGAGGTGGATCTGACCCTGTCCGGCCCGGTCAACGCCGACAACGTCGACCCATGGCGCACCATCAGCGACTCCTTCACCTGGCGGTGAGCCCCATGGCGTCCGAGCCGGTGCTGGCCGCCCGTGAGCTGTACCGCTTCTACCGGGCCGGCGAGGAGGAGACACTCGCGCTGCGCGGGGTGTCGCTGCGGGTCGGGCGGGGCGAGACGGTGGCGGTCGTGGGACCGTCGGGATCCGGCAAGTCGACCCTGCTGGCCTGTCTGGCGGGGTTGGACGAGCCCTCCGGCGGCGAGGTCCGCGTGGACGGGGTACGCATCAGCCACCGGCCCGAGACCGAGCGGGCACGGCTGCGCGCCCGGCACATCGGCGTGCTGCTGCAGACCCGCAATCTCCTGCCCCATTTGAGCGTGCGGGACAACGTCCGCCTGCCGCAGCGCGCCGCCGGCCGTAAACCCGTCACCTCGGCCAGGGAGCTGCTGGCCCAGGTGGGCCTCGGCGAACGGGCGCATGCGCTGCCCCGGCAGCTGTCCGGTGGCGAGCTGGCCCGGGCGGGGCTGGCCGTGGCGCTGGCCAACGCGCCCGCCGTCCTGCTGGCCGACGAACCGACCGGCGAACTCGACGGAGAGACCGAGCGGGTGGTCCTCGCCATGCTGCGGGAGCGGGCCGCACAGGGGTGCGCGGTGCTGATCGTGACGCACAGCGCCGAAGTCGTCCGCAGCGCGGACCGGGTGATCGCACTCGAGGACGGCAGGGCCACCGACACGTCTGCTCCGGCGGGCTCTCCCGTGTCGTAGGAGGCGCCTGATGTCACTGGATGAGGTGCTTGTGGCCTGTGCCGAAGCGGCTATCACCTTCGGCAGGGGCACACAGGCGGTCGTGGCCGTACACGGTGCCAACCTCGAGATCGGGTCCGGCGACCGGCTCGCCGTCGTCGGCCCCTCCGGGTCGGGCAAGAGTTCGCTGCTGCACCTGCTGGCCGGGCTCGAACAGCCCACCAGCGGCACCGTGCGGCGGGCCGCCTCCCTGGGGCCGTACGACATCGGCCTGGTCTTCCAGGGCGACAGCCTGATCCCGGCCCTGAACGTAGTGGAGAACGCGGCCCTGCCGCTGATCCTCGCCGGCCGGCCGGAGCAAGAGGCCCGGCAGGCGGCTCTCGCGGCGCTCGCCCTGGTGGACGCTGCCGACCTGGCGGACCGGCTGCCCGAGGAGATCTCCGGCGGACAGGCCCAGCGCGCGGCAGCCGCCCGGGTCCTGGCCCAAGGCCCGCGGCTGATTCTCGCCGACGAGCCCACCGGGCGCCTCGACCACGCCAGCGGCACCCGCGTCCTGGACGCGCTGCTGGCGGCGGCCGACCGTACGGGCGCGGCCCTCGTGGTCACCACCCACGACCCGGCCGTCGCTGCCCGGCTCACCGTCCAGCGCAGCATGCGCGACGGCCGCCTGCTCGAACCCGAGGAGACGTCATGATCACCGCATGGGCGCGCGGACTGACCCAGCACCGGGCAGGGCGGCTGCTGGCCGCACTGACCGGGATCGCCCTCGCGGTCGCTCTCATCGCCGCCCTCGGCTCCTTCCTCACCGCGTCGAAAGCGACCATGACCCAGCGCGCCGTGCGCTCGGTCGCCGTGGACTGGCAGGTCCAACTCCAGCCGGGCGCCGATACGAACACGGTGCTGTCACTCATCCGCAAGACGCCCGCCACCCGCGCCGCCCTGCCGGTCGGCTTCGCCCACACCTCCGGCTTCACCGCCCAGGTCCAGGGCAGCACCCAGACCACCGGTCCCGGTATGGCGCTCGGCCTGCCCGACGGCTACCGCAGCCAATTCCCCGGCGAGATCCGCACCCTCTCCGGCTCCTCCGACGGCGTCCTGCTGGCCCAGCAGACCGCGTCCAACCTGCACGCCACCCCCGGCGACACGATCAGCGTCCGCCTCCCCGGCGCCGGCATACGCCAGTTGAAGATCGACGGTGTGATCGACCTGCCCCAGGCCGACTCGCTCTTCCAGACGGTCGGCGCCCCCGCCCAGTCCCAGCCGACCGCGCCCCCGGACAACGTCGTCCTTGTGCCCGCCGCGCAGTTCGCCTCCCTCACCCGGGGCGCCACCGGCGTCACCGCCCAGATCCACGTCGCCCGCGACGACAGCCGGCTGCCCTCCGACCCGGCCGCCGCGTTCACCACCATCACCCGCGCCGCGCACAACCTCGAAGCCCGCTCCTCCGGTGCCGCGCTCGTCGGCAACAACGTCGGCGCCGCCCTCGACTCCGCCCGCCAGGACGCCCTGTACGCCCAGATCCTCTTCCTCTTCCTCGGCGTCCCCGGCGCGGTCCTGGCCGCCGCCCTGACCGCAGCGGTCGCCTCCGCCGGCGGTGAACGGCGCCGGCAGGAGCAGGGCCTGCTGCGGCTGCGCGGCCTGCGCCCCCGCCAGATCACCGCCCTCGCCGGGCTGGAAGCGGCCCTGATCGCCGTCGCCGGCGGCCTGGCCGGCGTAGGCATCGCCGCGCTGACCGGCCGCCTCGCCTTCGGCGCCACCTCCTTCGGAGCGGGCGCGGGTACCTGGGCCCTCTGGTACGCCCTCGCCTTCGTCCTCGGCGCCGCCGTGGCCGCAGGAGCCGTCCTCGTCCCGGCCCTGCGTGACTTGCGTACGGTGACCGTCACCGAGACCCGCAAGGAGTCCGGCGCCCGCAGCACGAGGAACCCGTGGTGGATGCGGTACGGCCTGGACTTCGTCCTGCTGATCGGCTCCTGGCTGGTCTTCCGCGCCTCCTCCGGTAACCAGTACGCCCTCGTCCTCGCTCCCGAGGGTGTCCCCAGCATCTCGGTGTCGTACTGGGCCTTCCTCGGCCCGGCCCTGCTGTGGATCGGCGCCGCCCTGCTGCTGTGGCGCCTCACCCTCCTCGCCCTCACCCACGGCCGGCCCGTCCTGGCCCGGCTGGCCCGCCCCCTGACCGCCTCACTCGCCGGGACCACGGCCGCCGTCCTCTCCCGACGCCGACGTCCACTCGCCCGCTCGGTGGTCCTCCTCGCCCTCGCCGTGTCCTTCGCCACCTCGACCGCCGTGTTCAACTCCACCTACAAACAGCAGGCCGAGGTCGACGCCCGGCTGACCAACGGCGCCGACGTCACCGTCACCCAACCACCCGGCGCCCCCATCCCGCCCAGCGCCGCCAGCACCCTCAAGATCGGCGGCGTGCGGCACGTCGAGCCGCTCCAGCACCGCTTCGCCTACGTCGGCTCCGACCTGCAGGACCTCTACGGCGTCCGCCCCGACACCATCACGCAAGCCACCTCGCTGCAGGACGCCTACTTCTCCGGCGGCACCGCAGCCCAGCTGCTGCACCAGCTCGCCCAGCGACCCGACAACCTGCTGGTCAGCGCCGAGACGGTCAACGACTTCCAGCTCGCCCCCGGCGACACGGTCAACCTGCGCATCCAGGACGCCCGCACCAAGGCCCTGCGCACGGTCCCCTTCCACTACGCGGGCATCGTCAAGGAATTCCCCACCGCGCCCAAGGACAGCTTCTTCGTCGCCAACGCCTCCTACATCGCCAAGGCCACCGGCAGCGACGCCGTCGGCGCTTTCCTCCTCGACACCGGAGGGACCCATCAGAAGCAGATCGCCGCACAGCTGCGCCACCAGCTCGGCACCAGCGCCACCGTCACCGACCTCACCCATACCCGCGGCACCGTCGGCACCAGCCTCACCTCCGTCGACCTGGCCGGCCTGACCCGCATCGAACTCGCCTTCGCGGTCCTGCTGGCCGCCGGAGCCGGAGGACTGGTCCTCGCCCTCGGCCTCGCCGAACGCCGCCGCACCTTCGCCATCGCCACCGTCCTCGGCGCGAAGAACCATCAGCTGCGCGGCATGGTCCTCACCGAAGCCCTCCTGCTGATCACCGGCGGGCTGGCCGGGGGAGCACTCATCGGCTGGGCCCTGTCCGAAATGCTGGTCAAGGTACTGACCGGCGTCTTCGACCCACCCCCCGCGAGCCTCGCGGTCCCCGGCTCCTACCTGGCCCTCACCGCGGCCGCCGCGCTGGCAGCCGTCCTGGCCGCAGCCCTGAACGGCATCCGGCGCGCCAAACGCCCCGCGGTGGAGGAGCTACGAGACCTGTGACCGCCCCACGACCGCCGACCGAGCCGGCCACGACGCCTGCTCCTAGTCTGTCGGGCATGCGCCCACCCGCCGTGCCGGACCACGACCGCCCCCGAGTCCTCGTCGTCGAGGACGACGACACCATCGGCCGCCACCTGGAAACCGGCCTGCGCAGCAACGGCTACACATCCCACTGGACCCGCACCGGCGAGGGCGCCCTCGCCGAAACCGCCCGCACACCCTACGACGCACTGCTCCTGGACCTCGGGCTGCCCGACACGGACGGCATCGACATCGCCCGCACCCTGCGGGCCCGCCTCCCCGACCTGCTGATCATCATCCTCACCGCACGCACCGACGACATCGACGTCATCGCCGGCCTGGACGCCGGAGCCGACGACTACCTCGTCAAACCCTTCAGCCTGACCGTCCTGCTCGCCCGCCTCCGCGCCCACCTGCGCCGCCGCACCCCCACCACGCCCGCGGTCCCGCTCCGGCTCGGCGACCTCGTCGTGGACACCGCAGCCCGCCGCTGCACCCTGCACGGCATGGACATCCCCCTGCGCCCGAAAGAGTTCGAACTGCTCGCCCTCCTCGGCCGCCATACAGGACAAGCCGTCTCCCGTGAGACCTTGATGGCCGAGGTCTGGGACGAGAACTGGTTCGGATCCACCAAAACCCTCGACGTCACCATGGCCAGCCTGCGCCGCTGCCTCACCGAAGCCACCGAAACAGCCTCTCGTCCGGCCCGTCTGCCGCGTATCACCACGCTCAGGGGACACGGCTACCGACTGGAGTGCTGACATACCCAGCCCACGGCAGCCTCGGCGGCTCAACGACACGTGGGCACACCACATCGTTGCTCAACCGAACTCGCACGAATCTACCTTCGCCCTCATCGACAGTGCATAATCAGCCACACGAGCGGCCCGTCGCACCCCCGTCTGCGGGCCGCCTCGCTGAACCTCGCGATCAAGACCGTCGCCCACCCGAAGACACCTCCGGGTTCGTCCTGCACTCGGCCGCTGGCTCGTCGAACGCTCGCAAGCGGCGCCACCCGACTGCCTGGATCGTGAACGCCCGTCGGTACGCAAAAGACGATGCCGGCACGGCCCCGGGCCCTGCAGGCCGGCTGGCTGAAATCAATCGCGACCGGCTCCGGTTCACGCTCGCGACGGAAGCCCTCAACCCCGGCACCTGGCGCCCGCTGGTGCTCCTCGGTCAGCTGCGTGAGCTGAGCCCCATCACCGGACGAACTCCTGCGTGATCGTCTTTGAAGTCCCCGGCGGTGAGCTCGTTGACGAGCTGAACCGCCAGGCCGCCGAGGCCGGCATCACCAACGCCTCGATCGTCTCCCTGATCGAGGCCGCCGACTCCTTCACCGTCTCGGCCATGCCCGAGGACGATTGCTCCTCGCGCCCCGCTCCGGCTGCGTTCCGCCGCCTGCTGGGCGAAGACAGGGAGCATGCCACTCCTAGGCCACCCCGCCGTCCACGACGCCCGCTCCCCGCGGCGCGAATCCCCGTCCACTGTTCCTCGACCCCGTTCTCGTACGCTAGCGCACGAAGCGTCTCGGCCCGACCGGGCGGCCGTTGCTCAGTGCGATATGCGCGACCACCCGCTTACCCGGCTCGCGGTAAGCCTCGAAGCTCAGACAGACAGCCGTGACGATCGCCAGGTCGTGCTGCCCCAAACGCAGCAGGCATCTCTGGTTGACGTCGGCGTGTCCTGCCTGTCGTGGCGCCGTTGAAGATGCGACACGGCGCACGCGTGTCCGTGGCCCCTGATTGTGCACCGGAGTAGGTCAGGGGCCGCGCGAAGGTGGGAGCCGCTGGGCCTAGGTGAAGATGATCACTCAAGCGGTGTCACCCAACCTATGAGACCCGCAGTGCCCCTCCGCCAACTTGAAACCGCAGACCAAAGGGTTCCTGTGACCGGCTCTTGGGGTGCTCGCGCTGGTCGTGGGCAGCAGTCTGCGGAGAGATCGTCTGTCAGCGGTTGACTTCGAGGTTCGTCAGGACGTGCAAGGCGCGCAGGTGGGCCGAGACGTGTGGTTGGCGGGCGGCGTTGTGGGTCCGGCCGCGCCGGGCGGCGGCTATCCAGGATGTCCGGCTGGTCGTCGGCCAGCTGCTTCAGCGCGGCCTCGATCCGGTCGTCGGTGCGCTGGAGGGTGAGCCGGGACAGGTCCAGCGAGGAGACCCAGATCTCGACGTCCTCCTCGCGACGCCCGTGCTCGCCCACCCAGACGCGCAGCTGCTCGCGGACGCTGTCGTCGTCCGGCCGGGCGGGGATGTTGCGGGGCAGAGCACGGCAGGCCGTGGCGTGGCTGTTGGCGCTCTCCGCCGCAGCCTTGAGGCCGAGCCAGGGGTAGTAGCGCTCGCTGCTGGAGACGTTGGTGTAGTGGCAGCCCAGGCAGGCGACGGCATGGTGGTGGCGCAGGGAGGCGGTGTAGACGAGGACGACTGCTTGGGCCTGGTTGTAGTAGCGCTGGACGACGGTGACGCCCTCGGGCGTCCAGGTCTCGCCGGTCTCCGGCCACGGCGTCTGCGCCGGCTGCGGGGCCGGCGGTTCGACGGGTGCGGGACGGTTACGGAAGAGCAGCGTGAGAGCCATGGCGTTTCTCCTTCAGGATTTGGTTGTCAGGCAGTCAGTTCGTGGCCGGCCGGGACCGTGGACGGCGTGTAGGTGTCTGGGCTGGGCTCGTAGCCCTTGCCGCAGGGGTCGCAGCAGCCCTGGGTGCGCAGCGGTACTGGCTCACAGCACTGGTTCTGTGACTGCTGTATTCCGGTGGTGATGGCCAGGCGCTGTGATCCACCAGTGCTTTGCCGCTTTGGTGGCAACCGACGAGATGCTGCCGTCCGGGGTGACGAGCCAGGAGCGCGGGTCCGGTGCCAGTAGGAAGGGGGATATTCAGTTGAAGCGGCAGACCGGGGCGGGCCAGGATCCCATCACGTGCCGGACACCACACCCACCAGTCCCCGTCCCGTCGCTCTCGTCACCGGTGCTGGCGGACGCACCGTCAACATCGGCGCTGCCGTGACCCGTCGCCTGGCCGAGACCGGCTGGGACGTCGCGTTTACTTACTGGCGCCCCTACGACAACGACAAGCCGTGGGAGCCCGAGCCAGATGCGCCCACCGCGCTCGGTCGCGAGTTGGAGGGACTGGGCGCCCGGTACACCGCTGTGGAGGCAGACCTTGCGGATCCGGCCGTCCCAGCGACGGTCTTCGACGCCGTAGAGAACGACCTCGGGCCTGTCAGGGCCCTGGTTATGTGCCACTGCGAACAGCGCGACCTGGACCTCCTCACCACAACAGTGGAGAATTTCGACCGGCACTTCGCCGTGAACGCCCGGGCCCCGTGGCTGCTCATCCGCGAATTCGGGCAGCGCTTTCCGGGGACGGCCGACGACACTGTTCCCGGGCGCATCATCGCCTTCACCAGCGACCACGTCGTCGGCAACCTCCCCTACGGCGCCAGCAAGGGCGCCCTGGACCGCATCACCCTCGCCGCCGCCCACGAGTTCGCCGACCTTGGCGTCCGCGCCAACGTCATCAACCCCGGCCCCATCGACACCGGATGGATGACAGACGAGATCCGCGCTTCCGGCAGCAAGCAGACACCCGCCGGACGCCTCGCCGGCCCCGAGGAGCCCGCCAACCTCGTCGCCTTCCTCTGCTCCCCACAGGGCCAGTGGATCAACGGCCAGCACCTCTTCAGCAACGGCGGCTTCCGCACCGCGCTCTGAGACAGCGCTCGGTTCCTCCCCCTCAGGCGAAGTGCCCTCCGACGAGAACCCGCTGGGGTGTGGTGGCCCTACGCGGGGATGCCGCGCGGGTTCGTGTGGGACAAGATGGGGCCTCCGACCTGGAGGGGGCGTTGGGGTGGGTTACGACCTGCAAGCAGTGATCGCTGACGGGGAGAGGCTGCGTGCCGTGGCGCGGGGCTTGCCTGCTGCTCGGCTGGCGTCGATCGGACAGGGCCTCTCGCTAATGCCGATGACGGACGTCCTGTTCGCTTCCGTCGCGGACGGCAGCGGTGTAGGCGCGTTGGGGTTCTGGAGGTTGCCGGGTGCGTTCGAGAAGACTCTCGCTGCCTGGTCAGCCGGTGGGCCGGTGGCCTACGTGGAAGCTGAGTACTTCGGTGGCGTGGGCGAGCAGCGGGCTGCCGTGTGGGAGAGCAGCACCATCGTGCTGGGACCGCTCCACGAGGGGGAGGGCCAGCCCCTTCCGCCTGCTGGCAGCCCGATCTCTCAAGCGCTGCGGCGTCTGGGCGTAGTGGCAAACGCTGGCCAGGACGAGTTCTCGACTGTCGGGTTGGGCCGGCATCGAAGCGGCGAGGCATGGATTGCCTGACACGCGACTTCGGGATTCCCGCGCTCCCGGGCAGGTTCCCGGCCCCGCTCGTGGAATATGCCCGTAAGTGCGACAACCTCGCGCGCTCGCAGAACCGTCCGACGCAGGGCGCTGACCTGCGCACTTACTGCGGGGTGAACCGTCGTACGTCTCGGGGAACCCGCGTGAACTCCAGTTGGCAGGAGCGCGTTGCTGCGCGGCACCCGGTTCACCTCGCGGCGGCGCTTCTTCCTCGGGCGCGGCATCACCTGCTCCAGTCGCCGGGCAGCCGGTCGGGGCGGTGCGGGTAGCGGGGGCCGGGGCGCTGCGGGCGGGGCCGGCCGATCCGGCGGCGCGGGCGGGGGAGGTGGCTGCCGCGCAGGTAGCCGATCAGGAGCCCGGTGATGCCGAAGGCTTTGTGGCGATTGACCTTCCACCAGGTGGGGGCCGGGGGTGCGGTGAGGACGCCTATGACGGTCGGGGCTTTCGCCAAAACGGGATCTCCTTCTCACTCGTGTGGGGTGCGTTCGGCCGGGCAGCCTGTGAGGTCCTCGCCCATCCCGCAGGGCGGGGCGGGCGAGGGCCAGGCAGGGCGTCAGGTGGAGCGTGGGGTCAGCGCTGGAGCGGGTGGATGTTGTCGGGTTCGGTCGTCAAGGTCGTCACCGGCCGGGGTGGGAGCGGGGAGGGTGGCGTGGAGGTGGAGCGTGGGGTTGAACTGGGGCTGAAACTGCGGCGGGTAGTTGTGGACGATGGGCCGCAGGGTCAGGCCGCGCAGGGCGATGATGCTGGCCAGCGCCCACATGACGGCGGCCAGCCCGGTGGCGGCGGCGCGGCCTCCGGCGGGGGAGGCGGACCAGACCATGGCGAGGGTGGTACAGCCGAACAGCGCCCATGCGATGCGGGCACCGGCGTTGCCGAGGAAGCCGCCGATCAGTCCGAGCAGTCCGGCCGCCTGCCAGAAGGCATACAGGGCGGCGGGGGCAACGGAGAGGTGGGCGGCCTGGCCGGCGAGGAAGGCGCGGACCGGGTGGTCGACGGTTCCCCACAGGCCGCTGCCGTCACCGGCGTCCACGGCCGGGACATGGGACAGGCCCTTGAGGGCGGCGCCGGCGATGTCGCCCGCGGCGTTCACTATCATGATGACGACGCTGATCCCGGCGACCAGTGCGGCGGCTTTGATCCAGTTGGCGATCTCGTGCCAGCTGGCGTTGCGAACCTGGAAGATTTCCTCCCACCGCCGGTAGAGGAAGCCGCCCTGCTGCCAGGACTTCTTCCACGCGGCGCGCACTCGCGTGATCCGCGGCGTGTCCTTGTGGGTGGGCGGCAGTTCGGGCAGCGGGGCCTTGGCCGGGTTCGGTCGGTGCTGGCCGTTGATCGGCTTGTCGTTGGCGTGCATGGTTGTGGTTGCTCCTTCGCGGAAGTCGGATGAGGGGGTTGGTGGTCCAGCCGGGTGGCCTGCCCCGTACTCGACTCCCGGCCCATGCGGGCGGGGCGGGGTTCGAGTGCGAGGCGGGGTGTCCGGGTCAGCGGGAGATGTCGTTGCGGGTGCGGGCGAACATGCCGCGCGTGCTGGAGTCGTTGTGGAACTCGGTGTGCTGCGTGATCGAGCCCGTGTAGACGTTCTTCGTGCTGCCGGCCGTCGCCTTGGCGATGGCCGCGCCGCCCGCGGTGAGCACCATCGCCGCACCGGCGAACGGGGCGATCACGATGACCGCGAAGCGTTCGAGGCCGGGGACGCTGACGAGGGCCAGCCCCCTGAACATGAGCCAGGCCGCGCAGCCCAAGGCCGACGCCGTGGTCGGTGCCGAATCGCGCGGCTTCGACGGCGGTAAGAAGATCAACGGGCGCAAGCGCCACCTGGTGGTCGACTGTCTCAGGCTGTTGCTGGCCGTACTGGTGACCGCCGCCTCGACCACCGACCGCGACGCCGCGCACGCCATGCTGCCGCCGCTGCGCGCCCGGTACCTCCGCTTGAAGTTGATCTGGGCCGACAACTCCTACAGCGGGGCGCTGGTGGAATGGGCCGGTGCCGCACTACGGCTGGTGCTGCAGGTGGTCAAGCGCGCGGAGAACACGGTGGGCTTCGCGGTGCTACCGCGCCGCTGGGTGGTGGAGCGGACCAACGGATGGCTGCTGCGCACCCGTGGCCTGGCGCGCAACTACGAGCGCACCACCCCGGCCGCGGAAGCGATGATCTACTGGTCGATGACCGCGCTCATGCCCCGCCGCCTGGCCGCACGGCGCTGAACCGACCGTCCGGCTCCTTGACCAGCCAGCCCCGCTCGGCCACCCGCCGGGCCTTGGCTCGCACCCCCTCCACCCCGGCAGCCGATGTCTCCCAGCCCAAGTGGGCGGCGATCTGCCGGCAGTTCAGCGGCCCGGTCCCCTCCCGCACCGCCGCCTCCAGGGCCCCGATGATCCGCGGTAGTCCGGGGCGAGGACGGTCGGCTCAAGGCCCGGCCGCCAATCGGGGACGATCGTGCCGGGCGCCACGGCCGCGGTCCGACCCCTGCTGTCCGGCGGCGGACCGTCCACCTCGCGGGCCTCGGCCAGCGCCGCCGCGAACTCCTCCCGAGCGATCACCGCGCGCTCGCAGGCCCACTCGGCCTCGGCGAGCGCGGCCGCAGCACGCTCCGCCTCCTCGCGGCACTTCTCCAGACGCTGACGCGCGGACAGCTCCCGCTCCTCCAGCAGCCCCATGGGCGACGGCATCCAGCCCTCCGACGGTGCGATGACACGACACCGCCATCCCTGCCGCCCACCCGCCGAGAACATGCTTGACCTGCGAAAACAAAACCATCACGCTCGGATTGATAACGGCTTCTGAGAGCGGGGCCCTCGGCGCTCGGGTCAGAGCGTGACCAGACTCCGTTCGATCATGCTGCCGCCGGCAGCCGCGACGGCATCCTCACTGGGACGCGGGTGCCAGCGCAGGATTCGTCGTGCCTTGTCGGTCGAGAAGCGGCGTGCGTAGCCCAACTGGTCCTTGACCGAGCGCAAGCTGGGGTTGGTGGCGGCTCCAGCGCGCACGGCGTCGTCGGGGATGATATCGGTGGGCACCCGAGCCGCGTGCTGGCCGAACTGGGCCCTGAGGATGTCGGCGGTCTCGCCCATGCTCAGGGCGGGGTCGGCGGCCAGGAGGAACCGCTCGCCCGCCGCGCCGGGCGCGGTCATCGCGGTGACGTGCGCGGCGGCGATGTCGCGGACGTCGACGACGGGGAAGTAGATGTTGAGCAGGCCGGGCACTTGGCCGGTCAGCAGTCGTTGGACCAGTTGGTTGGCGCCGGTGACCTTCGGGCCCAGCACCGGCCCCATCACCGCGACGGGAAGCAGCGTGGTCAGCTCCAGGCCGCCGCCCTCGGTGGTGATGAAGTCCCACGCCGCCCGCTCCGCCAGCGTCTTGCTGCGTCCGTAGGCGTCGGTGCCCGGCCCGTCCAGGACCGTCCAGTCCTCTTCAGTGAACACATGGTCGCTGTGCGGGTGACCCCACGCAACCGCGTGGAACGCCGAGGTGAGCACCACCCTGGTCACACCGCTGTCGCGAGCCGCCCGCAGCACGCGCAGCGCACCCTCGCGGGCGGGGCCGATGACCTGCTGCTCGTCCTCGACGTGGCCCGGCATGACCGGGGAGGCGACGTGGATGACGTAGTCGACCTCCTTGAGTGCCTGGGGCCAGCCCTCGTCGCGGGTCAGATCGGCGGCGACGAACTCGAGGTCGTCACCGGCCGTCATTCCGGCCTGCGTCAGGGACGCGCGAACGGCGGCTTCCCGGTCCAGCGACCGGACGGTGGCTCGCACCAGGTGGCCCTGGGCGAGGAGCTCAAGGATCACGTGCCCGCCGATCAGACCCGAGCCCCCGGTCACCAGCACACGCTGCTTGGACATGATCATCTACTCCTGTCGTGGGGGTGTATGAAGCTGGGCACCGGCCGTCCCGACCGGGTGCTCGACACATCCCCAGCCTGCGGCCACAGAGCGAGACGAGGCAGCCCCCCCCGCTGACACTGGTAGCGCGGGGACCAGGCACCCGGCCCGCTTCCTGCTTAAGCTGGCGGGTATGAGCGAGGAGCCGAATCTTCTGGGTGAGTACCTCCGTGCCCGGCGCGAGCTGGTCACCCCCGAGCAGGTCGGCATCCCGGTCATCGGGCGGCGCCGCGTTCCGGGCCTGCGCCGCGAGGAAGTGGCGATGCTCTCGGGCATCAGTGCCGAGTACTACCTGCGCCTGGAGCAGGGCCGCGACCGCAATCCCTCGGTCCAGGTGCTTCAGTCCATCGCCCGGGTCCTGCAGCTCGATGACGACGCCTACCTGCTCACCCTCGCCGCCGACAAGCCAAAGCGCACTCGTCGGCGTCCGCAGCGTGAGATCGTCCCGCCCAGCGTCGCGCGGCTGGTGCACACCCTTGGCCTGCCGGCGTTCGTGGAGGGCCGCTACCTCGACGTGCTCGCCGCCAACCAGTGGACCACAGCGTTCTCACCACGCCTGGTACCGGGCCGCAACCGCCTCAAGGACGTCTTCCTGGATCAGGCCGAGGCGGCCATGTTCCCCGAGTGGGAGCGCACGACGGCCGGCCTGGTGGCGAGCTTCCGCAACTCGGTGGGGACCGATGCCGACGACCCGCGCGTGGTCGAGCTGGTCGGGGAGCTTTCGGTCGCCAGTCCGCGGTTCCGCCAGCTGTGGGCCCGACACGACGTGGCAACCCGGCGCACCGCAGTTTCCCTCACGTTCGAGCATCCCCAGGTAGGGCCGATCACCCTTGACCGCGAGAAGCTCCTCCTCAACGGGACCAACGCGATGATGCTCGTCATCTACCACCCGCAGCCCGGATCCGACAGCGCCGAAAAGCTCAGCCTGCTGGCTTCCGCATCGCTGCCACCGGCATCGGCCCCAGATCTACCCTCCTTCGATGCAGCCCGGGGGCGGCGGACGTAACGGCCGCGCACCCGGTCGGACGACTGCCCCACCAGCACCACCTCGGAAGACTCCGTTCGCGCGTGCCGACTCCGTCGTGTCACAACTCGCCGTCCTCCTCGTGGGCCAACGGCTGGCGCAGCGGCCGACGTCCGTCTTCGGCCGGGCCGAAGAACACCTAGCGGCCGAGCCCAGGAAGTTGATGCGGTCGAACTGCAGCGGTGAGAGCCTGCGCGTCGATCAGCACGCCCACCTCGACGCGCTGCTGCGCGACCTCGTCCTGCCGCTGCAGCCCATCCTCGCCACCGAAGTGCGCGACGTCGCCACCGGTTGGATCGACCAACTCGCCGACCCGGGCGTCGAAGGGAAAGCCGCCAAGCCGCTGGCCGGCCGCCCCCACCCTCGCGGCACCGGAAGCTGGTGACAGTTACCTCGTCCAAGTGACAACTATCGCGATCAATCACACTAACAGTGCGGGTCAGGGTGTGTGGCCAATGGTGATGCTCAGAGTGGCCAACTAGCGCGCTCAGTCACACGGGCGCATGCCACGGACGTCAGCCGGGCCGCTTTCCGGCCTGCGGGCCCTCGCTACCGGGGGCTGCCCGCTGGAGCTCCAGGACCTGCATCTCAAGATCGGTGACTCGTTTGTCGGCGAAGCGCAGGTTTGAACGGGCTCCTTCGAGTCGCTCCTGCAGCAGTCGGTGGTCCCGGGTGAGCTGCTGGACACGGTGCTTGAGGTTCGTGTTCTCGGTGACCAGGACGTCGACGGATTCACCGGGTGCGGTCTGACTGACCTCCGGCTGTGCCCACAAGTAGCCTGGTGGGCAATGGAGTTCGACCTGAGGGAGGACACATGCCGGATCCGGCTACGGATCTCGCCGTTTCCGCCGCGACAGTTCTCGTCACCAGCATGGCGACAGACGCGTGGGCGGCGTGCAAGAACCTGTTCGTGCGCTGGCTGCGACGCCATCAGGGGGACGAGGCCGAGGTGCTGGTGGCGCAGTTGGAGCGGGGTGCGAACCAGGTCGCCCGGGCGGCCGACCAGGACCGGGCACGGGCGCAGCTGGCCGGTTCCTGGCAGCTGGAGCTGGCCGACCTGCTCGACGCGCATCCGGAGCTGGAAGGCGAACTGCGGCAGATCCTCGCGGAGATCGGAACGCAGGAGCGGGCCGCGGCCTGGTACCAGACCAATGTCGCTCGCGACCAGGGGACGGTGTTCGCGGCGCAGGGGGGAAACGTGATTCACCACTCCGTCACTCATGTGCCCCCAGCGGCCGCGAACCCCGACGCCGAGCGTGGTACGCCGACGGACGGCCGCCCGTGACTGTGCCAGGGCCCGGATTCGAACCCGTACCCGGCCCCGTCCTCGGACCCGGTGCTCCCGCCTCGGCATGGCAGGAAGTGCGTGCGGAAAGCGGCTACGCCTATGGGGCGCTGGGCGCCGACATCCACGTGTTCGGCAACGGCACTCCGGTGTACCTGCTGTTCACGTATCAGGC
Organism: Streptomyces sp. NPDC020192; assembly: GCF_044388685.1. Taxonomy (NCBI): domain Bacteria; kingdom Bacillati; phylum Actinomycetota; class Actinomycetes; order Kitasatosporales; family Streptomycetaceae; genus Streptomyces; species Streptomyces sp. NPDC020192. Next base: position 68,380 of record NZ_JBIRXG010000025.1, on the reverse strand, counting down.
GGTCACCAGCCTCGAGTCGCAGTGGCTTTGCGCTCAGCCCAGCCGCATGCTGGACGCCCGCGCGGAGATCGTCGCGTTCACCGGCCGGAAAGCGGAGCTGGCCGACCTGACGGCCTGGCGGGACCAGCCCTCCAGACTCGCCGTCCGCTGGCTGCACGGGCCGGGTGGTCAGGGCAAGACCCGCCTGGCCGCCAGGCTCGCGGCCGATTCCCAGGCCGCCGGCTGGAAGGTCGTCAAAGCCGTGCACGGCACGGACACCGCGCCGGGACCTGCGGGGAGCCAGGATCTGCGGCTGGACGGCCACCAGGGCCTGCTGGTGCTGGTCGACTACGCCGACCGGTGGCCCGCCTCCCATCTGAGCTGGCTGTTCCACAACAGGCTGCTGCACGGGAAGGTCCCGACCCGGGTCCTGCTGATCGGCAGGACTGTGCAGGGATGGCCCGCCCTTCGAGGACAGCTCGACCGCCTGCGCGTGAACGCCCACACCTCGGACCAGCTCCTGCCGTCCCTTCCGGCCTCCGGCGACGACAGGGCACACATGTTCACCACCGCCCTCGCCTGCTTCCGCGCGCACTACGAGGGAGTCGGCGACATCGCCTCTGCCGGTCCGCCGGATTCCCTCGACAGCGAGGACTTCGGGCTGACGCTGGCCGTGCAGATGGCCGCCCTCGTCACCGTCGACGCGGCGGCACACGGCCGCAGGGCCCCCACGGACATGACGGGACTGGTCGCCTACCTCCTCGACCGCGAGCACGAGAACTGGCGGCAGCTCCACGAGAACGCGGCTCACGGCCTGCCGCACCGTACCCCCGACCACGTCATGTCCCGGCTGGTGTTCACCGCCGTCCTGACCGGCGCCCTTCCCCGTGCAGCCGGCGAGACGCTGCTACGGAGGCTGTTCCCCGGGTCCGACACCGGCCGGTTGCTCGCCGACCACGCCCTGTGCTACCCGCCCACCGACCCCGCCGGTTCCCAGGTGCTCGAACCGCTCCTGCCGGACCGTCTTGCCGAGGACTTCCTCGGGCTGAGCCTGCCCGGCAGTCCTGTCACCGCCTACGGGATCGACGAATGGTGTGCCCGGAGTGTGGCGGCCCTGTTCTCACGCGGGGACGCCGAGTCCGCCCTCGGAAGAGAGGCCCCGCAGGTGCCCGGTTGGACGCCACGCGCGGTGACGTTCCTCGCGGAAGCCGCCGGCCGCTGGCCGCACGTGGGCCACCGGCACCTGTTCCCCGCCCTGCGCGCGGATCCCGATCTCGCGCTCGAGGCGGGCAGCGCGGCGCTGGCCTCGCTGGCCGCCGTCCCGGAGCTCGACTTCGAGCTGGTCGACCGCATTGACCGCCGTTTCCAGTCGGTCACAGGCAACACCCGCCACTACGAGATCGACTTCGGCTACGCCGAACTGCACGAGCGGGCCGCGCGGCACAAGCTGACGGCGACCCTCGACACCTCCGAGCAGGCCCGCACCTGGCACCGCCTTTCGATCCGTCTGGCCTTCGCCTCCCGGCACCACGACGCGCTGCAGGCGGCGTCCAAGGCGGTGCAACTCAGCGAGACCATCGTCGCCGGAGAGCCGGACGGCGACGACTGGCACAACCACTCGGCGAGCCTGATGCAACTGAGCAGGGCGCTCGTCAACGTCGGCAGCACCGAGGAGGCCGTGGAGCCCTCGGCGACCGCCGTGAAGATCCTCAGGACGCTGGTCCGCGGCGACGAGGACCGGTACAAGCCCGCCTTCGCCGCGGCTCTGTCGTGGCAGGCCACGATGTTCGAGCGGACTGGCGACAAGGAAGCGGCGCTGGATTACGCGGAAATGGCGGCGAGCTGCTACAACGACCTCGTCTCCGGGCGCCCGGCCAGGCAGGCGATACCGCACCTGCACAATTTCACCGACGCCTTGTGCCAGGTCGGGAACTACTACAGCGAAGACGACCGGCCCGACGAGGCGCTGAAGGTCCTCACCGTCGCGCTGGACCTGGCCAGGACCATGGCGGAGGCGACCCCGCAGGTCGACCTGCCGCTGGTTCCCCCCGTTCTGTCCGGGCTCTCGCACGCGCTCGCCAGGCTCGGCCGGCCCGACGAGGCACTGCCGTACGCCCGCGAGGCCGTCGCCCTCACCAAGCGCATGCACGAGTTCGATCCGTACGAGTTCGGCGGCGGACTGCTCGAGCGCCTGGAATGGCTCGGCAGCCTGCTCGCCGAGGCCGGACGCGTGGACGAGGCCGTGGACACGTGGAGAGAGGCGGTCGATCTCCACAGGGCGTTGTTCTCCCTGGGCCGGGCGGTCGACGTCGCGCATGTGGCAAGCGTCCTGGAGGACATGGCGCAGTCGCTCGCGGAGTCAGGACGCCATGAGGAAGCACTGGAGCCCGCGAAGGACGCCGTCCTGGACTACCGTCTGCTGACGGACGCCAACCCCTCGGCGTTCGGTGAGTACCTGTCGGCCGCCGTGCACAACCTGGCCCTCTACCACTCCCAGGCGGGGCAGGTGGAGGAGGCCGTTGTGCGCATGGAGGAAGCGGCCGGCTTCCACCGACTGGTGGCTGAGCGGACCGGCCGGAGCGCGGCCGTCGACCGGCTCGCCTCCGCCTTGCGTGTCCTGTCCGAGGACTACGAGAAACTCGGGCGCACCGACGACATGCTGCGCAGCGGGACGGAATGCCTGCGCGTCCTTGAGGCACTCGCCGCGGACGACCCGGAGGAGTACCTGCTGCGCCGCTGCTCGTTGCAGCTGTCCTTCGCCGCACAGTGCCTGCGCGCGGGCCGTGAACTGGGGGCCGCGCTCGCGGCCGCGAATGCCGCGGCGGAGACATACGAGACGCTGCTCAGGCACGACAGCGACTACGGGCCTGCCCTCAGCCGCGCCCTGACCGTCCTCGCCGACGTCCATGACGCCATGGGCAACCCGAAGGAGTCCCGCGCGTGCCGCCAGCGCCGGGACACCGCCGACCGGGGGAAGAAGCGCCGCTGGCGGCGATGAGTCATGTCGGTGGTGCCCCCTGCCGTGGCGGCATGGGTTACGACGTACACATCACCAGGCGTACGCGGTGGTGGGCCGATGAGGGCGAGCACATCACCACAGGTGACTGGGCGGCGGTGGTCGCGACCCCGACCTCGACATGGTCCAGGTGGCGCGCGCCTCCAGGACGCGGTGCTGAAGTACCGCCACCCCTGGCTCGCGCAGATGGTCACCCATCTGGAACGGGTCGCGCCGGGCGCCGCCAGCGACGGTCCCCTGACGGTCACCAGCACCGCCACCACCACCGGAACCAGGCTGACGCAGAGTGTGCAGCAGACCCGTTTCATTCCGCACCGCCTGCCGGGCGTTGGGGGTGTCGGAGTCGTGGTTTTACAAGTGGCGCGGCCGCCCGCCTACCGCGCGGGAGACGCGGCGGCAGCACCTGGCGGAGGACATCGAGGAGATCTTCCGCGGCTCCGGGGGCACTTACGGCTCGCCGAAGGTGTTCATCGAGCTGATCCGCCGGGGCTGGCGGGTGTCGGTGAACACCGTCGCGAAGCTGATGGCCGAGCTCGGGCCGGCCGGACGGAAGGTTCGCCGGCGACGGTCACTGACCAGGCCGGGCAGGCGGCCCGCGGCCCCGGACTTCGTACGCCGGGACTTCACCGCCGAGGAGCCCGACCTCGTCTGGGCAGGCGACATGACCGAGATCGACACCGGCGAGGGCAAGCTCTACCTCGCCACCGTGATCGACCTGTTCTCCCGACGGCTGCTCGGCTACTGCGATGGGCGCCCGGCACGACGCCGAGCTGGTGGTGGCCTCACTCAACATGGCCGCGGCCACCAGGGCGGCGATGTCCGCGGCGTGATCATGCACACCGACAGCGGCAGCGAATACTGCTCCCGGAAGTTCAAGCCGGCCTGCCGCAAGATGGGCATCGTGCAGTCGATGGGCAGAGTCGGATCTTGCTTCGATAACGCCGTGAGTGAGGCGTTCAACAGCGTCCTCAAGGTCGAGTACGTCCACAGGCACACCTTCCGCACCCGCACCGAGGCCCGCATCAAGATCGCCACCTGGATCACCGACTTCTACAACACCAGGCGGCTACACAGCGTATGCAGGTTCAAGAGCCCGATCGACTACGAACGCGAGTACCGAGCCACCCTCGCAGAGGGACTGGCCACATAGATCGTCTCCACGCTGCGAGGGGATTGACATGGCCGGAGGCCCCCGTGACCAGAATCATTTCTCTCTATTCCTTTCGTTCCAGGGCCCGATACCGGGAGTCCTGATACCGGCAGAAGGCCGTCATGCAGAGTGCGGCGAGCAAAAGCCCCAGCGGGATGAGGATCGCGGTGTGGTCGCGGCCGGTGATCAGCACGCCGGCCAGTACGGCGCTCGCACCGGCGATGAGACTGTTGACGGCGGCGATCATGCTCGCAGTCGTGAACAGGCCCACCAATGGGCTGCGTTTGAGCGCGAGCGAGGCGAGGGCCTCGCTGCTCTCGTCGCCATCGGTCTGTCCCCACTGGGTGAAGTAGCGGGCTGTGGCGGGGTCCAGCCCGCGGTAGTACTCGCGGATGCGGGCGATTCCCGCGAGGTACTGGAGGTTCTGGACACCGGTGTCGACGAGCCGGACCGTGGTGAAGACCCCCGTGATCAGCAGCGCTGGGAGCACGATCGCCATGAACGGCACGAAGATGTGCGGCGACTGCGCGGCGAACCCCATTGCCACCAGCGAGCTGGACAGCGCCGACAGGTAGAGCGAGGCCCGGCCGGTCGCCTCGCTGACCGTGGTGGACGCCGCCGACTGGAGCACGAAGTGCTCGGTCACGAGAGCCGACATGAAGTCCGCGTGCCTCGAGTCCACGGGCTTTGACTGCACGGGCTTCGACTCTGCGTGTCCGGGGTCGCCGCCGGTGCTCATCGGACCTCCTTGAGGCTGGCCGTCCCGGCCGCATCGATCGTCACTTCACCGGGCCGCGATGTGAGGTAGCGGGTCGCCCAGGTGGCGGGCAGCGCCGCAGCGCAGATCACCAGGGCGGTCACGACGGTGGCGGAGGCCCCGTGCCCCGCCTCCGCCCGGCCGCCGGCGAACGCGCCCACCGCGATCCCGGCATTCACCGCCGACGCTCCGAGCGTGGCGGCGAGGTCGGCGCCCGGCCCGGCGAGGCTTACGACGCGCAGCTGCAAGGAAGGCACGAGCCCGAACCCGACCAGACCCCAGACGGCCAGCGCCACGGCCGCGAGGACCGGTATCGAACCACCGAGATACAACACGCCCAGGGCGAGGATCAGCGTCACGTTCGCCACCAAAAGCACAGCATCGGGGCCCCGGTCGGCGAGCCTGCCGCCGCCGAAGGTACCTAGGGCGCTAGCGATGCCGTACGCCAGCAGGAACACGCTCACCATCGACCCGGAGATGCCAGTGACCTTCTCCAGGTAGGTGGCGAGATAGGTGAAGGCGGTGAACTGGCCGCCCAGCAGCAGCAGTCCGACACCGAGCATGGCCAGCACGCGCGGCGCGAAGGCCGAGCGGGCCTGGGTACTGAAGCCAGCCGCTCTTGCCTCCCCGACCGGCGGGACCAGAAACAGCGTCGCGACGAAGGCCACGACCCCGAGCGCGACGATGCCGACGAAAGCAGCCTGCCAGCCCAGTTCCCGGCCGATCACGGTGCCCAGCGGTACTCCCAGCACGGTGGAGACCGCGATACCGCCGAAGACCATCGACATCGCGCGCCCCCGGTGCTCGGGCGGAACCAGCCGCGCGGCCACCACGGACGCGACACCGATGAACAGGCCGTGCAGGGAGCCGGTCACGACCCGGGCGAGGACGAAGAGCCCGAAGCCCGTCGCCACGATCACCAGCGCGTTGCCCGCGACATAGGCCGCCAGGGCCAGCAGCAGCATCCGGCGCCGACTGAATCGCAGGGTCGCAATGGTGAGGAGGGGCCCGCCGAGCGAGATCCCCAGTGCGTACGCAGTGACCAGCAGGCCCGCGGTGCCGACCCCTACCCGCAGATCCGTGGCGACCAGGTCCAGGATCCCCACGATCACCAGTTCGGCCGTCCCGATCACGAACGCGCCCAGGGCCAAGGCCCCCAGCGCCAGGTGCTGTTTCGCTCTCACACTCACACGTCCCCGCTTCTGTCCTCGTTCCGTGCCCGGCATACCGCTGCGATGCCGTGCGGGTCGATGGCGGCGATCGGCACCCCGGCGAAGGGGGCGCGGACGATGTCACCCGACCGGAGTTGGGACCGCCACCCGGAGGTGTTGGACATGAAGCCGCTGGGCCGTAGAACTGTCCAGCCAAGCCCGGACCCGCCAACCGCTGCCTCGGAGTTCAGGTGCATCGCTACGACCGCATTGTCGGGACGGCCGGCGACCACCGACCTCGACGACAGCACAACGACATGACCCATGCCCGCGGCCTTCGCCTGGCTCAGCACCCCGGCCATGTCCTCGAATCCACCCAACAGGAACACGCCGTCGACATCAGCCAGGACTTCGGTGAGTGTCTCAGGCGAGTTGAGATCGCCTTCCACGACCTCGACCCCGTGCCGCGGCGCCGTCTTCCGCAGGTCGCGGACATGCGCCCGCACCGGCCGTCCCCGCTCGACGAATTGATCGACCAGCTCTCCGCCGACGTGGCCAGAGGCTCCCGTGACCAGAATCATTTCCTGCTGGTCCTTTCGCTCCATGGCGCGATGCCGGTGCAGCGTGACATTTCGTTACGACGCCCCCACCTACCAGGCCGACAACGAGATCAACACGTCCGCCGCTGTCATTGAGGTCGACTCAATTCAAGGGACTCAGCGGCGCTCCAGGAGGCTGGCGGTCCCGCACCCGCCGCCCCGCGATCACGCCCGTTACGAGCCCGCTCAGTTGGTGAAGGACGCGGTGACGCTAGCCGAGGAGGCGCCGCCGCTGGGGGGTGACCCAGGTGGTCCAAGCGCCGGTGGAGTATTCGCCGTCGCGTTCGATCAGCTGGTTGCTGCTGGTGACGGCGAAGAGGTGGTTGACGTGGTTTGCGGTGGCGCTGGCGGTGCGGGTGAGGTTGCCGCCGCCCATATTGGTTCAGTTGGTCCAGGTGCTGGCGTCGAAGTTCCCTTCGGCGTTGTACCAGTTGCCGTCGGTGCCGATGGCGCCGAGGTGCACGGTGTCGCCGTTCGCGGCTGCTGTGCCGTCGGTGCCGGTGAAGCCGCTGGCCGGGGTTGCCCAGGAGCTCCAGTTGCCGGTGCGGTAGTTGGCGTCGAGTTCCTGGAGCTGGTTGTTGCCGTCGAGCGCGAAGATATGGTTCACGTTGTCGGCCGTCGTGGCGCTGGCGAGCCGCTTCCAGGTGCCGCCACCGTGGTCGGTCCAGCCGTTCCAGTGACCGGCCGCGTAGTCGCCGTCGGAGTTGTACAGGTGTCCGTCGGTCCCGACGATGACCAGGTGCACGGTCTGGCCGCACCCGGAGGAGGCGGTGATCGTGGTGGCCGTCGGGCTGTTCTCGGGCTGGAACCAGCCGGACCACTGGCCCGTGGAGTAGTCGCCGTCCTTCTCGTAGACCCGGTTGTCGCTGCCGATCGCGAAGATGTGGTTCACCGAGCCGGTCGCAGCGCTGGTCACCTCCTTGATCCCGGTGGCCCCCAGGTCGCTCCACGTGCTCCACCGCTTGGCGGCGTAGTCGCCCTCAGCGTTGTGCAGCCCACCGTCAGGCGTGCGGTTCACCAGGCGCACCGTGTCCGGCGGCGTCGGCCAGCTCGTGGACGCAGGGCCGCCAGTGAACCAGTGATCGGTGTAGGCCTGGTCCAGTGCGGTGGAGAAGTTCTGCGCCATCAGCGCGTAACCGCTGTCGTTCGGGTGCAGCCCGTCGTTCATCTGCGCACTGGTCAGCGCGGGCCCCTCGACGAAGCTGAAGCGGTTGCCGGCTTGCTGTTCGCTCGCCTGCAACTGTCGGAGCTTGTTGTTGTACGTGGTGATCTCGCCCGACATATCGCTCTGCGCCGGCCAGCCGGGTGTGTTCGGGAGGAGGCCCTGCATGATGACGGTGACCCCCGGCCGGTCGGCGAAGATCCGGTTGACGAGCGCCGTCGCCCGGTCGCCGGCCCCGGCAGAGAGGTTGTCGTTGAGATCGTTGATGCCGATGTGCAGCAGCACGACGTCCGGAGGCCATGCAGCGTTTGAAGACATCACGTTCCATCTCCAGCTCGCGGATGCGCTTGTTCTTCTCGCTCATCTCCCGACGCAGCCGCTCCAGCTCAGCACGTTCACCATCGCGCAGCCGGCCGCCCGAGGCGGGCATCGCCGACCTTGTGGCCGGTCAGCGCCAGCGCAGGTCAGGGTGAGCTCCGGCGGCTGGGACACGTCAGCTGTGGGTGGGAAGCACCTCGTAGCAGTTGCCCAGGGGGACTCCGTACTTGGTGGTGATGTTGCCGTTCGTGGAGATCGCAACCTGCAGTGCTTGCCAGAGCTTGTCGCCGGTGTCCTGCCCAACCACGCCGTCCGGGTAAAGGCCGGAGTCATGCTGGAACTGCTTCACCTGCGCGAGAGTGTCGGGTCCGAACGAGCCGTCGACGTTGGATACGTAAGCGCTGCTCCAGCTGGCCCAGTTGATGCCAACCTGCACACAGTAGACCTGGAATCCGTTCTGCCACTCACTAATGTAGGAGGCGCCGGTGGCGGCATTCGCGGTACCGGTTGCGGCAGTAAGCGCGGCCCCGCACATGGCGGCGACGGCAAGAACAGCGGTGAGACGCTTGCGGACAATCATGATGACTCCCTCGTAGACCCCTTGGGCCGTGGCGGCCCCAGGGCGTCGGTTGAAATGGAATGGGGGAAGGGTGGCGCCGTGCGTGCAGCGTTGTCGGCGAGTACGAGAGCGGGTGATGCTCAGCGACGAGAGTGCCGGCTCTCACCTGGGATCGAGGTCATCACCACTGGCAGGAGCCGGAGATCGGCGTGGTGCCGACGTAGATCACGCCCTGCGAGTTGATGTCGACGCTCGATCCGCTGCCCCACTGGGTGTTGCTGGCCCACACGGGAGTTCCTGAGTCGGTGTAGACGACGAAGTTCCCGTCGTACTGGTAGTCGGCGTGAGTCCCGCCGGAGCCGTAGGTGCCGGACGCCCAGCACGCCTTCCAGGGACCGCTGTCTTGGCTGTCGGATGCGATGTACTCCACCAGGTTGCCGTCCCACTGCATCTTCAAGAACATCAGGTGGCCGCTGCTGTCGAGACGGTGGATGTCCAGTGGCCGGAGCAGGGAGTCCCCCCGGTTGAGGTAGGAGTCCCCTGCGGCGGCCGAGGCGCCGCTGTTGATTGCGAACATCAGCGCCGCGATGGCTGCGGCCACACCGGCGATCTTGGTTATGTTGGTTGGGCGCATGGGTGTCCCCCTGAAGGTGATGGGCGAATGTAGGCGTGCCGGACGACACGCCGAGACGTTCTGCTTCCCCGGAAGGGGGAGACCCTGGACGGCTACCGCGCAGCCGCCGTCCCGGGGGTTTCCCCATCCCTTTGGGGCTCCGCTGAGCAGCTTCACGGTGTCATTCAGGAGCACTGGTTGTTGATCGGCGTGGTGCCGACGTACACCACGCCCCACCCATTGATGTCGACGGTCGATCCGGCTTTCCACTGGGTGTTGCTCGCCCACACGGGGGTGTTGTCGGGGGTGTAGACGACGAAGTTCCCGTCCTGCTGGTAGATGGCGTGATCCGCCCCGGAGCCAGCCGTGCCGGACGCCCAGCACACCCGCCAGGGGCCGCCTCCCATGGCGTCAGACGAGAGGTACTCCACCAGGTTCCCGTCCGACTGCATTTCCAAGAAAACGTAGTTGCCGCTGTTGACGGTGACCGTACGCCCGATGTAACTGTCCGCGTAGAGGGTGTCCCCTTTACCGAGGGACTCGCCGTAGTCGGCACCCCCGCTGCCCGGCGGGCTGCTGCTCGCGTGCGCCGTGCCCGGCGGAAGTACCGCTGCGGCGGCCAGCGCGGCCACTCCGACGATCTTGGCTATACGCGTTGTGCGCATGAGTGTCCTTCCGAAGGTGGGTAGGCGTGCCGTCCGGCACGCCTAGGTGTTCCGCTTGCTTGGATTGGGAGGCCCCCGGACGGCTGCCGCTCAGCCGCCGTCCGGGGGCCTCCCCATCACATGTGGCTGAGCGGCTTCACGGTGTCGTTCAGACGCACACGTCGGTGAGGGGCGTGGTGCCGACGTACACCTTGCCGAACGGGTTGATGTTGACGGTCGATCCGGGCTTCCACTGGGTGTTGCTCGCCCACACGGGGGTGTTGTCGGGGGTGTAGACGACGAAGTTCCCGTCCTGCTGGTATGTGGCGTGATCCGCCCCGGAGCCGTAGGTGCCGGACGCCCAGCACACCCGCCAGGGGAGGGTGCCCGAGTCGTCGTCCGAGGCGTACTCCACGAGGTTCCCGTCGGACTGCATGACCAGCTTCATGTAGTGGCCGTTGTAGGCCTCTATTTGCCAGATGTAGCTGTCCGCGTAGAGGGTGTCCCCCTTGCTGAGGGAGTTGCCGTAGTCGGCACCCCCGCTGCCCGGCGGGTTGCTGACTGCGTCTGCTGAGGCCGACGGCAGTACCAGCGCGGCGGCCGCCAGACCGATGGTGACCCGTGCGGCACACCTGATTCGAGCGTTCAAGATTCCCCCAACTGCAGTTCGAGAATGATGACCTGACTGGACGTTCAGCCATATCGCCGATGGTTGGTGTCAAGGTGGTGCGCGGTGAGGTGACCCCACGCGGCTGGCCGGCCCCTGACGCATCGAGCTTCTCGGAGATCGGCAACCACGCAGTAACATGCGGGCAACGGCCCATTCCCATAGGGGCTCGGGCCGTTCACGCCTAAGCTTGTTTTTCATGGTTTGTGAGCTTTGAGTTGATTACGTTCAGCGATGCTTTCAGGGCGTCTGGTCGATTTGCCCACGTCGTAACGGGTGGCGGTTCGCTGGTTCTTCGAGCCAAGTGGGCGTCCTGGGCCGGGGGTTGAGGGTTTGGGTGCACGGGCCGGACTGTGCAGGTGAGGGCGGAGGTTCCTGAACCCCCGGCGGACGCCGGCCGGGGTGAGCCGGGCGGGCTCGGCCCGCTTCTCCCAGGGGCGGCGGAGATCGGCGGCGGCCTCGCGGGTGAGCCGGAGCTGGGTATGCGCCGCGATCACGAGCCACGTCCACCGGTCCGCGGCCTCGGGAGTACGGAGCCTGGGACGGGTCCAGCCGAGCGTCCGCTTTACGAAACGGAAAGTATGTTCAAGATCGAAGCGCCTCAAGAACGCTTGCCACCGCAGGTCGACGTCCTCGCTGGTCATGCCGGTGGCACGCGCGGCGATGAAGTCGCTGTGGCCGGCGAAAGCCACCGGCGGCCATGAGTTGTTTATGGGCATTGTGATCTCCTAGCGCTCAGGACTCGAGACCTGGGATTCCGCAGACGGCGCCAGGCCGCCGCCATCGCATGTCGGCCCTCGGCTGAAGGCGGCTGCCCCTCAGCTGAAGGCGGCTGCGTGGACTGTGGCCCATTCGGCGAAGCTGCGGGGCGGGCGGCCGGTGAGGTCTTCCACGGTTGGCAGGATCGGCGTGTCGTCGAACTCGCCCTCGACGAAGAACCGGAAGAAGGCGTCGACGAACTCCGATGGTGTGGTCCGACTCATCTCGGTTCTCGCTTCGTCGTCGGGCTGGGCCTCCAGACGCAACGGCCGGCGCAGGACCTGGGCCAGGATCGCCAACTGGTCGGCGGGGCGCAGAGCCACAGGGCCGCTGAGCGCATGGCTGAGACCGTAGTGTGCCTGCCGGCCCAGCACCGCTGCCGCGACGGCGGCGATGTCGCGCGGATCGATGGCGGCGATCGGAACATCGGCGAAAGGCACGCGCACGACGTCACCGGCCTGCAGTTGTGCCCGCCACTGCAGGGTATTGGACATGAAGCCGCTGGGCCGCAACACGGTCCAGCCCAGGCCGGATTCATGGACCGCCGCCTCGGACGTCCTGTGCATCCGGACAACGGCGTTGTCGGGCTTGCCGCCGACCACCGAGCGCGAGGACAGCAGGACGACGTGGGCCACCCCCGCTTTCCGGGCTTGGGCCAGCACGCCGGGCATGTCGGCGAATCCGCCCAGCAGGAACAGCGCTTCGACTCCGGCGAACACGCCGGCCAGCGTCTCCGGGCGGTTCAGATCGCCGCTCACGTATTCGACACCCCGGCTCGACCGGATCGTTTCGACATCGCGAATAAGTGCTCGCACCGGCCGTTTCCCATTGGCGAGCAGTTTTACCAACTCGCTTCCGACGTGTCCGGAAGCTCCTGTCACAAGGATCATCATGGTTCCCTAGAGATGTTCTGGAAGCGGCGGCGCCGGAGGGGCGCCGCCGGGGGGCCACGGAGCGCTGTCACAAAGTTTTGAGAAGATGCGCCGCGGCGGCTTTCACGGCGAACGTCACGTTCGGCTCCTGGTCGTAGATGTCGAACTGCGTGCCGGTCGTCCACACAAACTGCCGCGGGCCGGTCAGCCCGGCATGGAATCGACGCGCCCCGTCGGGGATGGCTGCGTCCTCGCTGTGCACCAGCAGCGTCGGAACCTCGATCTTCGGCGCGAGCGCGACGGAGTCGAAAGTCAACCAGCTGGGCCAGGCCATGAGCGCGAACCGGTTGCCCCACTCGGGGATGCCGCCTCGCTGGGGGTTGAGGTAGAAGTCGATGTCGAACGGCATCGCAGCCCGCGGGTCGGTGCTGCTGACCACAGGCACGTACTCGACTTGCCCGGTTCGTTCGTAGATCTCCCGCGCCTCACGCCCGATGGCCAGTTTCTCCTGGACGCCCGCCTCGCCGCCGTACACCTCGGCACAGATTGCCGCATCATGCAGCCACGGTGCGACGAGTGCGAGCGAACGGATCCGCGAGTCGGCGGCGGCGCTCGCGCTCATGTACATGGCGGCGGCGCAGATCCCGAGCGCTCCGATCCGCTCGCGGTCCACCGATCCATGGCCGACCAGGAAGGTCAGCGCACTGCGGATGTCGGCGATCTTCTTCTCGGGTATCTCGGTCTCGCGTGGCTCGCCTTCGGATTCCCCGTAGCCGGTGAAGTCGAAAGACAGGGCTGCGAGGCCGTGCTCGGCCAGCCGGCGAGCGTAGCGGTCGGCCATCTGCTCCTTGACGCTGGTCCAGGTGCCGGCCACCACGACGCCCGGCAGTGGCCCGGCGTCGCTGTCGGGCAGGAAGAGCTTGCCGCGCAGCCTCGCGCCCTCGCTGTCGAACTCAACGGTCTCGACGTGGACGTTCATCGGTACTCCTAGCGGGTTGTTCGTTACTGCGGAGCCGCCGCTGCCAGTGTCAGCAGGTCCTTGTTCCCGTCAGCCCAGACCGCGGTCATGACCACACCGGCGATCAGCCACGGTCCGTTGCGGCGTACCAGGTCGAAGCGGTAGGTCCCGCCGAGGGTCCACAACGGCGCGCCGAACGGGTTCGCCAGCAGATGCGTCGCCTGGAACGACGCCGTGCACACGGCGGCGTCCCCGTCCACCGTGACGAGATGGTTGGTGGTCAGATGCTGGGTCGCGTCCAGCGCCCCCAGCAGCTCCGACCAGCCGCCGACGATCTGGTCGGGGGTCAGCTCGACGGCCCCGCCACCGTTCAGGCTCGTGTAGTCGAGCCTCACTTTCTCCGCGAAGACCCCGCGGAGCTCCGTCCATTCGCGGCGATCGGTGTGCCACGCCATCCGCGTGCACACCTCGATGACCGCCAGCCGGTCTTCTGCCGGGCTTTGCTCGGGCTTGTTCAACGTTCTCGTCCTGTTCGACGTAAGAGGTCGTTCATTCAGGCTTGACGGGTTGGCAACACGATGATCTGGCGTAGGTTGACGTGCCTGGGCTGGGCGACGGCGAAGGCGACCACTTCCGCGATCTCCTCGGCGGTCAGCGGGCCGATGAGGTCGAACATCTGGTCGAGCTGGCCGGACAGTTCGGCGTTGTCGATGTGGCTGCCCAGTTCGGTGTCCGTCAGTCCGGGTTCGATGTTGGTCACCCGGACGTTCCTGGGCCCGAACTCGGTGCGCAGGTTCGCCGACAGCTGGGTGAGCGCGGCCTTGGTCGCGCCGTAGACGGCGTAGTTGGGGAAGGTCACGTGGGCGCCGATCGAGGAGATGTTCACCAGGTCCGCAGCCCGCCCCGCGTCCGCGGCGGCCAGCAGGTCAGGGGTGAATTCCTTGGTCAGGCGCAGGACACCGGTGACGTTGGTGTCGATCATGCGGGTCCATTCGTCCGCACGGCCGTCATCGATCGGGTTGGGCAACATCGTGCCGGCGGCGTTCACCACCAGGTCCACCGGGCCGAAATCGTCCCGGATCAGCGCCGCGGCCGCAGCGACCGACTCCGTGCTGGTCACATCGGTCGGCACAGCGAGTGCGACTCCACCGTCCTTCTCGATCTCATCGGCGAGGTCGACGAGGCGCTCGGCACGGCGGGCCAGCAGTGCGACCCGGGCGCCTCGGGCGGCCAGCAGCCGCGCAGTGGCGGCTCCCATTCCGCTGGCGGCGCCGGTGACGATCGCTGTGCGACCGGCGAGGGGAAGTGCGTCCGCAGTGTTCATTTCAAGCCTTGGGGTTCGTGAGCTCATCGGGTGGGCTCGATCTTGAGTCGGCTATGGACGACAGGCATGTCGGTCGACATTGAGCGTCGCCGTGTCATCAGGCGACGCTCTCGGCGATCTCCCTGCCAAGGTCGCACCGGGTGCTGGCAATTCCCTGACAAGAGTTGCCAGCGCCGTCCTCATGCGGTGATCGGTGCCTGGGGATCGAGCCCGAGACGTTGCGTGCATCCCGGATCAGCGTGTCACCGCCTCGATTTTCAGCAGCTCTTCGACGAGGGCTCGGAGGTCTGCGGCCTTGGCGGACGCAAATCGCAGTCAGCGCACCGGCCCAGGAGCGATTACCGCCCAGAGGACGCGGGCGGCTGGCGCAACACCCCCTCAGGGGACGGAAACGAGAGATCGTCGACGGGACACCAGGCGCGAGCAACTCGCAATCTGGTGACACCGTCACGAACCTTCCGGGCAGAAACGCCCGGAATGCTGAGAGTCGTTGAGACCCGAAGCAACGGGCATGGCGTCCGTCAAAGTGCCGAGGGTAGTCGTACTGCCTCGATCTCGGCGTCGTTCAGCAGCGCTTCTATGAGCGCTCGGGGCTCGGCGACTTTGGTGGCCCACAGGTCGTAGTCGGTGCACAGGCCCCAGGACCGGTCTTCGGCCCAGAGGTTGGACCGGCTGAAGCCGACCGTGGCGTTGTCGTACAGGATCTCGGCATCGGCGAGGTGACCCGCACGAACATGGAGGTTGTAGAAGTCGTTGGCCCCGAGGATCAGCGGGTTGTAGTAGGCCAGGCATGGAGTGTCCGAACCTGCGGAACTGGCTCGGCGAGGATGCCTATCAGTCGGTTCCAGGTCTCACGGTCCAGGCTTCCCTCAGCAGGCGGAGAGATGTCGAGTGGCCAGCTGCCGTCCTTCCCGGCCGACGGGAACCAGTGGAAGGAGGGCAGCAGCCCGTCGGGCACGACGGGGTCGCCGGTTCGCCGGGCGAGTTCCGCCCAGGGCAGCCGTGTGAACGATCACGTACGTGACAGTCGACAGGCAGCCGCCGCCAGCCGCGGCCAGGGTGCTCGGCGCGACCCACGCCGCCTCTCGTGGCGATGCTCCCGGCTTCGAAGTCGATCCCAGCAATATGGGACGGAATGCTGCTATCTGTCAGACGCGCCTGGTGATACTCGTGCCACGACATCCAGGTGGCCCCACGCTCGTGCTCATACATGGCATTGAGTACCCAGGCCGCGTGAGGTTCGCAGGCGGCATGAACCCCGTGACGCCGTCACCGCACAGCTCCAGCAGCCAGTTGGTCGTACCGGATGGTGCGAGCGGCCACCGGGCGGACAGCCGGTCCGATTCTTCGGGCATTCGGTCAGGACCCCGCCAGCGAGTTCTTGACCCGCGGGCCACCGAACGGGATCGGCGTGCCGTCGTCCTGCAACGCCGACACCGCTCCTCCACGGCCAACCCGTGGTCCCGTGGCGAGCGCAGCGACGAACTCGTCGGCGCTCATCGAGTGGCCGATCAGCGCGGCACGCTGGAACCCGGCTTCGCCCAGTGCAGCCCGCACCTCGTCGCTGACTCGGATCGTGTCGGGGCCGCCGCGACCGGGCGCGGAGTGCAGCGCGCCAACGGCGCCAAGGATCGTTGCCGCGTGCTCGGCGTCGCCGACGGCCAGGCTCAGCGCGGCGCGGGCGACGCCCGCGCTCATCAGCAATGGCAGGTTCCACACGTCGCGCAGCTGCTCCACGGTTATCGCCAACTGGGCCTCCGCCTCCGCCAGCCCTCCCACCTGGATCAGCGCGAAGGTGTAGGACAGCTGTCCCCAGGCCTCGCCGACGGACCTGACCACACGCGGACGCGTCGGCCGTGGCACGTTCGCGGGCCTGCGTACCATGCCGTGGGCGATCGCCGGGTAGATACCCGGGGCGGAGGGCTTGTCGTCGGCTTCTCCGGCCTCCGCACCGACCCGCAACGCTTCCTCATACAGCGGGATGCTGGAGACCGGGTCGCCCTGGAGCCGGACGACGTCGGCCTCAGCGATCTGCAGTCCGGCCAGCACCGCCGGCGGCAGGCCGGGTGATACATGCGACCGGGCGCGGGCGAGTGCCTCGGCGGCGCCATCGCTGTTGCCGCTCCAGTAGTGCAGGTGCGCGATCCAGGCGAAGATGGCGACGGCCTCATCCGCCCCGGCCCATGGGGGGATCGGCTCGGCGGCTTCGGCGATCAGCGGCGCTGCATCGGCCGTGCGGTCCGTCCGCACCAGCGCCGTTGCGAGGGCCAACAGGGCCCGGCTCAGACCGCGCTTGTCGCCGATGCGCCTGAATCTCGTGACCGCCGCCTCCAGGTCGGCCGCGCACTGGTCGTATCGGCCTTCGTTGAGCAACGCACCACCGCGCAGGAGGAAGGCATGGGCTTCCAGCCAGGGATCGGGGAACGAGAGACCGTGGCTGAACGGCTCGACGGCGCCCTGCTCGTACTCGCGCAACGCCGTGATCAATGTGAACAGGGGATGCGGCGGCCGTTCCTCGAGGAGCGCTTGTCGGTAGAGTCCTGTGAATGTGCCGGACCGGTCCATCACCTCGGCCCACTCCTGGGGGTCCAGGTACTCCTGGACGTCCGCAGCGTAAGCGCACGCCAGGTATGCCGATGTGAGACCGGGCGGCGGGCCGTCGGGCGCGGCTGCCAATACTCTGCGACGCCAGCTCGCAAGCTCCGCGTGGTGGCCTCGCTGGAGGAGATACCAGACCCAGCTGCCGAACAGCCGGAGTGCGCTTTCGGCGTCGCCGGACTCCAATGCCCAGGTCAGCGCGTGGGTGCAGTTGTCGTGCTCGGCGTCGAGCCGCAGGATCCACTCGGCTTGGGCGGCGGTGTGCAGCGCCGGCTCGGCTTGCTCGACCATCGCTGCGTAGTAGTCGAGGTGCCTGCGCCGGACCTCCGCGCCTTCACCGGCCGCCGTCAGTTCCTCGTCGGCGAACGCGCGGATCGTCTCCAGCATCCGGTAGCGGCCGTCGGCCATTTCGACCAGCGACTTCTCCACCAGGGACGCGAGCGTCGCCAACACGTCGCCGTCGCACACGTGCCTGACACCCTCGGCGGTGGCACCCCTGGCGAACACCGCGAACCGGCGTGCCATCTCGCGCTCGGCAGCGGTCAGCTGGTCCCAGCTCCAGGCGACCACCGCACGGAGGGTCTGGTGTCGCGGCAGAGCGGTTCTGCTACCGGAGGTGAGCAGTCGGAATCGGTCGTCGAGCCCCGCGGCCAGCACATCCGGCGACAGCGCTCGCATCCGAACGGCGGCCAGCTCCAGCGCCAGGGGCAACCCGTCCAGGCGGCGGCAGATCGAGCTGACCGCCGCGCAGTTGCCGGGTTCCAGCTCGAAGCCCGGGAGCACCGCCCTGACGCGATCGATGAAGAGCCGCACCGCCGGCGACGCCGATGCCTCGGCGACACCCGCTCCGGGCTCGGGCAGCGCCAGTCCGGGCACCGGGTACAGCACGTCGCCCGGCACACCGAGCGGCTCCCGGCTGGTGGCCAGGACGCGGATGCCCGGGCAGCGTTGCAGGATCTCGGCGACCAGCGGCGCGACGCCGGACAGCAGATGCTCGCAGTTGTCGATGATCAGGAGCATTGCGCGGCCGGTGAGCGCGTGGAGGAGGCGCGGTAGGCGATCGGCCTCGGTCCTGTTCGAGCGTGCATCATCCACGATGCCGAGGGCGGCCGATACCGCATAGCCGACGAGTTCGGGTTGCGCGACGGCGGCGAGTTCCACCAGGCGACATCCGTCGCGGAAGCGGTCGGCCGTCAGAGCGGCGGTCTCCATCGCCAGCCGTGACTTCCCAGATCCTCCCGGCCCCGTCAAGGTGACCAACCTGGCGGTGGTGAGCAGCGATCCCAGCCCGGCGAGTTCCGCCTCCCGGCCGACGAAGCTGGTCAGCCGGTGGGGCAAGCCGGTCGCTACGGCGGTCGCTACGGTCCGTTGCGGCGAATCCGCCGCCATCGGTTCCTGAAGGATCTCGGTGTACACCTGGAGCGTCCGGTCGCTCGGATCGATGCCCAGCTCCTCGGCGAGCCGGGCCCGGGTGTTCCGGAACAGGGCAAGTGCCTCGGGACGCCGCCCGGCCGCAGCCAGGGCGGTCATCGCCCGTGCCACCAGCGGCTCGCGCAGAGGATGCGCCGATACCTCGGCCAGCAGGTCCCGAACCAGCTCCGTCGCCCGCCCGAGTGCGGCATACGCGTCGGCACGGGCCTCGACGGCTGCCAGCCGCCCTTCCTCCCAGCGCACTGCGGCCGCCCGGAGCTCTGGCACGTCGGCCAGGCCGGCCACGGCGCGGCCGGCCCAGAGCCCGAGAGCCGCTTCGAGCCCGGCGGCGGCCGCGGACCAGTCCCCGGCTGAGGACGCGCGGTATGCCTCGTCGACCAGGCGGTCGAAACGGTGGGCGTCCACGCGATCCGGGTCGACGACCAGCACATAGCCCGACGGCCGCAGTTCGACCACCTTCTCCGGCGCCAAGGCGGCACGAAGGCGTTTCACCACGGTCTGAAGGGCGTTGGCCGCGTGGGCCGGCGGACGCTCAACCCAGATCCCGTCGATGAGCCGCTCCGCCGAGACGGCCCGGCCCGCCTCCAGGGCCAACAGCGCCAACAAGGTCCTGATCTGCGGGCCGCCGAGCGGGATGGGGGAGCCGTCATCCTTGGTGGCCGATACCGGGCCCAGTAGTACAACGCGCACGGATGCCCCCTGGTCAGAGAATCATCCTTCAGCCCGGCGGGTTGATCAGTCAAACGCGATCGGGCGTGATCACAGATAGTGCCAGCGGGAGGCAAGCCTGCCGACGAAGTGGAGAACCGGGCCTATCGCGAGCGTGAGGACCGTCACCTGCAGGAACACAAGTTCCAGACGCCCAGTCCTCGCCCACCGGACCAGCAAGAGCAACGCGGCGGTCACACCCGCCACCGGAACGACGCCACAGGCGAAGACGACCAGCACGACGCCGCCGAGATTCGTGTGCGTGTGTGGCCCGACAAGTGCCAGACCCAGCGAACCGAGGATTGCCAGCAGGGCGGCCGCACAGCCGACCGCTACCTCGATCACAGCGACCAGCAGCAGTGTCGCGATCCGGCGTTCTGCCGAATGCTGGGTCAGTGTATGCGGCTTCGTCACGGCAGCCAGCATCGCCAGGTCGGGCACTGTTGTCATGGGCATTCGTACTTAGCCAGGAACTGTGCCCGCATCGACGTCGTGCCGCAGACGGTTTGCTCCGCGAAGGTTGCCCCGGCCGGTGGGTGGGCCGCTCCCCTCCGAGCGGCCCGCCTCGGATCACGCTCAGGCGGTGTAGTCCTTGAGCTTGATGTGATTCGCGGCGCTCGTGGTCATCCGGTTCAGCAGTCGGCCCATGGGGCCGGTCGTCAGGAGCTTGTACGTGGTGCCGCGCCGCTTGAGCTTCTTCGCGGTGGCCGGGGCGAAGAATGGCCCGGCGCCGGCCGCGACCCGCTGGCACGCCTTGGCGTAGCCGCGGATCTGGGTCTGGTATGCGGCGTACGCGCCCCGGTAGTGGCCGTCGACTTCGGCCAGCTCGCCGACGAGCACGTAAGCGGCGACCATCGCCATGCCCGCGCCCATCCCGCCGGTGGTCGCCCCGTAGCCGGCGTCGCCGAGCAGCGCCACCCGGGCCTTGACGTACTCGGGCATCTGCACCATGCCGATGGCGTCGAAATAGAACTGGTCGGCGTCGGCAAGCCCCGGCATGAGCCCCGATGCCCTCCAGCCCATACCGGCGAACGCCTTTGCCACAAGTTCCTTCTGTGTGGCGATGTCATGCCGGTGATAGTCCAGGGCGTCGGACGCGAAGACGCACATGACGTTGAGCTGGCCTTCTGTCGTGCCGTAGACGAGCATGCCCCGTCGGGGTTCGCTGTACAGCACCGACTGCGCGCCGAGCCCGACGCGGTCGGCGGTCGCGAACAGCGACACGTAGTAGCCCGACTGCTTTACGAACTGCTCCTCCGCGCCCCAGACCAGCCGCCGCACATTGGAGTGCAGGCCGTCCGCCCCGAGAACCAAGTCGAAGGCCCCCGTCCGGCCGCTGTCGAGGGTCACCTCCACGCCGGAGTGCACCTGGTGGAGCGAGGCAATCGAGTCGCCGAAGACGTATTCGGCCTGATCGCGGGTCCGGTCGTACAACAGTTGCGACAGATCGCCGCGCGCGATCTCGATCTCGCCTCCGGTGAACGAGGCCGGCAGCCGCAGCTGCTCCTCCCCGTCGGATCCCAGCACGATCAGCGGTCTGGCATCGGTTCGCCGGCGCTCGACCTCCTCCAGGAGCCCCATCTTCCGGAGCATGGTCATGTGCGCAGCCCCGCGGAAGTCAACAGCCTGCCCGCCTTCACGCAACCGTTCAGCGCGCTCCACCACCGTGACCTCGAACCCATACCGGCTCAGCCAATAAGCGGCCGCCGGCCCGGCGATGCTCGCCCCCGACACCAGCACCCTCTTGCTCTTCACGTCTCCCCCTCGCCTCTGATGATCTTGCCGGCCGAAGGTAACGCCGCGCGCTGGCAATTCGCTGGCAATCGCGTGTCCAGACCCGTTGATCACGCTTCCACAGCCGACCTGCCCGATTTGCGTATCCGGCAGACCGGGACCCACTACCGGAGGTTGACGGGCCTTCGTCGCGCTACGGCCTCCGACGCGCTACCGCCGGGTGAGCAATTCGATGAACTCGATCGCGCTCAGCCTGCGGCGCTGCTTCACAGCCCGCACGTACCTTTGAGGGCCGAGCGCGGCCTGCACATCTGCGCGGAGGCGAGCTGCGTCCGGGCCTTCGTGTCCTTGTCTGCAGGGCAGCTCGGCGCTGCCCTCGACGATCGCCACAGCCCGTTCGGCATCGCCCTCGGCTACCGAGGCCGTCGCGAACCCGATCCCCACCGACGGCAGGAAAGGTAG
The DNA here is from genome assembly GCF_044388685.1 of Streptomyces sp. NPDC020192. Lineage (NCBI taxonomy): Bacteria > Bacillati > Actinomycetota > Actinomycetes > Kitasatosporales > Streptomycetaceae > Streptomyces > Streptomyces sp. NPDC020192. Next base: position 46,919 of record NZ_JBIRXG010000025.1, on the reverse strand, counting down.
ATTCCCCGGCTTGCGCACTGATTCCAGGGCGATGTGGACGTTCGCGCCTCCTCGCGCAGCCGGGCCGCCTCCGCGCGGACCTTCTTCTCCCGGGCCTCCAGCAGGCCGAGCACCGACGGCATCAGCCACCTCCACGAACATGACGCGAGCCGACGAACGCCCGAACTCTCCCGCCACCAGCCGAAGATCATGCCCGACCAGCAGAAACCCACCGATCACATTCGGAATGCGGATGGCTTCTGATACCACGCCTGGGCGGTCAGGACAGGCGAGGGAGACCCGCTCCAGGAGCAGGGCGGCGTCGACCGCCTTCGTGTCGGCCGGTCGCAGGATGGCCGCGCAGATCGTGCGCGAGTCGATATCGACCGCAATGTCGGCCCTACACACTGGGTCGCGGTGCTCCCGTGGTCGGCTGGTGGCACGGTCGCTGCGGCTGCGAGGCGCTGAGGGTCGCGGGCCCGCTGCGGGCTCGTCCCCCTTGGGGGCGGCCGCTAAGTTTTCTCGCGGATTCCCGCCGAGGGTGTCGAAATCGCCGGGCGTGCTTCTACCTACCCGTGACAGCCCCTGCCCGGGGGCGGGCACGACGAACGAGGAGCAGAACCATGAAGTACATGCTGCTGATGCAGTTCAGCGAGAAGAGCGTCGACTTCCCCAAGCTCGACGAGTGGAGGCCCGAGGAGATCCAAGCCCACATCCAGTTCATGCGGGAGACCAATGCCGGCCTCGCCGCCGCTGGTGAGCTGGTCGACGCCCAAGGCCTGGCCATGCCGGAGACCGCCCGGATCGTGCGCTCCCACAGCGGCGGCGCGCCGGTCGTCACCGAGGGCCCGTTCCCGGAGTCCAAGGAGTGGGTGGCCGGCTGGTGGATCGTGGACTGTGACACCGAGCAGCGGGCGATCGAGATCGCCGCCGCCGTCTCCGCCGCTCCCGGCCCGGGCGGGCGGCCGCTCAACATGCCGATCGAGGTGCGCCAGGTCATGGCGGCCCCGCCCACCGAGCTGTGAGCATGCCCTGATGACGAGCTTCGAACCAGCCGTCGACGACCTGCTGCGCACCCTCGCGCCGCAGGTCGTCGGCGTGCTGACCCGCCGCTGGGGGGATTTCGCCTCGGCCGAGGACGCCGTCCAGGAGGCCCTGCTGGACGCCGCCGCCCAGTGGCCGGCCGAGGGTGTGCCGCGCAACCCGCGCGGCTGGCTGGTTCAGGTCGCCAGTCGTCGGATGACCGAGCAGGTCCGCAGTGACCAGGCCCGCCGTCGGCGCGAGGAGTTGCTGGCCAGGCAGGTCCCGGCCGACCGGCGGTCCATACCGGGAGCCGACGCTGGAGACGAAGGTGCGCACGACGGCACCCTCACGCTGCTGTTCCTGTGCTGCCACCCCGTGCTGTCGCCGGCCTCGGCGATCGCGCTCACCCTTCGCTCGGTCGGCGGGCTGACCACGGGCGAGATCGCCGCGGCGTTCCTCGTCCCCAAGGCGACCATGGGCCAGCGGATCAGCCGGGCCAAGCAGCGGATCAAGAACTCCGGGGTACCGTTCCGGATGCCGGACGACGCCGAGTGGCCGGACCGGCTGGGCGCGGTGCTGCACGTCCTCTACCTGATCTTCAACGAGGGCTACGCCAGCAGCACCGGCCCCGAGCTGCGGCGCGTCGAACTCTCCCGGGAGGCGATCCGCCTGGCCCGGGCCGTCCACGCGCTGCTGCCGGACAACGCCGAGGTGGCCGGCCTGCTCGCGCTGATGCTGCTCACCGAGGCGCGCGGGCCCGCCCGCACCGGCCCGGACGGTGAACTCGTCCCGCTCGCCGAGCAGGACCGCAGCCGCTGGGACACGGCCGCGATCGCCGAGGGCGTCGCGTTGATCACCGCCGCCCTGCCGCGCGGCCCGGTCGGCCCGTACCAGGTGCAAGCCGCGATCGCGGCCGTCCACGACGAGGCGCCGACCGCCGCCGAGACCGACTGGCCGCAGATCCTCGCCCTGTACGGGGTGCTTGCCCGCATCTCCGACAATCCGCTGATCACCCTGAACCGGGCGGTCGCCACCGCCATGGTGGACGGCCCCGCAGCCGGCCTCACCCTGCTCGCCGACCCACCGCCCACGCTCGCAGGCCACCACCGGCTGTACGCGGTCCGCGCCCATCTGCACGAGCTCGCCGGGGACCAGGACGCTGCCGTCGCCGACTACCGCACCGCCGCCCGCCGCACCGCCAGCCTCCCGGAGCGGCACCACCTCAGCCTGCGCGCCGCCCGACTGGCCGCGCGAGCGGGAATGTGAGCTACCGGTCAAAGCTCGGTGAGGCAGGACAGCTCCTGACGTCAGCGGGACCAGGTCACCTGAGATCGCAAGCGAATCGGACCAGGTCACTTGAGACAGGGACCAGATCTCTGGAGGCGGGACACCTTCGTCGGCGAGCTGGGCTGTGCGGCTGCTGTCCTGTCGCATTGAAGCTGTCGGATTCCCACTCGTTCTCATTCGTGCTGGCGCTTTCTCGTCGCATCGTGTGCTGAGCGGTGGCGTTTGCTTCGTTCACCCCCTATCGGCGCTTCTGCCTCAATCACGCCTCTGCGCCCGCGACAGGACAGCTGCTGAGCGAGTCGATCTCTGTTTGGCGACGGTGCGGATGCCGTTGCAGAGCGGGCGCATAGGATCGCCAGCATGGCACTGCGACCTGTCATGGTGAACGTAAAGGCTCTTGATCCCTCGGCAGTCGGCAGGTTCTGGGCGGAGGCGCTCGGCTGGAGTGCTTACAGCCCCGGCGTGACCACCTATGTCGGACCCGCCGGCGGCCTCGTCTGGCCGGACCCGGTCTTCGTCGGCATCGACGTCGTCCCCGTCCCGGAACCCAGGACATCGGCAAAGAACCGTGTACACCTCGATCTCGCCACCACCTCCGCGGCCCATCAGGCGGAACTGGTCGCGCGCCTGAAGTCTCTCGGCGCGACGCCCGCCGACGTGGGCCAGGGCGAGGTGCCGTGGACGGTCCTCGCCGACCCCGAGGGCAACGAGTTCTGCGTGCTGGAACCTCGCGAGATCTACCGGGACACCGGGCCGATCGCCGCGGTGGTGATCGACTGCACGGATCCGCGGGCCATGGCCCGGTTCTGGGACAAGGCGATGGACTGGACCCTGCACGAGGTGAGCGACGATCAGGCGGTGCTGCGCTCCGCCAAGGGTGCTGGCCCGTATCTGGAATTCCTCCGCACGCCCGACGTGAAGACCGCGCCGGACCGCTTCCATCTCGACCTGCTGCCGTACCCCGGTGACGACAAAGCAGCGGAGGTGGCCCGGCTGCGGGCCCTCGGCGCCACTGACCTCGACCTCGGCCAGGGCGACGTCCCGTGGACGTGCCTGGCCGACCCGGAGGGCCACGAGTTCTGCGTCCTCGCCCCGTCCTGACGCGGAGCCTTAGCGACACCCCGACGCGTGAGTCTTGTGTGCTCATGGGCCATGACCCCGGGTAGGTCGGGCTGCGGTGTATCGGTCCAATTGGTTCTGTTCACGAGATTCCGACAGCGGTTGTTCGCCGCGATGGGAGGCGCCCTGCATCCGGCGTGTTCGATGTTCGCGAGAAGCGACAGCGCCGGGACCAGCCGTCCGCACCGCGGGTGCCCGAGCTCCTGCGGCGCGCACGCTCGGGCTACTTGGCGTTGCCTTCGGCGAGGGTGTGGGCGACGAGTGCGTTGGCGTGGCCGTGGCCGAGTCCGTGCTCGGTCTTGAGCCAGTTGACGAGCTCCATGTGCTTGGTCAGGGGCGAGGTGCGGATGAGGTTCTTCCATTCCGCGATCGGGCGGCCGTACTTCTTCTCGATCGAGGGGAAGTAGCTGGCAGGGCCCTTCACCGGTGCGGTCATCTCGCAGTCTCCTGTCGGTCGGTGTGTTGTGGTTTTGGTGTGTCGCTGTGCGGGCGGCGAAGCGAGGACCGCTTCTGCCGCGTGGTGAGGGCCGGATGGGCCGAAGACCGATTCCGCCACCTGGCACATGTGTCGACAACCTGCCTGCTGCCGCAGAGGTAGGAGCCTTTCGGCGGCAAGTCACTGCCATGGTTCCGGCTACGCCTCGTCGGCGGGCCCGTAGACGACGTGCAGCACGCCGGTCTTGAAGACGTCAGAGGTGATCAGCTTCAACGGGATCGGGTCGGCCATGTCGTCGAACAGGCGCTGCCCGCGGCCGACCGCGATCGGGTGGACCAGCAGGTGAAGCTCGTCGATCAGACCTGCGGCCAGCAACTGGCGGACCACGGAGACCGAGCCGGACATCCCGATGGGGCCGCCCGGCTCCGCCTTCAGCTTGGTAACGGCCTCGACCAGGTCGCCCTGGAGCTGCTCGGAGTTGCGCCAGGTGAACTCCAGCGGGGAGTTGGAGACCACGATCTTGCGGGCGTCGCCGAGTGCCTTGGCCATCTCGGCGTCGTCCTCACCGGCAGCCTCTCGGGCCGGCCACGCGCCAGCGAAGGTGTCGTAGGTGACGCGGCCCAGCAGGACGGTGTCCGCCGCGCCGAGCTGGGCGGTCACGGCCGCGCCCATCTCGTCGTTGAAGTAAGGGAAGTGCCACTTCTCCGGGCTCTCCACGACGCCGTCAGCGGCGATGAACAGGCCGGCGCTGATCTTCCTCATGAGGTGCTCCCTGCAAGCTCGGGTATCGGTTGCTTCACTCGGTCAGACGGAGCACCCCAGCGGAACTCATCGCTGCCCGGTCGAGATTTCCAAGATTCTTTTCAGGCCGCCCGGACGCCCGGGCGTCGCACCGATGAGTCGAAGGCTCCCGGGCGGCCTGAGTCGATATGAAGACCGTGGTGTTCGACGTGGGCCAGCTTCGCCCCGGCGCCAAGCCGTTTCTCTGCGACCAGTTGACCGCGCACCTCTCCCGGTCAGTCGGTTCTCTTTGGCCGAGGCCGCTGCTGGATAACCAGCGATATCGATGGCACGTCAGGCGGGAGCGCCCATTCGGTGACGTGCAGGCCCGCCAGCTCGATCATACCGGCCCGCGCCGCTCTTGGAGGTGAGGGATCCCGTCGCGAGCAGGTGGTGCAGGCGGCTGACGCTGAGCACGCACCACTCTGCCGCATCAGGATCGCCCGCCTCCTCCGGGCTCTTGACCAGCGCCTCGTGAATCCCCGACCAGTAGCTCGACAGGTTTCCATGACTGAAGGCGCGCAGAGCGGCGTCATCGGTCCACACCTCGGACTCGCTGAGGACCGGGCCCCGGACCGTCATGCCGTGACGGACGAGCTCGTGCCAGGTGACCGGGTTGATGCCGAACCGCCCGGCCTCCTGGAAGTCCCCGGCCTGGGTGAAGGGCAGATCCGGGCACGGCTCCGGCGGCTTGGCCAGGTCGTCCCGCATCGCATGGAAGCCATCGAAGAACGGGCGGGGATGCTCCTGCCGAACGGTCTCATACGCTCCGGCGAGCGCCTCCAGCGCAGCGCGATCCGGTCGCTCGGTCAGCACGGCCACGAAGTCGATGTCACTGCGCTCGGGGAAGAACTCGCCGAAGCCAAGCGAGCCACACATACAAGCCCTCGACCAGCCCCGGCGCGGATGCGTCGATCGCGGCCAAGAACGCGGACGTTGTCTGGCGGACTTCCGGCGGCAGAGACAGGCCGACCAACCTAGCCAGCAGCATCGTTCACGAACAAGACCTAGATCACCTTCCCAGCTCCTGATGAGTCGCGGAACGTGATCGGCACCTTCGCCGAGCTGGTGCGCGGGACGGGGAACCCGCGGGCAGCCGACGTCGGGTGCGGGCCGGGACATCTGACGGCCATGCTGCACAACCTGGGGCTGGACGCCTTCGGGCTCGACCTCTCCCCGGGCATGGTCGACCACGCCCGGCGGGCCCATCCGGCGCTGCGGTTCGAGGAGGCGCGGATGGAGGCCCTGCCGGTCGAGGACGGGACTCTCGGCGGCGTGCTGGCCCACTACTCGATGATCCATACCCCGCCTGGGGAATTGCCCGCGCTGCTCGCCGAGCAGGTACGTGCCCTGGCACCAGGGGGCCTGCTCCTGGTCTCGTTCTTCGCGACCGAGGCACCGGAGCCGGTCCGTCGACCACAAGGTGACGCCCGCCTATAGCTGGCCGGTGGACCGGTTTGCCGAGTTGCTGGCCGGGGCCGGGCTCGTCACGTTCGCCCGGCTGTTCCACGACCCGGCCTCCGAACGGGGCTTCCTCGACGCCCACTTGCTGGCCCGCCTGCCCTAGTTGTGGTTGTGATCATGGTTCGCGCCTGCCCGTCGTTCCGGGCGATGCGGGGTTTGCCGGGATCCGCGTAGTCGTGCGCGGTGCACTTGACGGCTGCCACCTGGTCGGCGCCGGGGACCTCGCGGATGACCGCGCGGACGGCGGCGATGATCTGGGTGACGGTGTCCTGGGTGGCGACCGCGTCGTCCAAAACGGTGGAGTCCAGCGCTCGCCGGTGCTTGCCCTTGAGTACGCCGGTGGCCTTCACGACCTCCCGCACCGCCTCGAACACCCGGTTCGGCCGAGCGGAACGGGAAAGGCGGCGGCGGAAGTAGGCCAGCAACGACGGATCGAACGCCATGTCGTGCAGACCGAGCCCGCAGGCGGCCTTCCATCGCAGGTCACACCGCAGTTCCTGGACCGTCTCGAAGTCCGACAGCCCGTGCAGGGCCTGCAGCGTGACCGCCGAGGCCAGGATCTGCGGCGGCATGCTCGGGCGCCCGTTCGCCGACGGGTACATGTCCGCGAACATCTCCGCCGGGAACAGCGCACCACGGTGCTCGGCCAGGAACGCGAACACACTCCCGGCCGGGATCAACTCCCGGCAGGTTTCCCACACGTCCGGCCCGACCGTATCCCCGGCCCATTCCCCCATCACCACGAAACGAGTCTGGCCCCGCCGCTCACGCGGCGGGGCCAGAACCCCAAGATCTTCATGAGCCTTCTAGGTCGGCGGCCGGCGCGTTCATCTGCTTCTCAGCGCGCCGCGTCGCCGCCGGCCTTGAGGCACTGGAGCGAGCGGGTGAACGGCGTGGCGAGTTCGCCCAGCGGCTCGAAGAAGCGGCGGTCGCACTCCTCCACCACGCCGACCGTCCGGTTGGCCAGGTCGCGGCCCGCCGGGGTCACTTGGAGGGCGCGGGCGCGCTTGTCCGTCGGGTGGGGGAGGCGTTCGACCAGGCCTCCCGCTTCCAGGGTGCGCAGCACCTGCGAGGTCATCATCGGGTCGGTCGCAGTGTGGTCGGCCAACTGCTTCTGCGTGATCGGGCCGTCGCTGCCGAGCCAGGTGAGGGCGGCCAGCAGGACGAACTGGACGTGGGTGAGGCCGTGCGGCTTGAGGGCTGCCCGCTGGGCGGCCTGCCAGCGGTTGGTGATCTGCCAGAGCAGCAATCCCGGGCTCTCCTCGGCGTCGTCGAAGGATGTGGCCAGTTCACGTCCGGTCATACGCGAAGAGTCCTTCCTGGGGCACGGTGGACATCGTCGACCCGGTCGACATCGCCTTACCGCTCATGGCCGCTCGAATGAGGGTGAAGTCGCCCTCGCTCAGCTCGATCAGACCACGGCGCAGCTGGTAGCCCCAGTTCGGGTCGGCCGTGAGGTCCAGGGAATGGCGCAGGTCGGCAATTGGTGTGTCGGTGGTGGCGTGGTAATGCATGCGACGCCGCCAGGGCTTGAAGTCGCCCTCGTCGGCCTGCCAGATCGTCTCGTCGGCGACCTCGGCGAGTGCCGTGAATGCCCGGAGCGGGTCGCTGTCGCGCAGGCGGGTGCGCGGCGAGTAGTAGACCAGCCAGTCCCCGGTGCTGAGTCGCGCAAGTGGGGGCCTCTTGCCGTGTCCGAGCTGGGCGATGCCCAGCCGCCTGCCGCGTTCGACGTGCTCGCGGCAGACGACTCCGAGCCAGTACTTCACGCCGCGACCTCGGCCTTCGCCTCGGCGGCGGCCTTGAGTCCGTTGAGGTCGCGCGGGACGGTGGTGGCGATCCCCTTGCCGAGGATCTTGTTCCACATCCACGTCATCGGGCCGGTCAGACTCGCGGTCACCCGGACGACCGTCGCGCCGGTCTCGTCGACGTCCACCTGGTGGCGGAAGGTCAGCTTGGCGCCGGGCAGCTGCGACACGTCGGTGAACTCGCGCTCGGTCAGCACGGTGATGACGAACTTGGTCTTGGGGCCGCCCTTCGGCTTGAGCACTCCAGTGGTCCCCTGTGCGAACGGCCCGTCGAGGCGGACCCATTCAGTGTCGGCGCTCCACTCGGGCCAAGCGGCCGTGTCGGCCCAGTGGGCGAAGAAGGCGGCGGGGGCGACGGAGGAGGAGATCTGGGCGGTTCCGAGAGTCATCATGCAAGTAGTATGCGCGCTTAGTATTTACGGGTCAAGCCTCCCCTCGGGTTTGTCGCGAGCGCGGTCCGGAGCCGCTGGTGATCCGGCGCGAACAAGATCAACGCCCCTGGCGCTGCAGTGGGGAGCTATGGCGCAGGGTGATCGTGCTGGTGTGGGGCCGGCTGAACACCCACGTCTCCCATGCCATGCGTGCCGATCGCCGAGCGCGAGTGGCTGGCGGTGTTCCTGCTGTCCGCCTACTCACCCGACCTCAACCCGGTCGAGGGGGTATGGGTGCACGTCAAACGCAGCCTGGCCAACCTCGCCGTCGTCGCCCTCGACCGCCTGGAAACGCTCGTCCGTAACCGGCTCAAACGCCTCCAGTACCGGCCCGACACCCTCGACGGCTTCATCACCGGGACCGGACTCGCCCTCGACATCCCAACGTCACCCTGACGAGCCGAAGTCAGTAAACGGGCCACTCCACCCGCTCTCTGATCACCCGGCGGAGTCACGGGCGCGACCCCGAGATCGGTAGCGCCGGGCACGGAGTGGCCCCCTCGTCGGGCCGGTCGGCGAAACATGTGCGCCATGTGACGTCCACCACATGTTCGACGGTTCGACAAGCAGTTCATGGCATTTCCTGCAGCTTCTTGACGCTGCGCCCGAACGGTATCCGCGCTGATCGCACAGTGTGCCTGAACGGTAACTTACCGGCAGGTCTATTTCTGTGCGTACGCATGTGATCACTTAGGGTCAGATATTGATCGGGCTGCCGCTGTGCGTTTTTGGGGCCCTGATCCGAAATGCTGCGGCCGAGGACACACCGCGGTGTTCTCCAGCGCCATCAGCCCGGCCACCAGGGCGAGTTGACGCTGCGTTGGCAGGAAGGACAAGAGGTCCCCGTGTCGTGGACGCAGGTCCTGGACGCGGTCCGGCTGGGACCCGCCGACGACGCCGCGGCCGCCACCGCCGACCAGCTGCGGGCCGTGGTCGAGCGCCTGGTCACGGCGGGTCAGTGGCAGGACGGCGACCGGAACATCCTGGTCGTGATGGACGCGGGCTATGACGTGATGCGCCTGGCCTGGGTGCTGCGCGATCTGCCCGTCGAACTGGTCGGACGGCTGCGTTCCGACCGCGTCCTGCGGCAGCCGAAGCCGCCGCGCGTCTACGACCCCAAGGGCGGCCGGCCGCCGAAGCACGGGCCGGAGTTCCGCCTGGCGAAGCCGGAGACCTGGCCCGAACCGGCGGTGGTGACCCTCAACGACACGCCCCGCTACGGCAAGGCCGAGGCCCGCGCCTGGGACCGGGTCCATCCCCGGCTCACCCACCGCTCGGCCTGAATCGACCTGGACGGCGAACTCCCCCTGGTCGAGGGAACGTTGGTCCGCCTCAAGGTCGATCACCTGCCCGGTGACCGGGATCCGCCACCGGTCTGGCTGTGGTCCTCCGCGACCGACGCAGGCCCGGACGATGTCGACTTCGTCTGGTCCTGCTACCTGCGCAGATTCGACCTGGAACACACATTCCGCCTGTTCAAGCAGTCCCTGGGCTGGACCCGCCCCCGGCTACGCGACCCGCAGGCGGCCGACCGGTGGACCTGGCTTGTCATCGCAGCCCACACCCAGCTCCGCCTCGCGCTGCCGTTGGCAGCCGACCGGCGCAAGCCCTGGGAGAAGACCACCCGCCCCGGCAGCGCGCTTACCCCGACCCGGGTCCGGCGCGGGTTCAGGAACATCCGCCCTCACCTCGGCAGTCCGGCCCGTGCACCCAAACCCACCCGGCCGGGGCCAGGACGACCACCCGGCTCCAAGAACCGCAACCCCGCCACCCGCTACGACGTGGGCAAGATCGTCAAACGACCCGAGACACTCGTCGCTCTGCGTAATGGCCGACGATAAGGAACAAGGTGAGTGCCTGTTTTCGAACCTGTTGCGGCAGGTCCAGCCATGTGACGCGGCACAAGGCGCAGCACTCACGGTGCCGACTGGGGCCTGGTCGGCCCCAGCCAAGCGGCATCGATCAACCCAGTGATGCAGTTGCCGCGCGCAGGTCCTCCAGGGCTGCCAGTGCGTGTGGCGCGAGCCCTTCTGTGTCATCGCGATCGCTTTCGGACCACCGGGCGTAGCCCTGCTTGAACGCGAGGACTCCCAGCTCACCCGCGAGTTGTGCAGTCGGGTCGGGGACACCGCGGGCGATGAGCGCGGCTGTCATGGCGGCCGCGAGACCGACGCTCTTGAGGGCGTCGCGCTCCTGAAGTTCGGTGCTGGCTGCCACGGCTGCTTTGAGTCGGGGGTCGAGTTCGCGGTTCGTCGGCCCCATGGCGCTGGAGGCGCGTTCGAGACCGGCCGCCACCGCCTGAAGCGGGCTGGCGCTCGCAGGCGCCTCGGTGATGCCGTCGGCGAGCAGCCTGCTGAGCGTCTCCTGGCCGGCGACTAGCAGCTCGCGCTTGTCGGAAAAGTGCCGGAAGAAGGTGCTCTTCGTGACGCCGGCTCGTTCGGCGATCTGCGTCACCGTGGTGGCGTCGTACCCCTGCTCTGTGAACAGGTCGACGGCCGCAACGACGAGTCGCTGGGTCGCCCCCGGTTGCCATCTAGCCGTGAGACCAGGATAAGTGATGGGACCCCTGTCCCGTCACCGTGTATGGGCAGTGATGGGACAACAGTCCCATCACTTTCAGGGGGAGCTCATGCACGTCTTCATCACCGGCGGTACCGGCACCATCGGCTCCGCCGTCGTCGCCGAACTACTCGGCAACGGCCACACCGTTCTCGCACTGGCTCGCTCGGACGGCTCCGCGCAGGCCCTGGATAGCGCGGGCGCCAAAGTACTGCGAGGAGATCTGGCGGACCTCGACGTCCTGCGGTCCGGCGCTGCGCAGTGCGACGGAGTGATCAGTCTGGCGTTCGGACGCGACTACAGCAGTCCGGATGCGCTCGCGCAGGCCATCGCCGAGGAGAGCGCCGCTCTCGCCGCGCTGGGGCAGGAACTTATCGGGAGCGACCGCCCGATCGTCACGGTCTCAGGTACGCCCTGGGTGCCGGGACGCGCCTCCACCGAGGCCGATCCGCTGCCGACCAATGGACCGGTGGGCGGTCGAGGCCGTTCGGTCACAGCACTGCTGGATCTCGCCTCGCGTGGTCTGCGCAGCATGGCTGTCCGCATGCCGCGCACGGTCCACAACGAGGGGCGGGGCGGATTCGCCGGAGTGTTGGTCGATGCAGCGCGCCGTACTGGGGTGTGCGGCTACCCGGGCGACGGCACCCAGCGTTGGCCGGCGGTGCACGCGCTCGACGCAGCGGTCCTGTTCCGTCTGGTCCTTGAGTTGGCACCGGCGGGAACGTCCTGGCACGCCGTCGGCGACGAGGGCGATGCGGTGCGGGACATTGCGACAGTCATCGGCCAGCGCCTGGGCCTGCCGGTCGAGGAGGTTCCGCAGGAAAACTTCGGCCCGTTCGGCCCGATCTTCGCCGTGGACCAGCCGGCGTCCAGCGCCCACACCCGCGATGCCCTCGGGTGGCAGCCGACGCACTCCAGCCTCCTCAAGGACCTGGAAAACATTCAGCCCTGACGCACGCCCGTTGTCTTCTGTGTCCACTGGCTCGTGCGCGGGTTCTTGCGGGTCAGACGCCGGGTCATCACGGTGATGAGTGCCCAGTTCAGGTGGGCTTCGGAGTGCTGGGGAAGGCGTTCGTAGTCGCGTGCGTTGCAGCGGGCGTTCATGCACCAGGCGAACGTGCGCTCGACTTTCCAACAGCGGGGCAACACGGCGAAGCCCTTGACCCGGATTCGACACCTACATGATCATCGAAACCGTGCCTGCATCGGCATACGAGCCCGCACCAACGTGACATGACAGCCTATCGCCGGGCGGTCCCGCCCAACCCGCGACCTCGCAAAGTCCCTGGCCCTGGGTTAATGCGGCGCGACCGCGAGTGCCTCGGCCAGGGTCACGGGCCCGCGGCCGATCAGGCGGCGCAAGTCGCCGGAATCGGTGTACATCTCGCCGCGGCTCATGCCGAGGTCAGCGTCAGCGAGGACCTCCGCCAGCTCGGCGGGTAGGCCTGCGGCGGCCAGTACCTGGGCGAACTCGGTCACCGGGAGGTCAGCGTAGGCAACCTGTTTCCCGGCCGCAGCGGAGATCGCGGCGGCGAGCTCGGTCAGCGTGAAGGATTCGTCGCCGCCGAGCTCATACACGGCGCCGGTGTGGCCTTCGGCGGTGAGGACGACCGCTGCGGCCTCGGCGTAGTCGGCGCGGGACGCGGCGCTGATCCTCCCCTCGCCCGCGGCGCCGGCGACGGCGCCGTTCTGCAGGATCTGCGGCAGTTGGCTGGTGTAGTTCTCCAAGTACCAGCCGTTGCGCAGCAGCACGCTGGGGATTCCGCGGTCCCGCAGGTACTCCTCGGTCTCGCCGTGCGTGGCGCCGATGATGGTGGTGGCCGTGTCCGCGTGCGTCGTGCTCGTGTACGCCACCAGCGACACGCCCGCGGCCACCGCGGCGTCTATCACGCGGCGGTGGTTGGCGACCCGTTCGTCCACGGGGACCGAGGCCGAGATCAGCAGCAGTCTGTCCGCCCCCGCGAAGGCCTCGGCCAGGCTGTCGGTGTCCGCGAAGTCGGCGCGGCGTGCCGTGACGCCGCAGTCGGCCAGGTCCTTGATCCCGGCGATGTTCCGGCCGGTCGCGATGATGTCCGCGGCCGGGATCCCACGGCGCAGCAGCGCCTCGACGGTGAGCCTGCCCAGCTGGCCGGTGGCTCCGGTGACGACGATCGACATGATGGTCATTCCTTCCTTCCGCGCGTGCCTCGCGCGCCTGTCGCGGTCCCTCCGCGGCGGGATGGAATTCAGGTTGGGCCTGTACACTCTCTAATGGGAAGTAGCAACTTTTTGGTAGGGTACTTACCCCTGCGAAAGCATTGAGGTGAGACGTATGGCGGCTGTCGAGAACGTGACCGGGCCCATACCGTCATTCGATCCGTACGAGCGCGGCTGCCCGTCGCGGGACCTGCTCGACCAGATCGGCAGCAAGTGGGCGGTCCTCGTGCTGGGCGAGCTCGGCCGGAACGGGGCCTCCCGGTTCAGCCAGCTTCGGCAGGCGCTGGCGGGCGTGAGCGAGAAGATGCTCACCCAGACGCTGCGCACCCTCGAACGCGACGGGCTGGTCAGCCGGACCGTCTACCCGGAGGTGCCGCCGCACGTGGAGTATGAACTGACTGCCCTCGGCCAGACGCTGCGGGAACCGCTGAAGGCGCTCACGGAGTGGTCGGTGCGGCACATCGAGGAAGTCATCACCGCCCGCGGGGAGTACGACGACCGCGCTGAGCGCACCCGGTGAGAGGTTGCACATATAGGCAGGGAGGGCGCTCTGGCAGGAAGGCAGGCAACAGGTCCCGGCGATCACGGAGTTGTGGCACTCCGTGACTGCCAGGGAGACCTGTACCTGTCCTGCCGTCGCGGCTGGCCGAACCGTTCTGGGAGCTATTCGCAGCCCTGCCGTTCGAAGGTCCGGCCTGTGATCCGGATCACCCTGTGCTGTTCGGCGATTTGTCACTTCAGTTCAACGTAGAGAAGGCGCGCGGCCGCTGTTTGTCGGCCCCCTCTCCTGCCGGTGAACGTTTCATCGATGTCCTGGCGCTATGCCTGGCTGGCGGCGGTGATCTGGGTGGGGGTGGCGCCGAGCCACCAGGTGGGGTTGGCGGTGCCGTCGGTGGTGCGGCCGTCGCTGTGGACGTAGTGGCGCACGTCGCGGCCGGGCTCGGCGAACTCGCCGTTCAGGGCGCGTTCGACCCACTCGGCGCCGAAGCGGAAGACCTCGGCGGCGGTGCCGCCCAGCGGGTGGAACTCGTTCTCGTAGACGCGCATCTCCTTGGGTGCGCGCACGCGCTCGTAGTTGGCCAAGGCCTGCTCCAGCACGGTGAGTTCGTCGAACTCGCCGATGGCGTAGATGACCGGGCAGGTGATCTCCTGGACCAGGTCGCCCAGCGGCATGCGGGCGACCAGCTCGGTGTCGAAGGCGTCCTCGTCGGTGTAGCCGGCCATGAACATGTAGTTGTTCTTGAAGGTGGGCTGGGCGCGTTCGAAGATAGTGGTGAAGTCGCCGGTGACGGCCTCGAAGGCGGCCAGCGCGGCCAGGCGCGGGTCGGTGGCGGCGGCGCGCGAGCCCCAGTAGCCGCTCATGGAGATGCCGAACATGGCGATCCGGGCCGCGTCGACCTCCGGGAGCGAGGCCAGGTGGTCGATGTAGCGGCTGATGGCGCGCTCGTAGTTGGTGAGGTCGACGGTCAGCCCGTTGGCCCGGCTCTCGCCCTGGCCCGGGCCCTCGATGGACAGGGCCACGATGCCGCGCGAGGTGTAGTACCGCTCGGCCGCGTAGATGTAGTCCTCCTTGATCATGTCCATCCCGGGGCCGAGGATCGCCGCGGGGGCATTGCGGACCTCGCCGGCGGGCAGGTGGAGGAGGGCGAAGATCTGCTTGCCCTCGAAGTCGAGGACGACGCGGCGCACCCGGTTGTCGCGCAGTGCGCCCAGGCGCTCGACGCAGTGGTTGGCGTGCTCGCGGAAGGCGAGCTTGCGCGGGTCGGTGGCGTCGAAGATCGAGTACTGCGCGCGGCCCCACATCACCGAGGCGCGCACGTAGAGGTCGGCGGCGGTCTGGGCGAAGCCGCCGCGCTCGTGGTGGGCGGCGCGCTCCTCGGCCTGCCCGGCGATGGTGGCCCAGGCCTTGGGCAGCATCACGCCGCTCTGGACCAGGTCGAAGACCTTGTCGAAGTCGGTGTGGTCGTGGCCCAGCTGCTCCAGGGTGCCCTTGGCCTGGGGGTGCAGGGCGTCGAAGCCGCCCTGGGCGAGGGCGATGTCCAGGGCCCAGCTCTGGCCGGTCGAACGAACAGTCATGACAGGTGTCCTCAGGTGAAGGGGAGTGGTAGACGTCCCGCTCGGGCAACGCCTAAGTACTTATCTAGTAAGTACTTAGGCTAAGCTGATTGTCAACCCGCCCACCGATCAGCGACACGGAGACCCACCGATGCCCGACACCACCCGCGATGCGGCCCTCGATCAACTCGCCCGCGCCGCCTACAGCCTCAGCGCCGCCGACTCCCGCCTGCGCGGACGCGCCACCCGCACCCCCGGCGCACTCTCCCTCACCCACGCCCGCGCCCTGCGAGTGCTGGCCGAGGCGGGCCCGCTGCCGATCGGCCGGCTCGCCGCCGCCACCGAAACCACCGGCGCCGCCACCACCCAACTGGTCAACGGCCTCGCGGCCGCCGGCTACGTCACCCGCGAACGCCCCGCAGACGACAAGCGATCGGTACTGGTCGCTCTCACCGACGCAGGCCGAAGCCGCCACCACGAACGCCAGGCCGCCCTGACCCAGGCACTCGACGCCGCACTCGCACACCACGACACCACTGCCCTGGACACCGCGACCGGCGTCCTACGGCAGCTCGCCGCCATCTACGACCAGCTCTGAAGCCCGCCCGGAGCCAGCCGTCGATCCCGACCAGGCACCGGCCGACAAGCCCGCTCCCGCCAGATGGGTTGCAGGCCGCGCACGCGCAGGCGTGCGGTCATGGTCGGCGGTTGAGGCGTTCGTCCCATCGGTGGGTTGTCCAGGCGCGTCGGATCAGGCTGCGGACGGTGATGACCGTGTCGGCGAGGTCGAAAAAGGCATCGATCACTGTGGTGCGGCGTTCGTAGCAGCGGCCGAGTCGCTGGAAGGCATTCTGCCAGGTGTCAATCCCCTCGTAGCGTGGAGACGATCTATGCGGCCAGTCCCTCGACGAGGGCGGCTCGGTAGTCACGTTCGTAGTCGATCGGGCTCTTGAACCCGCACACGCTGTGTAGCCGCCTGGCGTTGTAGAAGTCGGTGATCCAGGTGGCGATCTTGATGCGGGCCTCGGTGCGGGTGCGGAAGGTGTGCCGGTGGACGTACTCGACCTTCAGCACGCTGTTGAACGCCTCGCTCACGGCATTGTCGAAACATGACCCAACTCGGCCCATGGACTGGATCACGCCGAGTTTGCGGCACACCCGCTTGAACCGCCGCGAGCAGTACTCGCTGCCCCTGTCCGTGTGCATGATCACGCCGCGTACCTCGCCGCCGCGGGTGGCCGCCGCCATGTTCAGGGACGCGACGACCAGGTCGGCGCCGTGCCGCTGGGCCATCGCGTAGCCGAGCAGGCGGCGGGAGAACAGGTCGATGACCGTCGCCAAGTACAACTTGCCCTCGCCCGTGTCGATCTCGGTGAGATCGCCGCACCAGACGAGGTCGGGCTCCTCGGCGGTGAAGTCCCGGCGCACGAAGTCCGCGGCGGCCAGCCGCTTGCCCGGCCTGGTCAGCGACCGGCGCCGCCGGATCTTCCGTCCGGCCAGCCCGAGCTCGGACATGACCTTGGCGACCCTGTTCACCGACACCCGCCAGCCACGGCGCAACAGCTCGATGAACACCTTCGGTGAGCCGTAGGTGCCCCCGGACCGCTGGAAGATCTCCTCGATCTCCTCCGCCAGGTGCTGACGGCGCACCTCCCGCGCGGTCGGTTCACGATCGCGCCACTTGTAGAACCAGGACTCGGACACGCCCAGTGCCCGGCAGCCGATGCGGTGCGGAATCTTCTGCTCGGCCTTGCAGCTGCTGATCACCCTGACCGCCACGGCCGGGTCCGCCTCAGCTACTTCACCCACAAGGCCACGAATCGCTTGCACACATCACGCTCCATCTCCAGCTCCCGGATGCGCTTGTCCTTCTCCCTGGCCTCGGCCCGCAGCCGCTCCAGCTCGGCCCGCTCGCCCTCCCGCAACCGGCCACCCGAGCCTGCCCCCGCCGACGACTGGACCGGCGTGTCCGACGACGGCGAGCCGTTGCGCTTGGCCCGCGATACCCAGCTGTGCAGCGTCTCCGGATGCACGCCGAGTTCCTCGGCCACCTCCGGGATCGGCTTCCCGGTCTCCGTCGCGATCCGTACCGCCCCCTCGCGGAACTCCGCGTTATAGATGCGCCTCCTGGATCCCACGACCATCAACTATCCCTCCGGTCACGGGTCTCCACGCTACGAGGGGATGTTCACGCAGGCATCGTCCTCGGCCTGGAAGTGAGCCGCCTGGCGCGCAACAACACCGACTGGCACAGGTTGCTCGAAATCTGCGCGATGTCCGGGACCCTGATCCTGGACGAGGGACGGCCTCTTCGATCCCTGCGATTTCAATGACCGCTTGCTGCTGGGTCTCAAAGGGAGTCTCTCGGAGGCGGAGTTGCACTGAGGTCCGACTCGCTGTGCGCTCTTCGGCCGGGTCGGCCGCCTGTCCGGGACGCGGATGGAGATCCTCGCGTGTGCACTGCTACTACCAGCAGTGTCTGGCGGACCGTCCCGTAGCCGGCTGACAGGTGTGACTCGATCTGCGGGCACGTCGGCTCGTGCGCGGCAACGATAGTTGTGGGCGTGGGACGTTGGCCGAGCAGATACCGGACCTGACGCGTCGACACGCACGCCGAACGAAGGCCCTCACCGCCCAGCTCACGGACATCGCCCTGTTTCTGGGCGGCCGTGCCGGAGCCAGTCTGTGCGGACGCCTGGCCGTCACCACCGGCAAGGACACGCTGCTCCGGCTCCTTCGCGCGCCGCCCGTCCCGGCGGCGGAGTCTGTCCCGTGTCTGGGCGTCGACGAGTTCGCCGTGCGCCGCGGTCGTACCTACGCGACGATCCTCGTCGACATGAACACCCATCGTCCCGCCGATGTCCTCACAGACCGCACTGCGCACACCTTCGCCGCCTGGCTGCGCGAACACCCCGAGGTGAGGGTTGCCCGCCGCGACCGTACCGCTTCCTTCCGGGACGGCGCCCACGCTGGTGCGCCACAGGCCCGGCAAGTTGCCGATGCCTGGCACCTGCTGCACAACCTCGCCGAGGCCGTCGAGCGAGAAAAGCCGCCCAACCCGGCGAAGCAGTGCGCCGACGCATCGGACCTGAGCATTGCAGGCGCGCCGTGGCCCGCCGTAGCTGCCGGCGCCCTCGGGGCAGGCGCGGCGCGGCAACGGAACGGCGGCCTTGGCCATGGCGATGCAGCGCGGATCCTTTGCGTAGGAAGCCATCCGCGCCTCGTAGACGCGAGCGCGGGTGCTCCGATCCGTCGTACTGCGGGGCACCGACTCGAAGTGGGCCGCTTTGGGCCGCGTCGCCACGTGGGTGCCTGCCGGTCAGGCGGGTTCGGGAAGGTCGACGACGCAGAGCGTGGTCTCGCCGTTGACGAGGTTGAGGGCGGCTTCGGCGCGGGCCGCGAGAGCGAGCGGTTCCAGCTCTCCGGGACCCCGCGCCGTGGCGGAAGCGGTGTCGGTCTCGACGTGCCGTGCGTACGGTCCTGCGGAACGTTCACATGGAGGGTGATCCCCTGAGTACCGGCCCAGCCACCTGCTACCACCCTGCTACCATGCGGGTGTGACTTCCACGAAGAGGCAGACGCAAGTCAGACTGGACAAGGACGTGCTGGAGGCCGGCAAGGCGGCCGCGCGCGCCCGCAGACTGGACTTCAACAAGTACGTGGAACGGCTCATCATCGAGGACACGACGGGCGCCCGCGCCGCTGGTATGACGGCCGCCCAGCGGCTCATCGATGAGCACGGCGCGTTCCTCGACGATCTGGAGCAGCAACTCGACGCACCCTACGACCAGCGGCAGCCGGGCGCCGCCGCGTGATCCTGCACGTCGACGAATCCTGGATCCTCGAAGTGGCGGAGCGGGCCGGACGCCGAGACCCGGCCGCCGACGACTACGGCGTGCCCATCGCCGCTGTCACCCGTCATCGCGGCGAACTCCTCGACACACCTGTCTACGACGGTGCCTACGCCCGCGCCGCCGCCCTGGTACACACGCTGGGCCGCTGCCGCTGGCTGGAGCGCTCCAATCTCACCGTCGCCTGTGCCGTCGCGGTCATGTACCTCGAGGCCAGCAACATCCCGGTCAACCCCACCCGCGAACAGCTCACCGCACTCGCCCACGAGCTGAACAATCCACGCTGCACCGCCGCCCGAATCGCCTCCTTCCTGCGCACCTGGAAACCCTGAGCAAAGGCTCCATCCGGTGGAGACCTTTCTGATCACCGCGGCGGCCACCCTGTGGGGCTGCGGCGCGGGCGCATTCATACCCCGTCCCGCGTACCGGCTCTCCGCGCCCGCCGACGCCCCCGGCGGTCAGCATGCCCAGCCGGCCATCCCCTCACCGGCACCTGCCGGGGATGGCTCGGACATGCCCGCTGTGCCGAGGGCGCGTTCGGCCCGAGCACCCTGCGCATCGCCGCAGTCACGGGCGTGGTCTGCGCTCTGCTGGCAGCCGCCACCGGACCCCGCCCCGATCTGATCGTCTGGCTGCTGCTCACCCCGCCTGCCGTGCTGCTCGCCACCGTCGACCACATGTGCACCGACTGCCCGACGTACTCACCCTGCCGGTCGCCGCAGCCGCCCTCGTCCTCCTCAGCGGTGCCGCGCTGTTGCCCGGTGCCGGCGGCAGCTGGACGTCCGCGTTGCTCGGCTTCCTCCTCCTGGCAGTCGGCTACTTCGCTCTCTTCCTGATCAGCACCGGTTTCGGCTTCGGCGACGTGAAGCTCGCCCTGCTCCTGGGTGCGGTCCTTGGCTGGTACGGCTGGCCCATCGTGCTGGTCGGCACGTTCGCCGGATACCTGCTCGGTGCGATGTACGGTGTCGGCCTCATCCTCGCGGGCCGGGCCGGCCAGGACACCCGGATCCCGTTCGGGCCAAGCTTGCTCGCCGGGGCGCTCGTCGGTGTGCTCCTCGGCTCCCGTCTCCGCTGAAACGAGACACCCGCACACCTGGTCAGCCGCCGCTGCGCACGAGCTTGACCAGCAGTTCGGCATCCCTCAGGTCCGGGAGGACCACCTCCGCTCCGGCGTCGCGGAGGGCGGCTTCATCGCTTCGGCCAGTGGCTACGGCGATCACGCGCACTTCGTTGACGTGCTGGACCGTATCGCCGCAGTGCTGGGAGTACCCCTGGCGGCTCTGCTGTCCGAGGATTCGATTGAGGAACCCGCGATCCCCGTCAGCGTGGCACCAGCTGTCGCTCGGGCCCTGCTGGGCCACACCCGGTCACGCCTGCCTGCGCCGACGGATCCGGCGCAGTTGCGCGAGAGTGTCGAGCGGGCATGGCGGTCCTGGCAGGCCTCGAATGACCGGTTCACGCAGGCGGCCTGCGTACTGCCGGACCTGATCACGGGCGTGGAGGAGCATCGAGATGCTGGCCGGCCAGGCAACCGAAGGACTGCGTGTGGCCGATCAGGTCGACATCAGCGGACTGCCCGGCCGGGAGCGGCAGTTCACCTTCGGACTTGAGGTGGCCCGCTGCTACGACTTGCGCCGCGACGACGCCGCCGTCCTGGTGCACCTGCTCAGCCTGGAGGAGCTCGCACCCGAGGACCTCTCCCGCAGTCCGCTGGCCCGAGACATGGTTCAGGACCTGCGGCAGCGGGTGCGCCCCACCTTCCGCCGCAAGGTCGACGTCCTGGCTGAGCGGTTCCAGTTCGTCTCAGCCGCCTCAGTCTGATCCATCGAGCCCGACTCGCCGCATGCGTGCGCTCCCCGCCACGTGACGTCGTGGTGGCGCCACGGACGCCTCGGGCGCACCGCGGTGTTGCAGTGTGCCGGCGTAGAGAACTCACGGTTCTGCGAACTCTCGGTTCACCCAACTCGCTTTGGCCGGCCGTACCTTCACCCGGACCGCGCGTGAAGGGGGAGGCCGTATGGGCGGTGACGGGACGGCTTTCGGGCAGGGCGCGCCTGTGAGCGACGAGGGGCGCGTCGACGTCATCAGGGTCTGCCAGTTCCTCGCGCTGCAGGCTCTGGAGAGGCTCACTGCCGGTGTTGACGGTCACGTAATTCGGCTCTGTCGGCGATCTTGTGACGGACCCCGTTCATGGGCTGTGAAAGATGCGTCTGCGGAGCAGGTCGAGTTTGGCCCGGCCGAACCCTATGCGTTTGAGGAGCTTGACTCTGCAGACATGGCCTTCAACCTGGCCAGAGCTCCATGGGTTGCTGAGGCCGGCAGTGACGGCGTCGAGGTCGCGGCGTAGGCCGTTGACCAGGGAGTGCAGGGCGGGAAGTTCGTCCTGCGTGACCCGGTCCATCCAGGCTGGGAGCTGATCACCACGGAGATCACGCATCATGTCGGCGAAGTCGCGGACGTGGTGCGACGGCGTCGAGGTGCGGGGAGGCGGTTCGGATCTCTCTGAGTTCTGCCGCGTCGGCGTCGGCGAGGTGTCCGGGGTCCGTCATGATCCAGCGCACCACTCGGCGGGGCTTCGGTGCCGGCCTCGGTTCGGGACGCGGCACCGAAGGGTGCTTTGGCCTGGGCTATGGGGCTTCTTGAAGGGGCGGAAGTAGCGGCGCACGCTCTGGACGTCGCCGGTGAAACCCTGCTCGAGCAGTTCGCGGTGGAGCTGGGTAATGTCGTGGCAGCCCTCGTTCCACCACTGGTGCAGGCAGGGCTTGTGCGGGTCCAGGATCGAGGTGCGGTTGACGGCCTTGACCAGGAGCTCGTCCAGGCTCTGGCACGGGCGAAGCGCCGCACTGTCGAGTGGGCCAGCCGCAATTCGCGGCGGATCGCGGCCAGCGACAGCCTTGCAGCCAGCCGTCGTTGTACCGCTTCGTACCGCTCCGTCGTGCGGACGACCAGCCGCCGCTGTTGCCCCGGGACATCGAGCGTGCCGTCGGGCGGGTCGAACGGCTCGGCTTCGACTGGCGGCGCCGTGGTGGCCAGGGGCTTCGCGGCCGACTCCTCGGCGGCCGGGGGCGTGGCGAACACGGCCCGGATGCATGGGTAGTGAGTACCGACGGTCTTCTCCACGGCCTCGGCGAGGTTCCGCCACTAATGCCAGACGTCCGCGACCTGCTGTGCCTGTGGAGCGCCGGAACGCGCGCCCTCGGCATAGGCGCCGGCCCTGTCGCGGCAGATGACCGCCACCTCTGGATGGCCGCGTAGCCAGTCGGCCAGCGGATCGGCGTCCCGGCCGGGAAGGACGTCGAGCGGACGGCGGGCCTCCAGGTCGACCAGGAGGGTGGCATAGGTATTGCCCTTGAGCAGGGCGAAGTCGTCGACACCCAGGACCCGCACGCCCTCGTCAGGTGGGTCGGGTATCGCGCGCAGAAGGTTGAGGAGCGTGTCCTTGGCGACCCGGATCTTCAACGCGGCGGCCAAGCTGGCCCCGGGGCGTCCGGGCAGGAAGAGCGCGATGGAGGTGAGCGCGTCGCGCAGCAGCGGGGTGTATCGGGCATGCGGTCTGGTCAACCCCGGAATCTGCTCGGTGAACGTTACTGACGCGCAAGCCGAGTTGAGACGCTTGAACCGGCGCACATTCAGCTTGATCACGACGGCCGCGCCGCCGAGCGGCGCGTCGGACAACCGGCGGACCGTGGCGGCCGTGCACCTTTCACGACGGCATCCGGCACCCCGTACATCTCGCTGGCAACGACGGGCAAGACGCACGTAACGTGACTGTCTCGGCCGTACGCCTGGCCGACTCCACCACCACATCAGCTAAATGCGGCAGCAACCGTCCCAAACCCCCTGAACCGCACGGTATATGCCCAGCTCGGCCGCGAGGCATCACAAGAATCGCCGACAGGGCCGAATTCCGTGACCGCCGACACCCGGGCGCTGTCACCGTGGACCCGTTTCCATCATCACCTGGCGACCGGCAGCTACCGAGATTCCGCGCATGATGTCGCCGGCAGGGAAGGGCCTGCGAGCTGGGGGCGTTCCCGGTCGCCCGGCGGCATCACGCGAAGATCATGCAAGAGTCCGCGCAGATAGGCGTGGTGGGGCACCCCAGGGACCAGCCGGGCACAGGCCCTGGTGATCACGGAGCCGTGGTGTTCTGTGATCACCAGGAGATCTGCGCTTGCGCAGGCATCATGAACCTGCCCCTGTCGCGCATAGACTGCCGACATGCCGACCACGGGTCCGATGGCTGATTCGCTGGAGCGCCGATGGCCGTCCACGTCGGCGGAGGACGAACTGCGCCTGCAGTGGGAGTTCCTCTTGTTCCTACGGACCACAGTCGTCAACAAGATCGCTGGCCTGGGCACCGTCCAGGCGGCCGCTACCCCGCTTCCGACATCCCCATTCATGAGCCTGGCTGGCGTGGTCAAGCACCTCACAGCGGTAGAGCGCTTTTGGCTCTCGATCGTCGGCGGCGGATCCGACCTGCCGCCGCTGTGGGAGGCACAAGACGTCAACGCGGAGTGGAAACTGCACGAGAGCGACACCCCGTCCGGCATCGTCGCCGCCTACAGGGCAGAGTGGTCCCGGTCGGAGCGGGCACTCGCCCACAAGTCCGCCGACGACCGCGCGGCGCGGAGCGTCGGCGGCGACGAGTACACCGTGCGATGGCTACTCAGCCACGTCATCCAGGAGACAGCCCGTCATGTCGGCCACATGGACCTGCTCCGCGAGATGGCTGACGGCACGCGCGGCGAATGAGTGAGGCTCATGGACGCCGGTGCGGGCGGTGGTTACAGCGATGGGCCGTCCAGGACCGCCGGATCAGACTGCGCACGATGATCACAGCGTCGGCGAGATCGAAGAAGCCGTCCACGACGGTGGCCCGTCGTTCATAACAGCGTGCGAGGCGGTGAAAGGCATTCTGCGAGGCGTGGGTGCGTTCGACATGCCATCGCCGGGTGGCCTGACCGGTGTCGTGCGGGCGATGCAGCCATGCAGCATCCGCCTCGCCGAGCAGGGCATGCGACGTGGCAGAGTCATAACCGGCGTCGTGTGCACAGTGATCTCGTCGGGCAGCCTCCCAAGTACAACCAAAGTACCATGAGTTGGAGCCAGAAACGGCGAGTCGTGGCAGTTGGCACCGGCCAGGACGCGACCAAGGGGGAGTCGTAGCCATCGGTCATGCCTGAACGTTTCATGCCCGGATTACCCAGGACGACGCCGACTTCATCGCTCATCGCTCGGGCAGGGGTCGCGGTAGGGGATGCCGGGGGCGTACTTGTGCCACTGCCCCTCGGGCATGGACTGCCCGGTGTAGGAGCAGACCCGGTCGGCGAGACCGGCAAGGTCGGTGCTGTAGAAGGCGACCCCGTGCCTGCGGGCGACGGCGAGTGTGCTGCCCGACGGAAGGAAGTCCACATCCTCGATGCTGCTGTCCTCTGGGGACGGGATGGTTGCCTTGAGGACCGGCCGGGTGGGGTCGTGGATGTCCCACAGCTGGATCCCGTCGTGCGAGTTCCAGTCGGCCATGAGGTGGTTGCGCGGGTCGAACACGATGCCCTGGGTCTTCTGGAGGGTGCGCACGGTGGTGCCGGTGCGCGGGTGCCGGGGGTCACTGATGTCCCAGAGACGCACAGTGCCGTCACCGTTGCCGGTGGCGGCTAGCAGTCGGCTGTCGTCGCTCATCTCCACCGCCGTGCCGATGACCCCCGGGAGGCTGGTCGACACGCGCACCCTGCCAGCGGTGACCTGGAACAGGCGGACGGTGTTGCCGCCGTAGGTCGCGGACTGCTGCGGGATCGAAACGGCCATCACGTTGCCCTGGGCGACCAGGCTCTCCTGGTTCGCGTCGGCGAGTTGTGTGGTGCCGCCGCGGACCGGATGCCTGGGGTCGCTGGTGTCCCACCACTCGATTCCCTTGGGTGTGGCGACAAAGGCTGTACGGCCGTCGTGCAGGATGCCGCTCCAGTCGTCGGAGGCGGGAAGGCGGAGGGAGCCGGCCTCGGCCGCGTGACGTGCGTCGGTGATGTGCCACAGGTGCACGCGGCCGTCGCTGCCGGGGACCGTGACCAGATCACCCGCCCTGTCCGCGAAGACGCCCGTACTGATGATCAGGCTCCCGCGGGTGGGGAAGTTCGCCGTGCCCAGGGATGCGCCCCGTACGGGGTGGTGCGGATCGTGCAGATCCCACAGCTGGACCCTGCCGTCCTGCGCGACGCTCAGCAGCGTGTTGTCCGGGCCGATGAAGTGTGCCTGCTCCACGGTGTCGGACAGCTTGATCGTGGCGACACGGTGCGGGGCGGAGGTGTCCCAGATGCCGATGGTCGAGGCGGGAGAGGAGAAAGAAGAAGAGGTGGAGACAGGCCCCGCCATGAGGTGTCCGCTGCGGCTGAAGTCCCATCCGGAGGGCAGATACGGAACATTGACGTCGTCGACCTGAGGCAGAGCGGCGCGCCACGACCGCACCACGCCGTCGGGGCCTCCGCTCAGGAGGGCGCCTCCGCGCAGGTAGGCCAGGGCCAGGGTGCCGAAACCGGTCGGGGTGCACGTGGGCGTCGCCGAGTCTGTGAGCCTTGCTGGGGAGAGGTTGAGCAGACACAGCTGCCCGTTGTTGTGGAAGCTGCCCAGGCCGCTGACCGCCAGCCTGGTCCCGTCCGGGCTGAAGGCCATGGCCATCAGGTTCGTCAGATCCGAGCCGCTGAAGGCGAATTCGTCGATCTTGACCGACCGGGGCTTGGACGGGTTGTCAGTTCTCCAGAGACCGAAGTCGCTGTCCCCGACCGCGGACAGCATTGTGCCTTCGGGGTTGAAGGCCACAGAGGCGTATCCCTTGGCGATCGTGGCCGTGGAGGCCGGGGCGGATGGGCGGGAGAGGTTCCACAGCCGGGTCTTGCCGCCCAGGATGGTGGTGGCGAGCAGATTGCCGCGCGGGGAGAAGGCCACTGCGGCCAGCGCGTCGGACTTTCGGCTGGTCGGGGTCGGCAGTTCGGCGACGAGACGGGGGTGCGCGGGTTCGGCGATCGACCAAACGAGTGTGGTGCCGAACGGAGATGCCGCGGCCAGCAGCGTCCCGTCCGGGTTGATGGCCATCGACATGATCTTGAGATGGCCGTGCGGGGCGTCGGCGGATCGGGGCAGGCGCCCGACGACGCTGGGCTTGCGGGGGTCGGCCAGGCTCCACAGACACAGGTCACGGGCGGTGGGGCAGACAGCCGCCAGCAGCCTGCCGCGCGGCGCGAGAGCTATCCCGGCCGCTCCAGCGGTGTGGAGCGTCGCCTTCAGGACAGGCACAGAGGGGGTGGCCAGGTCCCAGATGCGCACGGAGCCGTCGGTGCTGGACGCCGCGGCCAGGTCGCCGTCCCGTTGGGTCGCGATCCGCAGGACCTGGTGACCGGTGTCGCCGACGACGCTGTCCAATGGCGCGGCGAGCGCGGTGTAGAGCTGGGTGGTGGCGTCCTGGGTGGGTGCGGAGCGGTAGGCGGCGACGGCGAGTTGGGCGGCCAGGCCCGGATCGGTGGCACTGAGCGCGCTCGCGTCGGCGGCCAGGTCGGTGGAGCGGATCAGGGCAGCCTGGTGCGCGGCCTGCCGGTGCTCGCGCACGGAGATGAAGCTCACCACGGAGGCCAGCAGGGCCAGGACACAGACCGTGGCGGTCACCGTACGGCGGGTGCGCCGAGCGCGCCGCGCCGCGTGCTGCTGTCTGTCCCGGTGTTCCAGGCTGCGGTCCAGGAAGTCGTGTGTGACCGGGCCGAGGACGCCGCCCGTGCCGTCGTTCGCCTGCTGCCTGCTCGCCGCGTGGGCGGCCGTGTCCAGGCGAGGCCCACGGTACAGATCCGTCTCCTGCCGTCCGGCCTGGTCCCAGGCGCGGGCGGCGTCGGAGAGCTGCTGGAGGGTGAGCAGGGCGGCCCGGTCCTCCTCGATCCACGCGCGCAGCCGCGGCCAGGCGTACAGCAGCGCCTCGTGGGCGATTTCGATGCTGTCCGCGTCCACGGTGACCAGGCGGGCCTCACCCAGCACTCGTAGTACTCGCCGGGCCGTGTCGATGTGGTCTGGGGCGGCAAGGTCGCCCAGGAGCAGTCTGCGGCGGGTGTCCTCCATGCCCTCGCCGAGGCGCACCAACCGCAGTAGCAGGCCGCGCACATGGGGCCGGTCCCCGGGGGCCAGGGCTTTGTACGCCTCTTCCGCGGTGAGGGCGATCGCTTTATCGATTCCGCCGGTCGCCCGGTACCCGGACAGGGTGAGCAGGGTGCCCGACTTCTGCTGCCAGGTGACCAGCAGAGCGTGCGAGAGCAGCGGCAGTACGGCGGTGTGCTCACCGGCGCGGTGCACACGGGCGTCCTGGAGCAGCGTGTCGGCCAGCCCATCCTCCAGGAACAGCCCGGCGGCCTTGGCCGGCCGTTCGATCACCTCCCGCAACTGTTCAGGGTGCAGGGGGCCGACGACCACCTGACGGCCCTCCAGGGCCCTGACCAGTTTCGGGTAGCGCGTGCAGGCCTCGTAGAAGTCGGCTCGGATAGCGATGACGACGGTGGCCGAGCCGCCGGCGAGGGCCGCGAGGCCGGTGACGAACCGTGCCCGCTCATCCTCCGTCGCGTCCGCGGTGAAGAGTTCCTCGAACTGGTCGATCAGCAGCATGGCCCGGTCGTGGTCGGCGAGTGCGGCGGAGCACTGCGCGAGCTGGGTCGTCGGGGTGGCGGTGCCGGGCTTCATGGTGGCGACCGTCCACCCTTCGGCGCGCGCCTCCAGCGCCGGGATCACCCCGGCGCGCAGCAGAGAGGTCTTTCCGCTGCCGGACGCCCCCACCACAGCGATCAGACCGCCGCCGAGGACAAGGCGGGTGACGTCCGCGACCGCCTCGTCCCGTCCGAAGAAATACCGGGCGTCCTCGGCCCCGAAGGACCGCAGACCCCGGAAGGGGCACGGTGCAGCGGCCGCGTCGGCATCCGAGGCGGGAGGCTCCTCGGTAGGCGGCGCCGGGCGGCGGGGGCGATAGGCGGAGTTGCCGGCCAGGACCATCTCCCCGGCCTGGTCGCTGCTGTGCCGACGCGGCCTCGGGGCGTCTTCCTCGGGCAGCACCCGGTTGAGGTAGCGGTAGGCGTGATCCAGTGTCAGTTGCTCGGGCCCGGTGGGATCACCGTTGCGCAGCAGTCGGATCAGGGCACCGGTGAACGCTGTGTAGGTCTCGCCGGGGCGGGCCAGCCCGTGCTCCTCGCGCGCAGTGGAGGCCAGCAGGAAGCCGCCGCGCACGAGAGTCTGCTCGAAGACCGCGTCCAGCGCGGGCGGCCCCAGCAGTCCCTCGGCCCGGCCGGAGAAGCAGCAGTCCAGGATGACCGCGACGGTACGAGCTCTGCTGCGCTGGACCGCCTGACGCAGCGCCTGGTATGCCAGCGCCTTGTACGAGAGGCCGTCCACCAGGTCGTCGGTGGCGCATGTCGCCAGGTGCAGCGCGTTGTCGGACCCCACCAGACCATGGCCGACGAAGTGCACCAGCAAGGCGTCCGACGCCTCTGCCGCCGCCTGGTCGACCGCCTCCCCGAACTCCAGCGGGCTGGACGGATCCACCAGGACACGCAGGTTCTCGTCCGGCACGCCGCCCTGCTGCTGCAGAGCGGAGGCCAGCGCCGTCAGCGACCGCTCCACCGCGGGAACGGAGGGTAGCGGCGATCCGGGCGGGTGGGAGCCGGTCCCCACGAGCAGGACGCGAGATTCCGGCCGGGCCAGCGCGCCCAGGTCTGCCCCGACGGACGCGTCGTCGACGTCACTCACCGTCGGCACCCTCGCCCGGTTCCCGCCCGTCACCGTCGGGCCACGCTGCCGACACCAACTGGTCGACCTGGGCGCGCAGTTGGTCGGCGTCCATGTTCCGGACCTGGTCCGCGCGTACTTCGAGCTCGAACCCGTTACGCCCCGAGACGCGTACCGTTACGCTCCCGGTACGACGCCTCAGCCAGGCCACGATCACGCTGGCCACAGCTGTCGCGACTCCGCTGGAGGTCAGGCCCACGACCAGCTGCTGGAGTTCTCCGCCGAGGGCCCCGTCGGGGACGGGTCCGACCTCACGTCGCACTCGCCCGCGCAGGGCATCCTCTTCGTCCAGCCAGGCAGCCAGGTCGGCGGCCTCCGTCGCGCCGCCGCTGACGGATAACGTAACGGTGTCCAGCACCACGTCGCTTTCCTTCCCCCGTCCTCGGCCCTCGCCGGAGACCGAAGTGTCCACACGCTCTCCCGGCAGGCGGTGATTCTTCCAGCCCGTGTGCCCGCTGCGGGGAAGGATCACACAAACGCCACACAGCGCACGGGAGTTGGCCTTCTTCCAGTGTCAGCTCGCATCATCGAGATGTGGAAACCGGCACCATTGATGATCTTTGCGTGATGTCGCTTGGCGACCGGGAACGCCCCCAGCTTGCTGAGTCTCACTTTGATGTCGGACGGAGATCTCATCCCGATGTCCTGTGTTCCTTTTTTCGCTGCAGTCCCTTTCACCTGCCCATTTACTGCTCTTCGACAGAATCAAGAGCGGCAGTCGGCGAGAAGTTGACGTGATGTGAGGTGGGAAGCTGCAGGACATTTAGGTGAGAATCCCAATAGCGGGCCCCGCTTGACCTGCAGGTTTTCCAGTTGGAGGTGCGGTAGGCGGCGTGGGGTTCGGTGACCAGTGCTGAGCGCTGCGGGTCCTGCGAGGAAGGGGACCAGATGAAGAGAGTGTCGGCTCGTTGCTGGGTGGCTCCTGCTGCGGGCGGGCATTTGTAGGATGGCTTTAAGGGCTTGCAGATCATCAAGGTGTTGCTTCCCGTCCCAAGGCTCGTTGATGTGGTATGCGCATCCCGGACGAAATCAGTACGCAACTCGCTGTGAAGTTCATGGTGTTGTTCCCGCATCTGGATGAGCGGCAGCGAAGGCTGCTGATGGCCGCAGAGGCCCGTGTCCTGGGACACGGTGGTGTTCGGGCCGTCGCGCGGGCGGCCTCGGTGAGTGAGACCACGGTCCGCAAGGGCGTATTCGAGTTGGAGGCCGGTGAGGAGCCTCTGGGGCGGGTGCGGCGGCCGGGCGGGGGCCGCAAGAGGGTCGCAGATCTCGATCCGGGGCTGCGGCCGGCACTGCTGGCGCTGGTCGAGCCGGACGAGCGCGGTGATCCGATGTCGCCGCTTCGGTGGACGGTGAAGTCGACCCGCACGCTGGCGCGGGAGCTGGCTCGGACTGGGCACAAAGTCAGTGCGGACACCGTCGCGGACCTGCTGCGGGAGGAAGGCTTCAGTCTGCAGGCCAACGCCAAGACCATCGAGGGAAGCCAGCATCCGGACCGGGATGCGCAGTTCCGCTATCTCAACGAGCAGGCCCGCGATCACCGGGATGCCGGCCAACCGGTGATCAGCGTGGACACCAAGAAGAAGAAGGAGCTCGTCGGCGAGTTCAAGAACAACGGCCGCCAGTGGCGGCCTGCGGCTGATCCGGTGCCTGTGAACGTCCATGACTTCGCCGACCCGCAGCTGGGCAAGGCCGTCCCGTACGGGATCTACGATCTCGCGGCGGACACGGGCTGGGTCAACGTGGGCACCGATCACGACACCGCCGCGTTCGCAGTGGAATCGATCCGCCGCTGGTGGTCGGGCCAGGGCCGGGCCGCCTACCCGCAGGCGACACGGCTGCTCATCACCGCCGACGCGGGCGGCTCGAACGGCTACCGCACCCGGGCCTGGAAGCTCGAACTCGCCCGGTTCGCAGCCGAAACAGGACTGACGATCACCGTTTGCCACCTGCCGCCGGGCACATCGAAGTGGAACAAGATCGAGCACCGGCTCTTCTCGCACATCACCATGAACTGGCGCGGCCGCCCGCTGACCAGCCACGAAGTCATCGTCCAGTCCATCGCCGCGACCACCACCCGCACCGGACTGCGCGTCATGGCCGAGCTGGACACCAACATCTACCCAACCGGTGTCCAGATCGGCGACGCGGAGATGGCGGCCCTGCCACTGACCCGACACGCCTTCCACGGCGACTGGAACTATGCCGTGCATCCCCTGCCGTGCCCTGCCGTCCCAGCGCCCCGGGCTCCGCAGAAGCCAGCCCCTGAGTGGGACCATGCTCTACTGTCCGACCCCGCCCTGACCGGCATGTCCCGGCAGCAACTGAGCGATCTCACTGACATTTTGGCCGTCGATGGCGACGCCAGGCGCGGACGCCCGCCCCGACTCGCCTTCCCCGACCAGGTCCTGGCGACCGTCCTTCACCTGCGGGTCGCCCTGGCCGCGGAACCCCTCGCCGTGCTGTTCGACAGCAGTCGCACCGCCATGCACCGCACCCTGCTGAAGATCAGGACACTGCTCAAGGCACACAGCGTCGTCATCCCGCCGGCACCTACCCCGCCCTCCGCCCTCACAGCCCTCCAGGCCCGGGTGCGAGCCCTGAGCGGCGACCCAGGCAGCATGATCAAGACAACGTGTTAATGATCTGCAAGCCCTAACTGATCGTTTCAGAATGAGTTGAGCTACGGGCCTTGTGCTTGCTGATCTTGGTCGGCAGGCTGTCCGGAGTGCGTGCTGATCTTGTTCCCGACGATCTGTGGGAGCGGGTGGCCCCGCTCCTGCCACCTGCTCCCGAGCGGCGCCGTCGCTATCCAGGGCGACTGCGTGTTCCCGACCGGACGGCGCTGGCTGGCGTCATGTACGTGCTGCGCACCGGTGTTGCCTGGCGCGATGTCCCCGCGGAGACGGTGGGCTGCTCCGGAGTGACGGCCTGGCGTCGGCTGCGGGACTGGACCGAGGCCGGTGTATGGCCCCGCCTGCACGCCGCCTTGCTCAGCGGGTTGCGCCGCGCCGAGCTCTTGGACCTGGACGACAGCGCCGTGGACGGCTCGCACGTCCGGGCCTTGAAAGGGGGGATCACGTCGGTGCCTCGCCCGTCGACCGGGCCCGCCCCGGCTCCAAGCACCACCTGATCGTCGACCGGCACGGAACCCCGCTCGCCGTCACGCTCCCCGGCGGCAACCGGCACGACGTCACCCAGCCCCTGCCACTGCTGGACGCGGTCCCGCCGATACGAGGTGTGCGGGGCCGCCCCCGCCGCAGGCCCCGGCGGCTGTACGCCGACCGGGGCTACGACTTCGACAAGTACCGCCGCTTGCTGTGGAAGCGCGGCATCAAGCCCGTGATCGCCCGACGCGGCACAGCCCACGGCTCCGGACTGGGCAAGGTCCGCTGGGTGGTCGAGCGCGCCTTCGCCTGGCTCCATCAGTTCAAGCGACTCCGCATCCGCTACGAAAGACGCGCCGACATCCACCAGGGCCTGCTCGAACTGGCTTGCAGCCTCATATGCCTCCGCCGCCTACGAACCTCATTCTGAAACGATCAGTAAAGCCGCCTCACCGTGCGTGTCC
This sequence comes from Streptomyces sp. NPDC020192, assembly GCF_044388685.1. NCBI lineage: Bacteria > Bacillati > Actinomycetota > Actinomycetes > Kitasatosporales > Streptomycetaceae > Streptomyces > Streptomyces sp. NPDC020192. Next base: position 14,562 of record NZ_JBIRXG010000025.1, on the reverse strand, counting down.
GGGCGGAGCTCAAGTTCGGCCGAGTCGTCTTTGCGGGTTCAGGGTCATCCCTGCGTGTGCAGGGCGAGCCGTCCAGCAGCATGGCGGGCACCCGGGCGAGGGAGTCATCCCTGCGTATGCGGGACTGAGGCATGCATAAGGTCAACCAGTGGTACCCCAGTGAGTGCTGTGCATCGTGAAGTCGCAGGTCACGGGTCTGGTGTGAGTGACGATTCGGGTACTCGTGCCGGTCGGCGGCTGATGACTATGCCGTAGATCATCGGGCATGCGGTGAGAAGCGGCGCTCGGCGCGGCGGCACACCACAGACCGTGCTGCGGTGCGCCGCGGGAGGGGGCGTGCGGGTGCCGGCCGCTCACGCGGGCTCAGGAACCCGGCGCCGGGAAGCGACGACCATGAGGCCGCCGATGACGGCGAGGCTCATCAGGACGGTGGCGAAGACGGTCGCGCCGTTGGTCAGCCCGACGACGTCGCTGAGATAGCCGGCCGAGACCGGCAGGACGCCCGCCGGTACGTAACCGCCCACGTTGAGGGCCGCGTTGGCCTCGGCGAGCCGCTGTGCCGGGACGGCGGAGTTGAGCAGGGAGAGCCCGCCGAGCTGTCCCATGCCCTGGCCGGCGCCGGCCAGCAGCGCGGAGGCGATCAGGACCGGGACCGACGAGCTGCGCACGGCGGTGACGAGTGTGACCATGCTGAGCGTGGTGCTGGCCGCTCCGGCGGTAAGGATGGTGCGCCGGGGCAGCTTCTGGACCGCGAACTGCACGACGGTGGCGGCCAGGAACATCACGAACGCCATGACTCCGGCAACGATCCGGCTCGTGGTCCCGAGCAGTCCGGCCAGCAGCGACGGACCGAGCGAGAGCACGAACGACGTCGCGGTGATGCCGGGCGCAAACACGGCGATGCCGAGGGTGAGTTGCGCGCCGTTGCCGTGTGGTACGCCGGGCACGCGGATCCAGGCGCCCTTGGCGGGGGCGGCGGGGCGCCGTACGGGCATGCGCAGCACAGCGAGGAGCGCGGTGGCGAGCAGCGCCATCTCGACGATGAAGACGGTGACGGTCGGGGCAGGCAGGGTCTCGGACAGGATGCCCGCGAGGAGCGGGCCGAGGCCAGCCCCGAAGACCATGGCGCAGGAGGCGAGCAGGGCCGCGAGCCGCTTGCGGCGCGGTCCGGCCACGTCCGTCACGGCGGCCATGCCCGCGGAGACGACCGCGCCGACGGCGATGCCGGTGAACAGCCGGGCCACGATCAGCGCGGCCACGGTGGAGGCAGTCGCGAAGACGAGGCAGGCGGCCAGGGCGAGTGCCAGGGCAGGCAGCAGGACCGTTCTGCGGCCGAGCCGGTCGGACACGACGCCGGAGACGAGCAGCGACCCGAGCAGGCCGACGATGTAGAAGGCGAAGACCACGGTCAGGGTCCCCTTGGAGAACCCGATCTCGCGCTGCCACAGCACATACAGCGGAGTGGCCGCGTTGGACAGGATGAAGACCGCCGTCACCGGCCAGGCGGCCAGCCAGACCCACCAGGTGGGAGCGGGGGAGGTGCCCGCCTCCGACGGCTGGCCCACCCCGGAACCCCGCTCGTCCACCGCCTTCACGGGCACCGTTCGACTCTCCGACATGACAGATTCCTCCAGCGAGTACACAGTACGAGTTTTCTCGAACATAGCATGCAGTACGATCGGAGTCGTACATAGGATTCGGGTCATGAGGAGCTACCTATGCCTTCGACCGCGCGTGCGGTGTTTGTGCGGGTGCCGGATATCAAGGTGCTGCCGGAGCCCGCGGAGCTGCCCGAGCCGCTGCCCGAGCCCGCGGTGGAGGACCTGCGCCTTGAGACGGTGCTGGGGGCCCTGAGTGACCCGCTGCGCCTGCGCATCGTGCGCAAACTCCTCCTGGAGTCTGAGCAGTTCGACCACACATGCGGCTGGTTCGGCCTGAACCGCCCCAAGTCCTCCCTGACCCACCACTTCAAGGCCCTGCGCGAGGCGGGTATCACCCGGCAACGCCAGTACGGCCTGGAACGCCGCAGCCACGTCCGCGTCGACGACCTCAACGCCCGCTTCCCCGGCCTCCTGGACCTGATCGCGGCCTGGACGCCGGACGAGCCCTGACACGACGGTCTTCCGGCGGACTACCGGCCGTTCTCCCCGGGGCACCGCGCTGAGCGCGGTGCCTGATGAGAACTGCACGTCACGTGGCCTGGTGTGCGTAGGCGTCGGGGGGCTCCGGCAGGTCCGGGGGGCGCTCCACCGACAAGGTCGTCCGTCAGTGGGAGACTTCCCGGTTCGTTAGCACCAGCAGAGCCCGTACCAGCGCGGTCGCCCACCTTGTATCCGTGCGGATCTTGCTGAGGACGCGCCAGTTCTTCAGATGCGCGAAGCCGTGCTCGACCGGGGCCCGTACCGCGGCCAGAGCCTTGTTGGACAGCTTCTGGCCCCTGGTCAGGGGCCGGTTGCGGGAGGCCTTGTAGCCGGTGATCACCGCCGGGTCGGCGTCCGGACTGCTGTCGTCGAGTCCGACGAACCCCAGATCGGCGATGGTGCCGAGGCCAGCCGCCCGCAGGTGAGCGGTGAGTTTGTCGTGGCGGCACGCGGTGATCTCCGAGGTGCGCCCTGGCCGGACCGCGCTCACCCAGACCAGGCGGCCCTTGTCGTCAGTGAGCGCGATGACGAGCAGGCCGTGGCACTTGTTCAGCCGGAGTAGTTCTTCCGGTTCTCGGTCCCGGTGCGGCGGCGGGTGCGGATCAAGGAGCCGTCCAGCAGGACCACCCCGCCACCCGATCGGGCGATCTTCTTCAGCGCGCGGTCCAGGCGTGGGGCACGGGCGGCCAGCAGGCCGACGACTTCCCGCACCCACCGGGTGACCGTGGTGCGATGGATGCCGTTGCCACCGGCCAGGTCGCCGGGCTGCTGGTCACAGCGCAGCACCGCCAGCACAATGCCGGCGATCTTCCCGGCGGACAGGGCCCGCCACCGCGATCCGATCTTCTTCAGATGGCCGCGGATCGGGTCGGCGAGCCAGTTCAAGGTGGCGCTCGACAGCGGCAGGCGGGCGGTGTAGACAAGACCGTCGGGGCCCTCGGCCTAAGGGTTGTTTTTCTTCACACCAAACTCAACTGCTGCCGGGCCCTCCAGTTGCTACTCCAGCTGTAGATCGTGATCTTCATGTCCGGGATGCGGCTTGACGCCGGTTATGGCTGGTTCGGGATCGAAACAGCAACCTCGGCCGTAGGACCGTCCTGTTTGGCGCCTCCGATTTCAGGGACACGTTTTTCGCTAGGAAGCGTTGCGGTGCTGAGGCGGCGGCGATGTGCTCGCTGTCGGCAGGTCGCTCCGCAGTAGCGGGCCGGGCGGCCAGTGGACCGGGCCTCGATCCGGGTCCCGCATTCCCTTCGCCCCGACGCCGCGTCAGCAAGAACTGCTGGACCTGGCCGCGCAGACGGGCTGGAAGGCGGCCAAGACCCTGGCCGCCCGCTTCGACCGCGAGCAGGGCGCCCTGTGGTGGGCCGACCGCCAGTGGATCGCCCACCTCAAGACCGCCCAGGACGACTTCTTCCACACCCTGCTGGGCGAGGAGTTTCGCGACCGCGCCACCGGCCACACCGACGTGAACGCCAAAGCGCACATGTTCGTCAACCACTACTCCATGAGCACCGGCATGATCACCTCCGTCGTCGGCTTCGGCGCCAAGTTCGCGGGCGCCTACCGCGACCACGACGGCGACCTGCTCGCTGGCGAGCGCACCTACCGCATCGACCTGCCCGCGGACCCGCCGGCCCGGCTCTTCTGGTCCCTCACCGTCTACGACGCCGAGACCGCCGCCCAGGTCGATGCCCCGGGCCAGACCTACTCCTCCCTCAACGGCATGGACGACATCGCCCTGAACCCCGACGAGTCGATCACCCTCCACATCGGCCCCGAACGCCCGGCAGGCGCCGAGAACTGGATCCGCACCGTCCCCGGCCGCGGCTGGTTCGCCGTCATCCGCTGGTACGGACCCGAACAGGCGTTCTTCGACCGCCGATACAAGCCCGGCGACTTCATCAAAACCCGCCAGTAATGGCTGCCCGGCCTCGGATCAATGGAACCGTGGTTATCGGTGAGATGGATCATGGTGGGCGCCTCTACCGCGGGTGATGGTTCGGCTCACTGATCGGGCGTCAGCCCGGCTACCCTCCGGCCGTGCCGGTCGAGTTCTTAACTGATGAGCAGGCCGAGGCGTACGGACGGTTCGTTGAGGAGCCGACCCTCCCGGAACTGGAGCGGTTCTTCTACCTGGACGACGTTGACCGGGACCTGATCGCGCTGTGGCGCGCGCCCCACCAGCAGCTCGGGTTTGCGGTGCAGATGTGCACCGTCCGGTACGTGGGCCGGTTCCTGGTGGACGATCCGCTGGATGTGCCGTGGTCGGTGGTCGAGCACCTGGCCGTGCAGCTGGGGATCGAGGATCCCTCGGTGGCTTGCTTTCCGGGGCCGGATCATTGGCGCGCGGCACCGTGACCGCGGTGGGGTTTGGCGCGTTGGAGGAGCAGACACGCCGATCCCGTACTCGCGTGTGGTCCTTCCTCACCTCGAGTGCGGGACTGGGCCGCCGGCTGCGGTGACCGCTTTGTCATGGCAGGCGTTCCCCGGGTCTGGGAGAAGTCATGGAACAGCAGCCGTGCCACGAGTCCGCAGCCCGGCCGGCCGCCGGCGAGGTGGCTGTGGGGGCCGGGCTCCACATCCGCCGCACTGCGGGGACGTTGACGGCCGGTCCCCTCGGCCCCTGCCGGCCGGCGCGCGGTCGGCAGGGGAAGCGCCGCCAGGCTGTGGGCGATGTCTGGGGGCCCCGTACGGCAGCAACCGACCTGCTGACATGACCAAGCGCAAGGGCCACCGGCTGTGGCATCCGCCGCGTGTCCGGGGAGCAGCCGCAGCAACGTGTGGTCGGCCACCTGGAGCTCTTCTACGACCTAGTCGTCGTGTTGGTAGGACAGGCCGCCTACCATCTGGCCGGGCATCTCACGTGGTCCGGGGTGGGCGAGTTCGCCGCGGTGTTCGCTCTGGTGTGGATCGCCTGGCTCAACGGCACCGTCCACCACGAGCTGCACGGCCGCGAGGACGCGCGGGGCCGCGTCCTGTTCCTGGTGCAGATCTTCGTCCTGGTCCCGTTGGGGGCGTTCATCCCCAAGGTGGGCGGGGAGAACGGAGTCAAGTTCGCCGTCGACGCGGGGATCCTGTTCGCCGTACTGGCCGTCATCTGGATGCTGGCGGTACGCCGCAACCCCCCGGGGTGGCGCGTGCCCAGCCGGTTGTACGTGACCTTGACGGCCGGGTGCGCGGTCGTTCTCTTCGCGAGTGCCTTCCTTCCGGCCGGCGCCCGGCTGCTTGTCTGGGGGCTGCTGGCGGCCGCGTCCCTGGTCGAAATCGCGGTCGTGATCGCCCTGTTCCCGCAGGGTCAGACGGAGGTTCTGTGCTTCACCGACGCGCTCAGGGAACGGTTCGGGCTGCTCATCATTATCGTGCTCGGTGAGGTGCTCACGGGCGTGGTGACCGGGCTGTCCGACGAACCGATCAGCGCTCTGAACCTGTCGGTCGCGATAGTGGCCGTCCTGGTCGGATTCGGCGCGTGGTGGACGTATTTCGACTTCGCCGGGCACTATCGGCCCAGGCGTACCCGCGTGGTGACCCTCCAGTGGATGTTCACGCATCTGCCGCTCACGGGGACGGTGGCCGCCATGGGGGCTGCGATCGTCAGCCTGGTCGAGCACGCACACGACCGCCGTACCCCAGCCGCGACGGCCTGGGTGCTGTGCGCGGGCGTCGCGATCGTGCTGTCGCTCACGATGCTCCTCGTGACCGGCCTGGAGGTCTGGCACCGGGACCGCGAGCGGTACCAGCCGGCCGTCCGCACCTGCCTTGTCATGGCACTCGCCGCCCTGGCCCTCGGCCCGGCACGCCCGGCGCCGCTGGTTCTCGCCGTCGTACTCGTCGTCCTTCTCGCCATTCCCTGGGCCGTTGCCGTGACACGCCGTATGGTCTTGGACGACGAAACGACCACGCCATGACGTTCACGGTCAGTCGCGCCCAGTACCTGCGAACGGCGTCTGACCAGGGTCCGTTCGATTCCTCACCCCGGGCAAATGCTGCCCCGGGCCTTTCTTAAACACAGGTACTTACCGGGTCGGTCCCGGGCGGTCGTCCCGGCCGCCGGGGATGACCCGCAGGACCGGGTCGGCGGGGGCGAACTCGCCGAGGTCGAGAGCAGCCTTGCGCCAGTTGGTGATCGGCTTCAGCAGCCGGGCGGTGTCGTCGGGGAACGGCAGCGGCTCAGTGTCGGGGAGACGGGCTGGAGGATGGACACGGCGAGCCGGACGGAGTGCAGGGCGGTGGTCCCGCGCGGGTCGATCCCGCCGGCGTGCCCGACGTGCCGCAGGGCGTCGAGGCGCTTCTCCAGCTCCAACAGCATGTCGTAGGCCGGGGTGTACGCCGGGTTGTTCCACTCCTCGCTCACCGCGCCTCGCCCCGGTCCGCGGCGTTCGTGTCCCGTCGGGGCTGTCCGGCTCCGGATCGCCGGTCCGGGTACCGAAGGGGCCGGGCTGCCCGCGCTCCTCGGCGCCCCGGAGCGCAATCGTGGGTCTGGTCGTAGGTCACGAACGAGCAACGGTTCGCAGTTGCCCTGAGACACTAGCCAGCCTGGCTTGCAGTGGATCACCTGTGGGCCTCACCTAGTACTGCAACGGTGTTTGCCGTGACTGATGGCCAGGTAGGTCGTTGGTGTGGTTGTGGGTGGGGACCTTGCTGATGTCAGGCTGTGGGCGCGTGAACTGGACGCAGTGCATGAGCGGTTCGTGCACCG
>NZ_JBIRXG010000025.1:0-7625 GCF_044388685.1 Streptomyces sp. NPDC020192 | reverse complement strand
CGACGACAACACCAGGCCAGCATCAGCCACTACAAGCGGCGCGGGCACAGCCCCTGACCTGGCCATCAGTCACGACAAGCACCGTTGCAGTACTAAGTCGGCCGAGCCCGAGCCTGGCCGAGCCGTGCCGCCTGCGGTGTCGTCGCGGCGGCGACTTCCGGCCTCCGGTCTTTCCCGTGAGGGCCGGTGTTACTTCGCGCCCGGTAGTAGCCGCTCCCGTGGACCGGATCAGGCGGCGGCGCCGCATGTATCAAGTTCAGGAACCCGCGTTGAAACACTCCCGGCCGGGCCGGCCGGCCGAAGGGAAGTAGCAGCACCGCAGTCCCACGGCGTGCGCAGCAGCGATCATGGTGGTCGTGATCATTTCTCCGGCCGTCGGGCGGGCGGTTCGAGCGGTGACGGCCTGAGGATGCCCGTCAGGACTGGCGATTTCGATACGGAAACCGCGGTGTGTAGGCCAACTGCGCGCCCACCCCGCCTGACAGCTCGGACTGAGGCGGATTTCCAGCCGGGTGCCGTCGGCCGCTGTGCGTGAACCCACCGTTATGGGATCTTCGCATGCAGTGGTCAGCGGATCACGGCCCTCGCAGGAACGTAGCCGGCAGATGGGTGGGCGCGCGGCGGCCGATGGGCCGGTTCTGTAGGACGCGTGGATGATTGCGGCGGGTGCGACCATCGCCGTACACAGGAGGAGGACTCCCGCCGTAGTGGCCCAAGGCCGTGCGGTGACCAGAGCAGAAGCAGCGAGCAGCGCTCGATGCACGACGCTGCGAGTGGCTTTCGACTCCTTGTCGTTGGTGCTCCTCTCCGGGTGAGCGGTGCTCCGGTCCTGCTCGGGTTCGGCCGGGGAAGCGGTGTGACCGCGGCGGCTCCATGCCGCCTCCGCACATTCCCACCGAGGCAGTACGGCTTCCTCGTTCACCTGTGCCGCCTGGCACAGGGCCTGCACGGCATACCGGGGAGGGAACTGTTTGGCGTTGAGATAGCGCTCCCAGGACGACTTGCTGATGGCGGTGGTCCGCTCCAGCCCCGCCAGACTCAGACGGCTACGGTCCTTGAGCTGACGCAGGTCGCTGACCAGTTCCCGGTACGCGGCGGGCAGGGTCTGGGGCAACGTCCGCCATCGGGATCTCCCGGGTAGGTGCCTCATCGCTCGGGCCTATCCTTTCTCGCTGCGGTACGCGGTCACTCCACATGGCGCAGTAAGGACCAGGTCTGCTCACCAACGATTCCGTCGGAGGAAACGTGGTCCTGTTGCTGCAGCCTTTTCACCTGTGCTTCCGTCCGCTTGCCGAAGTAGCCGTCCACGTCGCCCGGCGACAGACGATGGCGGCGCAGGAGGCACTGGACTTCCGCCACGTCGGGGCCCGTGCTGTTCAATGCGACGAGGCCGGAGTTGGTGGTGCTGTTGCCGGCGAGCATCAGATCTCCGTGCCGGACATAGGCGCAGCTGTACTTGCCTACTCCGGTGGTGGTGCCCGAAAGGTGGCCCGCGGCGTTCGGGCGGTCGGTGATCAGCCACCCGGAAACGACGGCGGAGACCAACAGGGCCCCTCCGACGAGGGACAGGGCCACTGAGTGGATCCTCTCCTGCCCCTGATCGCGCTCTCGGCCTTCGCTCAGGCCCACGGATGAGGCACAGGAGGCGGGAGCCTGTTGGGGGCCCGTCTCCGCGACACGATTGCGATGCTGGCGTTCCGTGGCGACGCCAGGTTCCTGTGTTGCTTCCCACAGGGCCAGCAACGATGAGGCGTCAGCATCAGCCAGACCGGCGAGCGCTTCGATGGCCGCCGCAGGTGGCGGGGTCTTGCCGTTGAGGTACCGCTCCCACGACGAACCGCTGAAGGGCGTTTTGGCCTGGAGCATCTGCAGCGTGAGACCACTGTGGTCCTTCAACCGCCGCAACTCCTGCACAAGTCGTCGGCCGCTGGGATCCAAGCTCTCCGGCAGTTCTCTCCATCTCATGGCATCCCCCTGGCCATGAGTCTCCTGGAAGCCCGGCTTCCTCTGCGACCCCGCCTGCCTCGAAGCCGCGTTCCGCCACACGAATCCGGCCACCGACGCCACGCCCGCCTCGACGAGACGGCGAGCGTTCCCGAGAAGCCGTCTCGCCATGCACACATCGCCGCACGTCACAGACCGGGACGTCCCGAGACATCGCGAGATACCCGATACGTATGGCGGTTGGTACGGCTGGTTCGGGAAGGTCGCTCGGGCCGTACCGCTTCGGGGCCCTGGATCCCGGCGCACGTTCAGCCAGGTTGCCTCAACACATACCTGGATGGTCGGCGGTTGCTGCGCTGACCAGCACTTCCGGGTTGGAAAACACGCACTCAATGACACAAGGCGGGCGGTGCGGTTCACCCCGTACCGCCCTTGGACCACGAACGGGAGAAAAGGCCACATGTCCGTGCGCAGGAAGATCTCCGCGACCGCGATGGCGTTCGCCCTTGGCGTAGGCGGCCTCGCCGCCACCGCCTCCACGGCGCAAGCCCAACCGGCCCGCCCCACTGTGCGAGCTGCAACGGTGGCCGCATCCACCGCTGCTGAGCAAACCGCGCAGTTGGCCGCCGCCCCGCCTCGTCAAGACAGCGCCGCACGTCCAGTCATCTTCGTGCACGGCATCAACGGCCTGGCGAACACGAACTGTGCCGCGAAGTGGAAGAACGCGATGCAGGCGATCAAGGGCTCCGGCTGGCGCGGGGAACTGGTCACCTTCGGCTACTACAACCGGGACCGCAACTGCACGTTCCAGCATCCAGGGACCCTCAACACCCCTCTGGAGACGATCGGCCTTGACCTTGCCTGGGACATCTACAACCACTACACCCTCAGAGGAATGCCGGTAGACATCATCGCTCACTCGATGGGTGGGCTGATCACCCGATACGCGCTTGACGCGGTGGCCAAACATGTTCATGGAGCCCCGCCCAAGCTTTACGTCGAAGACGTAGCCACGCTGGGCACCCCGCATGACGGGGCGAACCAACGCTACACCGACCTCTGCAAGTTCAAACTTCAGTGCCGGCAGATGGCCCCTGGGAGCGACTTCCTGAAGTCTCTCGGCCGCAACCCGCAGTCGGCGATGGGCACAGACTGGACGCTGATTGGCTCCGGTGATGACAAGTACGTCCCGCTGCCCTCCGCGATCGACCTGGCTCACAGCAACTGGGGGCACAAGGTCGAGTACCCGTGGTTCGACGGCTTGAGCCACACCGACCTCTGGCAACAGTCCAAGGGGAAATACGCCCAGCTGTACTGGAATTTCTACGACAAACACTGGCACCGCACCACGGGACCGGCGCCACTGACGGTGGCCAAGAACGGCATCTACTGGTGGTGGCGCTGGTAGAGCACCGTATTCCGACGGCCGTCGAGAGGGTGCGAGAAAGGAGCCCTTGCTGCACCGGCCCGCGACGGTCGCCCCCTCCGCCTGGGATTGGATTGGGTGAGTTGATCACCGCTGAGGGACAACCTGCAGGCGCCGGTGCCGTTGCCCTGCAGTCCCCGCACTGAGCCCCGAGCTGTCCCGATCACCTCGATGCTGCACCCGGCCGCCCCGGTGACAGCCGCCAGCATCCCCAATCCCGACCACGGCTCACCCGCGACTTGGGTGCCCTGATGAAGAGGAAGGCGCGGTTCCCCCGCGAAGTGTCGCGGGGGAAGCGCGCCTTCCTGCGTCTCGGTGACGGGCAGCCCTGGGAGGCCCGGCTTCCCGACTACACATTTTCGGGCTGTCCGCCCTTATTTCTGTCAGGGCCAGCGGAGGGAACTGGCAGTGTGCGGAGGATGGACGATGGACGGGCACGTGATCTCAGCTGGTGGGCCTGCGGTGCTGCTTTGCCTCGGTGCCGTCTGGCGCCTACGACGCCGACGGAGCGGACCTGGCCTGTGGGACGTCGTGCAGGAGATTGCGCGTTCGTGCGGCATCGTGCTCGTTGAGAGGGCTCACCGGACGACGACCGTGCGGGTACTGGAGCACATCGGAGGCAGCGGCCGGGTACGCATCACCGATCAGGGTGGCTGGCACCGCAGTTATGAAGTCTCTTCGGACTCGTCCGTGGATGGGGCTGCGGATGAATGACTCCTGGTCTCCGATGCCTCCAAGAGAGGGCGACGATTGCAACGCTGGCTGGCGGGGCCCTCCCGGGTTCGAGGAGTTCTTTCGCCACTATGCGCCCATGGTGCGCCGCTTCCTCATCTGGCGTGAGGCCGAGTCGAGCATCCTCGACGACACGGTGCAGATGACCATGATGAGCGCGTATAGGTACTGGGAACGGGTGCGGACTATGGATCCCCCGACCGGATGGCTGTTCAAGGTAGCGGGCCAGCGGTTGCACGATGCACGGCAGGCATTGCACCGTGAACGACTGTCTGTGGACGCCGATTTGGCGGACAGCCACTTGGTCCACCCAGACCCCACTCCCTTGTGTGACCAGAGAATGGACATCCTCACCGCGGTCCATAAACTGCCCCCTCGCCAACAGGAGGCACTGGCGCTGCGGACACAGTTTGGCCTGCCTTACAAGGACATCGCAGAGATCATGGGTATTGCTCCAGCTACGGTCCGTGCCCATGTCCACCAAGCCCACGAGACTCTTCGGGCCATACTTGGACAGGAAGGAGGGGGCACATGAGCATTCGCCGCCGTCTCCGCGAAGCCGCACAGGCGATCGACGAATTGCACTCCGATCAGGCAGGGGTCGCGCAAGAGTTCGAGCGCTTCCTCGGCTGCATGCGCGTAGGCGCTCAGAGCACGGAGAACCTGGACGTCTCCGAAGCCGTCATTCGACGATCCCCCAGCCCTCAGCCTGTAAAGGCAGACGACGCGGACTCGGCTGAGCATCAGCCGGTTCACGGGAACGAAACGCTCGCCGTTCCGGGCCTGGTGTTCCTGGACAGGGACCTCAGGCCAGTTTCCTACACGCCATCCGCCAAGTATTGGCTCGCACGCTTTAAGGGCATGTCCGCAGTCCCGACGCTTCCCGACTCGGTCATTGACCTCGCCGGGCGTTCCCGGGATGCCGGTGCAGAGTCTTCCGAGATCGCGCTGGAAGAACTAGCCGATGGGACCCTCATCGAGGTTCAGGCCTGGGCGATGCCGCAGACCGGCCAGGACGCGCAGATCGTGGTTGCCTTCATCCCGGCTAGCTCGTTCGTACGATTCATGCACTTGCTGGAGCGGTACCAGTTGACAGCACGAGAGCGGCAAGTAGCACAGTTCACGCTGTTGGGCCGGTCCCTAAACGAGATTGCCGAGCTGCTGGACATCTCGCCCGACACGGTGCGGTACTACTTGAGGGCGGTGTTTGACAAGACCGGATGCCGGAGCCGTAGGGAGTTCGCCACGCAGTTCTTCAACGAACACCAGGCCACGAGCGTCCCTACCGTTGGATCAGACGGTGTGGAAACCTGCGCCGACCAGCTCGACCAAGTAGCTGCCTCGAGTACGGGTGGGACCGGAGCCAAGTGATCACTTCTTGGAGTGGATAGTTTGTCCAGACCGGTGGAGATCGACGCTTCTCGCCGAGCCGACGCCAACCACACGGGGCTCTTGTAGCACGACGGGTGCTCATCAGCGGTCTGGCAGACCCGACGACGAAGACCCGACGGCGTTCGTTGCGATCGCGGGTGTGCATGGGATGGCGACTGGCGGATCGGCTGGGCTGTCCACCGAGCTCTGAGCTATCCCGGTCACCGCCATGCGACACCTGGCAGCCACCGTCACCGCCGGCGGGCTTCTCCCCTAGCCCAGGGCGTGCTGGCAAGCGGGGAGAGTCGGTTTGTTGTCCGCGGACAACAAACCGGTTGATGGGCTCAAGCTGGCGAGTGCTGCTGCGTGCATGGTTTTCGGCAGGCTCCCTGTTCTGAGTAACCCCCGGCTTCATCGACGCCTCGGATGTTGTCCGCGGACAACAAACTTTCCCGGGCGGCACTACATTCGACCCTCGCCACCGCCCCGAGTGTCCTGTCTCGCTCAATCGAGTCGTTTTCTCAGTGAACCGCGTCGTTCGGGCTTCTGTCTCAGCGAACCTAGTCGCGCGACTGAGGGGGCTGGGGGGTGCTGGATGGCTGTACCGGCTGGGGTGGATTCTGGAGGGGCTGTCCCTACTGGGGGCCTCAGTCGCTATGGGCGACCGGCTCGGGGTCGGCGTCGAGCGCATCGAGCACTGCGTCGCCGTTCGCCCTCGCCCACTCGGTCAGCATGTGGATCGGATCGATCAGTGTCGCCCCGAGCGGGGTGAGCTCGTACTCGACGCGGGGCGGCACCTCGGCGTAGGCGTGGCGGCGGATGAGTCCATGCGCCTCGAGCCGTCGAAGCGTCTGGGTGAGCATCTTGCGGGAGATGCCGCCGATCAGCTCGATCAGCTGGCCATGGCGCACCGGGCCCCTGCTGAGGCCGTAGAGCACGACCACCGTCCACTTGTCGGCGATCAGCTCGACCGCAAGACGCGCCGGACAGTCGGCGAGAAAGGAATCCCCGGGACCGAAACCGCTCATGGCGCCAAAGGTACCTGCGCCGAAGGTACCTGCTGGTTCCTATCAAATTCATAGCCTGGGTCCTCTCCCCTTCCAAAGCCAGGAGAGTCATGCGAGTCATCACCCAGCAGACGCTCGGCGGTCCCGAGGTGCTCACCATCGTGGACGCGCCCGAGCCCCAGCCCCTTCCGACCGAGGTTCTCGTCCGCGTCAAGGCGATCGGGCTGAACCCGCTGGAGGCGCGCCTGCGCGCCGGCGAGTTCCCGCTGATCGGCCAGCCGCCGTTCATTCTGGGCTGGGACATCAGCGGCGTGGTCGAGGAGGCACCGGGGACGTGGCGGTTCAGGCCCGGCGACGAGGTGTTCGGGATGCCGCTGTTCCCGCGGGCGGCGAGCGCGTACGCCGAGGTCGTGTCGGCGCCGGCGTTGCACCTGGCACGCAAGCCGGCGTCGCTCTCGCACGTCGAGGCGTCGGCGCTGCCGGTCGTCGGGCTGACGGCGTGGCAGGGCCTCGTCGACCTCGGCGGCGTGAGGGAGGGCGACCGCGTCCTGGTCCACGGCGGTGGTGGCGGGGTCGGCCACGTCGCGATCCAGATCGCGAAAGCGCTCGGCGCGCACGTGATCACCACCGCCAGCGGAAGCAAGCGGAAGTTCGTCGAGGGGTTCGACGCCGACGAGGTGATCGACTACACGGCGGTCGACTTCACCGAGGCGGTCCGCGACATCGACGTCGTGCTCGACACGATCGGCGGCGACACCGTCGAGCGGTCGCTCGAAGTGCTCCGCCCGGGCGGTCACCTGGTGACGGCGGTCGCCGAGGAGGATTCGGAGCTCATCGCCAGGTACGAGGCGGCCGGCATGCGCTTCAGCGGCATCGCGGTCGAACCCGATCCGGTCGCCCTGCGAGGTCTCGTCGAACTCGTTGAACAGGGCAGGCTCCGGGTCCACGTGCATGAGACGTTCCCGTTCGAGCGCGTCGCCGACGCGCACCGGCTGCTCGACGGCGGTCACCTCCAGGGCAAGCTCGTCCTCACCGTCTGATCCCGTCGTGGGGGGGGGGGGGGGGGGCGGCCCCCCCGGGGGGGCGGGGGGTGGCCCCCCGCCCGCCCCGGGCCGGCGGGAGCAACGAACCCCCGGCCCCGTGTC
>NZ_JBIRXG010000024.1:0-126458 GCF_044388685.1 Streptomyces sp. NPDC020192 | reverse complement strand
ATCTACCAGCCGGACAAGGTCGACGCGGCCCTGTCCAACTACTTCCGGCCCGGCAACCTCACCGCCCTGCGCGAGCTGGCGCTGCTGTGGGTGGCGGACCGGGTCGACGCGTACCTGAACGCCTACCGCAGCGAGCACCGGGTCTCCAGGATCTGGGGCTCCCGTGAGCGGATCGTGGTCGGTCTGACCGGCGGTCCCGAGGGACGCACGCTGATCCGGCGCGCCGCGCGGCTCGCGGAGAAGGGCGCCGGCGGCGAGGTGCTCGCCGTCTACATCTCCCGCAGCGACGGCCTCACCGCGGTCTCCCCGAAGGAACTGGCCGTACAGCGCACGCTGGTCGAGGACCTGGGCGGCACCTTCCACCACGTGGTCGGCGACGACATACCGGCCGCCCTGCTCGACTTCGCCCGCGGCGTCAACGCCACCCAGATCGTCCTGGGCGTCTCGCGCCGCCGCAGTTGGCAGTACGTCCTCGGGCCCGGGGTCGGCGCCACGGTGGCCGTGGAGTCCGGTCCGGACCTCGACGTGCACCTCATCACGCACGACGAGGCGGGCAAGGGCCGTGGACTGCCGGTGGCGCGCGGAGCCCGCCTCGGACGCTCCCGGGTCATCTGGGGCTGGGCCGTGGGAGTGCTCGGCCCAGCCGTGCTCACCTGGCTCCTCACCAGCGCCGTACCGGACGTCGGCCTCGCCAACGACATGCTGCTGTTCCTGACGCTGACGGTGGCAGCGGCCCTGCTGGGCGGCCTCTTCCCCGCGTTGGCCTCCGCGGTGGTCGGCTCCCTGCTGCTCAACTGGTACTTCACCCCGCCCGTCCACACCCTGACCATCGCCGACCCGAAGAACATCGTCGCCATCGCGATCTTCGTCGGGGTCGCCGTGTCCGTGGCCTCGGTGGTGGACCTCGCCGCCCGCCGCACCCATCAAGCCGCCCGGCTGCGCGCCGAGTCGGAGATCCTCTCCTTCCTCGCGGGCAACGTCCTGCGCGGTGAAACCACCCTGGAGGCGCTGCTGGAACGGGTGCGGGAAACCTTCGGCATGGAGTCGGTGGCCTTGCTCGAACGGATCGGCGAGACGGGACCCTGGACCTGCGCCGGCAGCGTGGGGCCGCAGCCGGCCGAGGTTCCGGAGGACGCGGACGTCGACGTCCCCGTGGGCGACCACATGGCCCTCTCCCTGCGCGGCCGCGTCCTGCCCGCCGCCGACCGCCGCGTGCTGGCCGCCTTCGCCGCGCAGGCCGCCGTCGTCCTGGACCGCCAGCGCCTGCAGCGCGAAGCCGATCGTGCCAAGGAACTGGCCGAGGGCAACCGCATCAGGACCGCGCTGCTCGCCGCCGTCAGCCACGACCTGCGCACCCCGCTCGCAGGTATCAAGGCCGCGGTGACCTCGCTCAGGTCGGACGACGTCGAGTGGTCCGAACAGGACCGGGCGGAGCTGCTGCAGGCCATCGAGGAGGGCGCCGACCGCCTCGACCACCTCGTCGGCAACCTCCTGGACATGTCCCGCCTGCAGACCGGCACGGTCACCCCCATCATCCGCGAGACCGACCTCGACGAGGTCGTGCCCATGGCGCTGGGCGGGGTGCCGGAGGACAGCGTGGACCTGGACATCCCCGAGACCCTGCCCATGGTGTGGGTCGACCGGGGCCTGCTGGAGCGGGCCGTCGCCAACGTCGTCGAGAACGCCGTCAAATACAGTCCGCCGGGGGAGAGGGTGCTGGTGTCCGCGAGCGCCCTGGCCGACCGGGTCGAACTGCGGGTCGTGGACCGCGGGCCCGGTGTTCCGGACGAGGCCAAGAACCGCATCTTCGAGCCCTTCCAGCGGTACGGCGATTCGCCGCGCGGTGTCGGCGTCGGCCTCGGACTCGCGGTCGCCCGCGGCTTCGCCGAGGCCATGGGCGGCACCCTGCACGCCGAGGACACGCCCGGCGGCGGCCTCACCATGGTGCTCGCCGTACCGACGGCCCCGGCACGGCGTCCGGAGCAGCCGGACCTGCCGGCCACCGCTGCCCACTGAGGAGATCAGGCGCCGGGCGGCACGGACTCGAACTCCCGCTGAAGACGCTCCATGTCCAGCGGCAGCCGCAAGGCATTCCTCCGGTGCACGGCTGCCAGCGCTGCCTGCAGCGGCGACGGCGGCACCGCGAGAACGGGGCACGCGGCGCGGGCGAGACAGTAGCGGCTGACCGACGGCCACAGCGCACGGCGCAGTCGGCCACGCCCGCCTGCGCCGACCACGAGGATGTCGCCCTCCCGGCCGGCTGTCCGCACCAGAGCCGGCCCGGGGGCGCCTCGTACGACGAGCGCCTGCCCGGGCACCCCGGTGTCCGTGCTGCCGAACACGTTGCACAGCGCCTTGAGCAACCGCTCCCGCGCCAGCCGGTCCCACTCCTCGACCATGACGGCCGCGGCCGGGAACCTCCGGGCGGCAGGATCCCCGCCGGGCGGCTCCCAGGCCAGCACCGGCCAGAGCTCCGCCCCTCGGCGCCGGGCCTCGTCGGCCGCCCGGCTCATAGCGGTGAGACTGCCCGGCGAACCGCTCACTCCCACCACGAAACGAGCTGCTGAGGACGGACGGGACTCGGACATCGCTTTCACCGTTCTGCACGCGCCGACATCGGCTTCCGGGCCGGCGATTCTTCTCGGAACCGCTTCCATCTCACCTCTGCCCGAGGCTTTCGAACAGTCCGCACGCCCGTTCTTGGCACCCTTCTGACGTCCCTTTCCACGCCCTCTCGCCAGGGCGTCAGCGTCCCGTCAAGGTCGTCCCCATCACCATCAGCATTCCGTCAGGGCACGTCCGGAACCTGGGAACACCGGGCATACCGTCGAGGGCGAGCCCCGGTCCGCCTCCCCGCGTCCGGGGCACCCAGATCCCACGCTCCTTGCCTATCGGGAGGCACCCCATGGCAGAACTCCGCTACGGCGAAGACCCCGAGCCCTCCGATCCGTCCCCGGCCGGACCCCTGTACGTCCCGGTCCGGCCGGGCCCCTCCGGCTGTGCGGCCCGGCTCTTCCGCACCCCGCTCGGCGACCGCACGGCCGTCGGCTTCACCTCCGCACTCCGGCTGACCGCCACGCTCGGACCCGACCAGGCGTGGATCCGTCTCGCCGAGCCCGCACTGCGGGCGCTGGCAGCCCCCCTCGGTGTCACCACCGTCACGGTGGACCCGCAGTTCACCGCCCCGGCTCCCAGGCCGATGCCCGCGCCGGCACCCGCGTTCGCCGCATGAAAGGGGAGGCCACGATGACCACGGTTCACGAACCCATCACTGCCGCCGCCGAGTTGGCAGTATGGCCCGCCTCCACCACCGAGCCCCGCCCGGGCGACCTCGCCGTGGGCGGCGTACCGCTCGCCGAGGCCGCCGACCGCTTCGGCACCCCCGTCTACGTCCTGGACGAGGCCGAGGTCCGCGACCGCTGCCGCACCTACCGGGACGCCTTCCCCGACGCCGAGATCCTGTACGCGGCCAAGGCGTTCCTGTGCCGGGCCATGGCCCACTGGACGGCCGAGGAGGGACTCGGCCTCGACGTCTGCTCCGCCGGTGAACTCGAACTCGCCGTCACCACCGGCTTCCCGGCCGAGCGGATCGTGCTGCACGGCAACGCCAAGTCGCCGCGCGACCTGGACACCGCGCTGCGCCTGGGCGTCGGGCGCGTCGTCATCGACAGCCCCTCTGAGATCGCGAGGCTGGCGGCGGCCGTCGGGCCGGACGGGCACCAGAAGGTGATGGTGCGTGTGGTGCCCGGGATCAGCGCCGGCGGACACGAGAAGATCCGCACCGGCACGGGCGACCAGAAGTTCGGCCTGTCGATCGCGGACGGCTACGCCCAGCACGCCATCACCCGCATCCTCGACCAGCCCCAGCTCGAACTCACCGGCCTGCACTGCCACCTGGGCTCCCAGATCACGAGTGTCAAGCCGTACCTCGTAGCCGTGCGCCGCATGGTCGGCCTGATGGCCCGCCTGCACGAGCAGCACGGACTGGTCCTGCCCGAACTCGACCTCGGCGGTGGCCACGGCATCGCCTACCGCCCCGGTGAGCCGACCCTGGACCTGACGGCGCTGGCCCGCAAGGTCCGCGCGGAGCTCGCCGATGCCTGCACGACGGCCGGGCTGCCCGTTCCCCGGCTGATCATCGAGCCGGGCCGGGCCATCGCGGGCCCCGCCGGGATCGCCGTGTACCGCGTCCTGTCAGTGAAGCACACGGGTGAGCACGTGTTCGTGGCCGTGGACGGCGGCATGAGCGACAACCCGCGCCCGGCCCTGTACGGCGTCCGGTACGCGCCCCGCCTGATCGGCCGGCACAGCACGGCGGACCGCGCCCGGGTCACCGTGGTGGGCCGGCACTGCGAGGCGGGGGACATCCTGGCCGCCGACGCGGAACTCCCAGCCGACGTACGCCCCGGCGACCTGCTCGCCGTCCCCGTGGCCGGCGCGTACCACCTGTCCATGGCCTCCGGTTACAACCTGGTCGGCCGCCCGCCGGTGGTGGCCGTGCGCGACGGATCCGCCCGCCTCCTCGTACGCCGCGAATCCCTGGAGGACATCCGCAGCCGTGACGTGGGCCTGTAGCCCCAGATGACTCCCGGGCGGGTCGGTCTTCCCTCACCATGCCGACCGCCCCGCCTGGGCCATGCAGCGAAGCGCACACCTGCCTCCCGGCACACACTGACCGGAACGCACGACCGGGCCCTGCTGAGGTCCCGATGGTATTCGGCCTGGTACGTCGCGAGCTGCACCCGGGCGGCGGCCTCGCGCGGTACGTCCGGCCTGGCATGGCAGCGACATGAGGATCTCGGCTGTGACTGCCATCGCGATGCCGTTGCGCGGTCATCCAGCCCTGGAAGGCCGTCGAGCGGGTCGGCCGCTCCCTGCTCGTGACGCTCGTCTGACACTCAAAGGGTCCGACCGCTTGCCCGGAGGACCAAAAAATGCCCTCTGACCTGGCGTTTCTTCCTTCCTCGCGACATGTGACATGTTTTCGATGACGCATCACGTGGATCAGGCCGGTGAGCGAGCGAGCAAGGCGGCGGCGTCGGACGCGGTGGTCTTGATGACGAGCACGTGCTGCAGGTTGAAGGTGCCGCGTAGTTGCTCGGAGAGCTCCCCGTCCACCGAGGTGGGGGTGCGTTGGCCGTGACCGCACAGCCGGCGAGCACGCTGACAGCAGCTGGTCGAACGGCTCGGCGCGCTGGGGAGTTCCAGCCGATCGTGCGAGCTGACTCGGCCCGCTCTACCGGCGCGAACGTCCCGTCGTCGTAGTACTCGCCGGTGAAGACTGGTGTGCTGCAGCATCATCCGCACCGTGATCCTCGCGTCCAGCCCGACCGTGCCCTCGGCCACCAGTCGCAGCACCGCGGTCGCGGCGAAGGCTTGGTGTTGCTGCCCATCCGGACGTGCCCGTTCACCGGCGGCTTCGCGGTCTCGTTCTACAGGCTGCGGGCGGTGATGTCGCCGTAGGCGGTCGTCGCGTGGATGGTCAGGCCGGCGGCGCCGTCGGTGTTCCTGAGCGTGTTGCGGATCCGGCCGTAGGCGGTGCCGGCGTCCAGCGAGGCGGAGACTCCGCGGGCGGCGCCGACCGAGATCCCGCCGTGCTCGGTGCGCAGCGTGACCGTGCCGCGCACGGCCTCGGTGATGCGGAGGTCGCCCTGTCGGGTGCTGATCCGTGCGGGGCCGCCCAGCCGGCCGACCGAGACGTCGCCGGCCTGGAGGGTGAGGTGGGCGCTCGCGGTCTCGTCGAGCTCGACCGCGCCCTGCGCGGCCTCGAAGGTGACGTCGCCGAGCCGTCCGACGCCCCGGAGTTCGGCGAGGGCCGCCTTCGCCTCGATCCGGGACCCGGCGGGCAGTTGGACGGTCACCTCGATGGATCCGGACGGGCCGAGGATCCGGTTTCCCGCCGCCGGGGCCTTGATCCGCAGGACGCCGTCGCCGTAGTCGACCGTGATCTGCTCCGCCGCCTTCACGTCGCGGCTCTTGGAGGCGTCCGCGGGCAGGACCTCGACCGTGGTGTCGGCCCGGTCGGCGGCGACGAACCGGATGAGTCCCCCGGGGATGTCGAGGACGGCCGAGACCGGGGCGGGGGTGTCGAACTGCTGCGTCGTGCTCCGGTTCTTCTGCATCGCGCGCTCCTTCGATCCGTTGTTTCTGATGATGGAAACGCTACGTTGCATTCACGTATTGAGCAATGGAGTCGTTGCGTATATCTGCCATCAGTGCAGTTCAATGGCGGGAAATCATTGCAATGGTCTTGCGTACAACGCAACAGCCCCGAGTCTGCTCGTTGCAACCGATGGGGAGTGAACGCTATGGTGGGACACCACGGACCACGAAGGAGACCGCGATGCCGGGAGGCAGACTCACCCAGCAGGAACGCCAGCAGATCGCGCTGGGACTGGCCGACGGCCTGGCCTACGCGGAGATCGCCCGACGCCTGGACCGCCCGACCTCGACCATCACACGTGAGGTGATGCGCAACGGCGGCCCCACCGCCTACCGCGCCGACCTCGCCCACCGCGCCACCGAACGCCGCGCCCACCGCCGCAGAAAGGCCGCGCCCCGGGACTCCGGCACGCCCCCGCAGGCCCACGGACGCGATGCCGAAGCCGTACGCGAGTACGAGGAGGCGTTCACCACCCTCTTCATGCAGCAGGGCCTGCCCAAGATGACGGCCCGGGTGCTGGCCAGCCTCTACACCACCGACGCCGGCAGCCTCACCGCTTCCGAACTCGCCGGGCACCTTCAGGTCAGTCCGGCGTCCGTCTCCAAGGCGGTCACGTTCCTCGACAGCCAGGGCCTCATCCGCCGGGAACGCGACGAACGCCGCCGCGAACGCTACGTCGTCGACGACGACGTCATGTACCAGTCCACGATGGCCAGCGCCCGCGGCACCGCCCACCTCGGCGAGGTCGCCCGGCAGGGCGTGGGCATCCTCGGCCCCGGCACCCCGGCCGCCGCCCGCCTGGAGAACATCGCCCGCTTCATCGACTTCGTCTCCGAGAGCATCGCCCGCGCCGCGGACCAGGCTCGCGAGATCCTCCACACGAAACCCGAAAGGACCTCGGACAGCGTCACCTGAGCGACCTTCAGGTCGCTGGCAGGCAGCCTCGGCGACCGCCGACGGCCCGGCGGCGGTCGCTCAGGCGTCCGCCGAACCCGCCGTACGCCCCTCGAACGCCGCCAGGATCCGTTCCGCGGCCAGCGTCGCCGTCAACTTTCCTTCCCTGACCTGCTGTTCAAGGCCCGGCGCAGCCGCCCGCACCGCCGCAGCCGCGTGCAGGCGGCCCAGGAGTTCGTCGCGGACCATGGACCAGGTCCACTCGACCTGCTGGTCGCGGCGCTTGGCGGCCAGCCGCCCGGTGGAGTCCAGCAACGTCCTGTGCTGTTCCAGGCGCTCCCACACCGTGTCCAGACCGCTCGACTCCCGGGCGCTGCAACTCAACACCGGCGGAGTCCAGAAGGCGTCCTTTCCGTGCATCAGCCGCAGGGCGCCCGCCAGTTCACGGGCGGCTGCCTTCGCATCCCGCT
The DNA here is from genome assembly GCF_044388685.1 of Streptomyces sp. NPDC020192. Lineage (NCBI taxonomy): Bacteria > Bacillati > Actinomycetota > Actinomycetes > Kitasatosporales > Streptomycetaceae > Streptomyces > Streptomyces sp. NPDC020192. Next base: position 118,931 of record NZ_JBIRXG010000024.1, on the reverse strand, counting down.
CGTGGGGTCCGTCGGCCTTGTTCACGGCGATGACGTCGGCGAGCTCCAGGACGCCCTTCTTGATGCCCTGGAGCTGGTCGCCGGTGCGGGCCAGCGTCAGCAGGAGGAAGGTGTCGACCATGCTCGCCACGGTCGTCTCCGACTGGCCCACGCCCACCGTCTCCACGAGGATCACGTCGTAGCCCGCCGCCTCCATCACCACCATCGACTCCCGGGTGGCCTTCGCGACCCCGCCCAGCGTGCCCGCGCTGGGGGAGGGGCGGACGAAGGCCGCCGGGTCCACCGACAGGCGCTCCATTCTGGTCTTGTCGCCCAGGATGGAGCCGCCGGTGCGGGTCGAGGACGGGTCCACGGCCAGCACCGCGACCCGGTGGCCCAGTGACGTCAGCATCGTGCCGAACGCGTCGATGAACGTCGACTTGCCGACCCCCGGCACCCCGCTCACGCCGATCCGCCGCGCCCGGCCGCTGTGCGGGAGCAGCTCGGTCAGCAACTGCTGTGCCAGCACCCGGTGTTGGGGGCGTGTGGACTCCACCAGGGTGATGGCGCGGGCCACCAGGGCCCGCCTGCCGTCCAGCACGCCCTTCACATACGTGTCGAGATCGATCGCTGCCACCCCGAGAGCCCCCGCTACAGCTCGTGGCCCAGGTCGGCCGACAGCCGCTTGACCAGGTCGTACGCCGCGTCCGGGATCACCGTCCCGGGCCCGAACACGGCCGCCGCACCCATCTCCAGGAGGGTCGGCACGTCCTGCGGCGGGATCACTCCGCCGACCACGACCGTGATGTCCTCGCGGCCCTCCTCCGCCAGCTTCTCGCGCAGCGCCGGTACGAGGGTGAGGTGACCGGCCGCCAGGGAGGACACCCCGACCACGTGGACGTCCGCCTCCACCGCCTGGCGGGCGACCTCCTCCGGCGTCTGGAACAGCGGGCCGACGTCGACGTCGAAGCCGAGGTCGGCGAAGGCGGTCGCGATCACCTTCTGGCCGCGGTCGTGGCCGTCCTGGCCCATCTTGGCGACCAGGATGCGCGGCCGGCGCCCCTCGGCCTCCTCGAAGGCGTCCACCAGGGCGCGGGTGCGGTCGACGTTCGGGGACTCGCCTGCCTCGTTGCGGTACACGCCGGAGATCGTACGGATCTGGCTCGCGTGCCGGCCGTACACCTTCTCCAGGGCGTCCGAGATCTCGCCGACGGTCGCCTTGGCGCGGGCCGCCCGCACCGCCAGCTCCAGCAGGTTTCCCGCACCGTCCGCGGCCCGGGTCAGGGCGTCGAGCGCGTCCCGGCAGGCGGTCTCGTCCCGTTCCGCCCGCAGCCGGCGCAGCTTCTCGATCTGCTGGGCGCGTACGGCCGAGTTGTCGACCTTGAGGACCTCGATCTGCTCGTCGCTGGCGACCCGGTACTTGTTCACGCCGATCACCGGCTGGCGGCCGGAGTCGATGCGGGCCTGCGTGCGGGCCGCGGCCTCCTCCACGCGGAGCTTCGGGATGCCCGCGTCGATGGCCTGGGCCATGCCGCCCGCCTGCTCGACCTCCTGGATGTGTGCCCAGGCCTTGCGCGCGAGGTCGTAGGTGAGCCGTTCGACGTACGCGCTGCCGCCCCACGGGTCGATGACCCGGGTCGTGCCCGACTCCTGCTGGATGAGCAGCTGGGTGTTGCGGGCGATGCGTGCCGAGAAGTCCGTCGGCAGGGCGAGGGCCTCGTCCAGGGCGTTGGTGTGCAGCGACTGGGTGTGGCCCTGGGTCGCCGCCATCGCCTCCACGGCCGTACGCGTGACGTTGTTGAACACGTCCTGCGCGGTCAGCGACCAGCCCGAGGTCTGCGAATGGGTGCGCAGGGACAGGGACTTGGTGTTCTTCGGGTCGAAATGCGACACCAGCTTGGCCCACAGCAGCCGGGCCGCGCGGAGCTTGGCGATCTCCATGAAGAAGTTCATGCCGATCGCCCAGAAGAACGACAGGCGCGGCGCGAACGCGTCCACGTCCAGGCCCGCTTCACGTCCCGCGCGGATGTACTCCACGCCGTCCGCCAGCGTGTACGCCAGCTCCAGGTCGGCTGTCGCGCCCGCCTCCTGGATGTGGTAGCCGGAGATGGAGATCGAGTTGTAGCGCGGCATCCGCTGCGAGGTGTACGCGAAGATGTCGGAGATGATCCGCATCGACGGCTTCGGCGGATAGATGTAGGTGTTGCGGACCATGAACTCCTTGAGGATGTCGTTCTGGATGGTCCCGGCCAGCTTCTCGGGCGGTACGCCCTGTTCCTCCGCCGCCACGATGTACAGCGCCAGCACCGGCAGCACGGCGCCGTTCATCGTCATCGAGACCGTCATCCGGTCCAGCGGGATGCCGTCGAAGAGCTGGCGCATGTCGAGGATCGAGTCGATGGCCACGCCCGCCATGCCGACGTCGCCGGTCACGCGCGGGTGGTCGCTGTCGTAACCCCGGTGCGTGGGCAGGTCGAAGGCGACCGACAGGCCCTTCTGGCCGGCTGCCAGATTGCGCCGATAGAACGCGTTGGACTCCTCGGCGGTGGAGAAGCCCGCGTACTGGCGGATGGTCCAGGGCTGGTTGACGTACATCGTCGGGTACGGGCCGCGCAGATACGGCGCCATGCCCGGGTAGGTGCCCAGGAAGTCCAGGCCCTCCAGGTCACGGCCGGTGTACAGCGGCTTGACCCCGATGCCCTCCGGGGTCTGCCACAGCGGCTCCGCGCCGCCGGTCGCCCGCTTGACGGCCGCGTGCCACTCCTCGGCACCACCGTCGGCGACGGGGGTCCCCAGCTCGATGCCGGAGAAGTCGGGGATTCCCATCAGGACACTCCCATGCGGTCGAGGGTCGAGGACAGGATGTCTACGGCGTCGCAGCCCGCGAAGACGTACGCGTCGATGCCGGAGTGGTCGCCCCGGCCCGCGAGGAACACCCGCCGGGCACCGGCCGCGCGCAGCGACTCGGCGGTCCGCTCGGCCTGTTCGGCGTACAGCGCGTCGCTGGAGCACAGCACGGCCTCGGTGGCGCCGCTCTCCTCGAAGCTTCCCCCGGTGACCGGCTCGATGCCGCCCGCCTGGAAGAGGTTGGCGGCGAACGTGGCGCGCGCGGTGTACTCGGCGGCCGAGCCGATCGTCGCGAGGAAGATCCGGGGGCGGGCGCCGGTCGCCGCGAGGTGGGCGTCGGAGCGGGCGCGCAGCTCCTCGTACGCCTCGTCCCGGCGTACCCGCGGCAGTCCGCCGGACGGCGGCTCGGGCGCGGGCTCGCGCTCCACGGGCCTCTCCGACAGAAGCGGGAACTCGCTGACGCCGGTGATGGGTTCGCGGCGCTTGGCGAGCCGCTTGGAGCGCTCCGCCCAGGTCGTCGCGAGGTCGGTGCGCAGCCGGCCGGAACGCAGTACGGCCGCCTGGCCGCCGTCGCGCTCGATCGTCCGGAAGAACTCCCAGGCGGCCTGGGCGAGTTCGTCGGTCAGCCGCTCCACGTACCAGGAACCGCCGGCCGGATCGATCACCCGGGCCAGATGCGACTCCTCCACCAGGATGGTCGAGGTGTTGCGCGCGATCCGGCGGGCGAACGCGTCGGGCAGGCCGAGCGCGTGGTCGAACGGCAGCACGGTGACGGAGTCGGCGCCGCCCACCCCGGCGGCCAGCGTCGCGACCGTCGTACGGAGCATGTTCACCCACGGGTCGCGGCGGCTCATCATCACCGGCGAGGTCACCACGTGCTGCACCTGGGCACCGGGCGCGCCGCAGACCTCCGCGACCCGCGCCCACAGCCGGCGCGCGGCGCGCAGCTTGGCGACGGTCAGGAACTGGTCGGCGGTGGCCGCGTACCGGAACTCCAGCTGCCCGGCCGCCTGTTCCACGCTCAGCCCGGCCTCGGTCAGCGCGCGCAGATAGGCCACACCGGTGGCGAGCGAGGCACCCAGCTCCTGCGCGGCCGAGCCGCCCGCCTCGTGGTACGGCAGCGCGTCCACCGTCAGCGCGCGCAGACCCGGGAACTCCGGGGCGCAGCGCGCGGCCAGGGCGGCGTACGGCGCGAGGTCCAGGGCGGTGCCGGTACGGGCCTCGTACCCGAGCGGGTCGCCGCCCAGGTTGCCGCGTACGGCCTTCGGGTCGACGCCCTTCTCCGCGTACAGGCTCAGCAGCGCCTCGGCGGCGGCCTCGGTGTCCCGGCCCGCGTCGAGGACGACCGGCGCCAAGTCCAGGTAGACGCCCTCGAGAGCGCGCGGGAGGTCGGTGACCGGGAAGCCGCCCTCGCCGAGCACCAGCCACAGGGAGGTGCCGCCGTTCTCCAGGTCGGTCAGGACGGCACCCTCGCCGAGCGCCGCGTGCCGCTGCCGTACGTCCCAGCCGCCCGCGGTGGTGCCCTCGGGGCGACTGCCACGCACATACGGGGCGAAGCCGGGCAGACCGGCGTCGGGCGCGGTATCGCGCGCGGTGTAGAGGGGCCGGGTGCGCAGCCCGTCCTCCAGTGTCGTGGACAGGGCGTCCTCAGCTGCCGCGCCCGAGACTTCCTCGCCCGACTTGCGCAGTACGCCCTCGACCAGGCGTTGCCACTGCTCGTGCGTCGCGTCAGGGAACTCGGCGGCCAGTGAGAGCCCGTCGTCAGGCAGGACCGTCATGTTCGGATGCTAGGGCAGGGGGCTCAAGTGAGGGTGATGCGTGGGCTGTGAGGTTTCCCTCCTTGCGCCTGTGACCTGCGCCTCCCGGCCGACGGCCGACGGTCTTTCAGTCCTCTGTGTCCGCTACGTCCGGTACGAGCGCGCACATCGCCGCCCGCTGCTCGGTGCCCATCGAGTCGACGAGGGCCTGCCGCACGGTCCCGGCGAGCAGGGCCGACGTCTCGCGCAGCAGCTCGCGTGCCTTGTCGGTGAGCGCGACCTCCACGCCCCGCTTGTCGCCGCACACGGAACGGCGGCTGACCAGGCCGGCCCGCTGGAGGCAGGCGATCTGGTAGGTGAGCCGGGTCTTGGGGCGGCCGAGGAGGTCGGCGACCTGGGTCATGCGCAGTCCGGTGCGCGGCCGTTCGGCCAGCAGACACAGGATCAGGAACTCGTCGTGGGAGACATCGAGGGTCTCCTTCACGACCGTACGCATCCGCTGCTCCACCGCTCCGGTCGCGGCCAGCAGCACCATCCACGCGCGCAGCTCGTCCGGGAGCAGCCGCTCACCGCTCTCGGCCAAGGGACACGCGGGCTGCTGGTCGGCGGGGTGTGCGTCGGGCGCGGACATGCGTCGAGTGTACCCGTTGTGCAAATTTGGACGACTGGGTTGTTCAAATTTGGATGAGGGGTTAGCGTGTGCCCCTCGAGTAATCCAAATTTGAATCACCAGCTGGAAGCAGCTGGCAGAACCGGGAGTACGACCATGACCGTCGCCGTCGAAACAGGCACCTGGCAGCTCGACCCCGTCGCGTCCACCGTGGCGCTGCGGCACAAGACCATGTGGGGCCTGGTCACCGTGACGGGCACGTTCACCGCGATCAGCGGCGTGGGCGAGGTGCGGCCCGACGGCTCGGCCACCGGCACCGTGACCCTGGACGCCACCTCCCTGGACACCCGGCACGCCAAGCGGGACACCCACCTGCGCTCGGCGGACTTCTTCGACACCGACCGGCACCCGGAGATCACCTTCGCCGTCCGGGGCGCCGACCGCCTGGACACGGACGGCGTACGGGTCACCGGCCAGCTGACGGTACGGGGCATCAGCCGGCCGCAGACCTTCACGGCGCGCCTGGCCTCGGCGGAGGCCGACGGGGTCACCCTGGAGGCCGAGTTCGCCGTGGACCGCGAGCAGTTCGGCATGGGCTGGAACCAGCTCGGCATGATGCGGGGCCTGACCGCGGTGACGGCCACGCTGCGCTTCACCCGTACGCAGGCGTGAGGACGCGTACCGCGCCCGGGGCCGGGCCTGGGGTCAGCGCTTCAGGCCCAGCTCGGCCCGCGGCACGTCCTTGGTGGAGAGCGTCTGCGGGGTCGCCGTGAAGGCGCGCAGCCGGAAGTGCGTGCTCCTCTTGGCGGGCAGCGGATAGCTGCCCTCGGGCGCCCGCAGCACGACGGTCGCCGTGCCGTGCGCGGGGATCGTGGCCGGGCCGCGCGCGAGCGACCAGTACTTGCTCATGCCCTGGCCCGTCGTGAGCATGTAGTGCGGGGTGAGCGGGCTGCTCCCCGTGTTGGTGACCCTCAGGGTCAGCGCGGACAGCGAGTCCGCCTTGTCGTGCCGGGCCTTGGTGATGTCCATCCGCAGCGGCGGCCTGCCGGTCGCCGCCAGGGTCGCGCTCACCAGCGCGGGCAGCACCAGCACCACCACGGCCGCGGCCAGGGTCTGCCTGCGGCGCGGGCCCGTCAGCCACTTCGGCCGCGGCTGCCACGCGCGCGAGAACTCCGACAGGGGCGTGGTGATCGCCGCCGTGAGCCACAGCGGCGTCATCATCAGGTAGTAGCCGTCCTGCGAGCGGGTCGCCAGATAGAAGGCGCACCAGGGCAGCACGGTCGCGGCCGGGCCGAGCCGCCGGACGAACAGCACGAACAGCGCCAGCAGGGCCGCGGCGAGCAGCATGCTCGCGTGGCCGTACCAGTCGAGCCGGTCGCTGCCGTGGGTGAAGTACAGGGAGATGCCCACCAGGCCCTGACCGTGCAGCACCGCGCCCTGGATCAGCGGCAGGGCGATGCCCCGGATCCAGGGGCCGGGCTCGGTCACGATGAAGTACGCGTTGATCACGAGCCAGGTGAGCACCGCGATGCCCGTGATCCGCAGCACGACCCGCGCCGCCTCGCGGCCCCCCAGCTCACCGCGGCGTACGCAGTAGATCCCGGCCAGCAGGAACGGCGTCACGAACCACGGCAGTTGCTGTGCCGCGCACGCGGCCCCGAGGCAGACGGCCCGGGTGATCCCCCAGGCACCCAGCCGGCCCTCGGCGCCGAGCCGGGTCCAGCCCACGACCACGGGCACCAGCAGGACCATGCCGACGATCGCCGGGTAGCCCTGACGGGCGTACATCGGCAGGAAGCCGAACCCCAGGAGGACCATCGTGCCCGCCGAGCGCCACTGCACCGGCAGCAGCCGCCACATCAGGACCGCGCCCACGACCAGCACGACGGTCACCGCCGCCGTCGCCGGGATGCCGCCGTGGCCCACCCACAGGAACGGCAGGGTGAGCAGCGGGGTCAGCGGCGGATAGCCGTACGTGAAGTCGTACCCGCCGTTCACGGTCGGCGTCAGCGCGACGCTCGGGTCGCGGAACAGCCACGGCCAGGGATGGTCGTACACCTGGTGGCCGTTCATGATCTCGCGCGCGGCCTGGGTGCTGAGGACCGCCTCGTCGCCGCCGGCGTGGTTGAGCGCCCAGGTGCACAGGACGAGCACGATCGCCGTCACCAGGACCACCAGGTCCAGGCGGGCCAGCGAGCGCGCCCGGCGTACCGTGAGCGCGAGCACGCCGGTCACCAGGATCGCGGCGTAGCACACCGAGATGACGGCCGCGAGGACCAGCCGGTGCGTGGCCGCCTGGGTCCACACCGTTCGGGTGCCGATGAACAGGCTGACGTCGGCGAGCAGGGTCAGCACGCGATGCCACTGCGCGGGTGCCCCGGGGGCCTCGGCGCGTGGTCCGGGAACGGCGGACACCGCCGACTGCGTCTGCCGGCCGGGTGTCACCTGCGGTGTTTCTGCCAAGTGCACGGCCCGGACGGTAGCGGCGGGACATGAGCGGCACATGGACGCGCATGAAGATTTCGGTGAGGGGGAGGTGACGAGCGGGCGCACATCGCACATGTGCCCCGGATTGCGTCGGTGTGCGGGGCACCGGATCGGTCGCAGACCGTGTCGTTGTTGGGCCGAACGGGTGACTTGGCGTAAGAATTGACCGGTGCAGGCATTGAGTGCGAGTCAGGTCGGGGGGAGCCGGTGAGCCGTTACGACGTCACCGATGAACAGTGGGAAGGGCTCGCCCAGGTCGTGCCGCTGCGGGGCCGGGACGCCTGGCCGTCCGCGGTGAACCACCGCGCGCTTCCGGACGCCGAGACCGAGACCCGGCGCCGCTTCGTGGTCCTCCGCGTCAACGTCTTCGCGGACGCCCGGGAGGTCGCCGAGACGCTGATGGCCGGTGCGCCGGTCCTGCTCGACCTGTCCGGCGCGGAGACCGAGGTCGCCAAGCGCGTCCTCGACTTCAGCACGGGCGTCGTCTTCGGCCTGGGCAGCGGCATGCACCGCGTCGACCGCAACGTGTTCCTCCTCACCCCGCCCGGCACCGAGGTCAGCGGGCTGATGGAGGGGGCGGGGATCTCCGGGGGCTGAGCGTTCCCCGTGAGTCCGGGGCTGTCCCCCGATCGTAGGAAGGTCCACGGGACAAAACGGTTCGCCGGTCGGGCGGAGTTCTACCGTCCGCACATGGCCGTGCCTTCCGTCCCCGCCCAGTCCCGCGAGTCCCTCGACGTGCGGACCACCTCCGCGCAGTCCCGCGAGGCCCCCGGTGTGCGGGCATCCTCCGTTCAGTCCCGCCGTGCTGCCTCCGTGCAGGCCTCCGGGGCCGTCGATGTGCGGGCCCGGATCACCGAGTTGCGCCTGTCGGCGTTTGCCGGGCATCGACGGGTCGGGTTTCCGCTCGGGCCCGTCACGCTGTTGGCGGGGCCCAGCGGTGCGGGGAAGACGACCGCGTTCCTGGCGTTCGAGGCCCTTGCCCGGCTCGGCGGCGGGGCTCCGCTCGCGCGGGCGTTCCCGGATCCGCTCGCCTGTGTGCCGCAGCGGGCGCGGCCCGACGCCGGCGGGCGGCGCGGCTTCCGGATCGGGTGTACGGCCGACGGGGTCGAGGGTCCCGTCCGGCTCGACATCGCCGTACAGGCCGAACCCGACCTCAGGATCGCGGGGGAGCGGCTGAGCGCGGGCGGGGTCGTCCTGCTGCAGACCGCGTTGCGCGACCCGTCCCGGCGGACCGTGCAGGCCGCCTGGCACACCGCGGGCTCCGCCTCGGTGACCCGCGCCCCGCTCCCCGACGACCGCCTCGGCACCGCCCTGCTGCCGCTGCGCGTGGCCGGCAAGACGGACGGGCAGCGGCAGGTGCTCGCGGCGGCCGAGCAGATGCTGGTCGCCCTGCGCTCCGTCTTCCCCTGTGACCCGCACCCCGAGTACATGCGCACCCCCGTCCCCACCGGCTCCGGCCGGCTGCTGCAGGGCTGCGACAACCTCGCCGACGTGCTGTGGCGCACCCGCGCCGAGTGCGCGCGCCGGCACGGCCTGCTGGTCGAGGCGCTGCGCGCGGGCTGCGCCGGGCCGGTGTCCGACCTGATCGCCGAGCCCATGGCCGACGGCACGGTACGGGCGCTGCTCGACCGCGGCGACGGCCACCGCACCGAGCTCGCCCGGCTCGGCGACGGCGAACTGCGCTATCTGGCACTGGCGTTGGTGCTGCTGACCGGTCCCGGCGTACTGGACCTGGACACCCCCGGCGAGGTGCCCGACGCGCTGCGCAGCCTCACCGTCCTCGCCGACGGCTTCGACCGCAGCCTCGATCCGGCCCAGCGAGTGGCCCTGCTGCGGACGGCGGCCCGGATGGGGGAGCGCGGGCACATCCGGTGCCTGGGCGCGGTGAGCGACGGCTCATGGGCCACCGGGACGGACGGGGTCACCGTGGTACACCTGGACCGTGACACGTCCCCCTGACCTCGCCCGACTCCAGCGCAGGCTCGCCGAGTTCGCGGCCGCGCGGAACTGGCAGCCGTACCACACCCCCAAGAACCTCGTCGCAGCCCTCTCGGTGGAGGCCTCCGAACTGGTCGAGATCTTCCAGTGGCTGACCCCGGAGGAGTCGGCCCGGGTGATGGACGACCCCGGCACCGCGCACCGCGTCCAGGACGAGGTCGCCGATGTCCTCGCCTATCTCCTGCAGTTCTGCGAGGCCCTCGGCATCGACCCGCTGACCGCCCTGGACGCCAAGATCGAGCGCAACGAACGGCGTTTTCCGGTCGCCGGGGAGCAGGACGGTCGGGAGCCGGGCCAACTCCCGGAATCCTGAAGTCCGTTATCACCTTCCGTAGTCAAATCGCCTGCCGAATCCGAATTGTTGTCCACAAATTTCCGTTCAGCTCTGGCTTTCCGTCTCACGCACCCTCACTCTGGGTAGTGGATACGGTAGTCCACACGGACGTGCGAGAAAGCATGTGGAGGGACGGGGGCGACGTATGGATGCGATACGGCTCATCCTCACGAGCAGGCGAGCCCTGGCGAACGGCGCGGACGCAGGCGAAATCATGGCGGAGGTCTGGCAGGCCCAGTCCCTGGCCCAGGCGATCGGCAGCCGGCTCGCGGTCTCCGGCCCGCCGGAGCTGCGCGGCGAGGCGCTCGGCCTGACGGAGCTGGCGGGCCGGGGCTGTGGCGTCCTCGACCCGCCCGAACTCGACCCCGGCGATCTGCGCGCCGCTCAGCTCACCGAGCTGGACGACGCCCGCGAGACCCTGCTCTGCCTCGGGGGTCTGCTCGCCGAGGTCGGCATCGCCCTGGTCGGCGTCGCGAGCGCCGCCGCCGACGAGACGACGTACTGGCAGTGCATGGAAGCCATCGACGCGGCCGACGAGTCCCGCGACCGCGTCCTGGAGATGCTGCGCAAACTGGCCGCGCGGGAGGAGGTGTTACGGGAGAACGGGAACGAGAACAGCCCGTCCGGCGTGTGAGGACGGACGAGGGCCGCAAGGCCCGAAGCGGGGGTCTGCGGGCGGCCGCCCCCGGACGGTGCCTCAGCCGAGGCCGGCTTCCTCGGTGCCGCTCTGACCGGCGTGCAGATCCGCCAGCTCCGACAGATCCGCGTTCAGCGCGGCCATCAGCTCTTCCATCTGTTCCAGCAGCCCCTTCGGCTGACCGGCGGAGCCACTCTCTTCGGACACTACGGCCTCCTCGGCCCCCGGCCCGGCAGGGCCGGCGCGTTGACGCGCGACGGCGGCCACCGCCCGGCGCGGGTGCCGGACGGCCCGGCTCCGACGTCCCAACGATCATCACCGGGGCCGGTCACTGGCCCACGCGGCGCCCACGGCGCCCCGCTCCCGAATTTCACCCGACCGGGGACCGCCGCACCTGGCGGTACCGGCGAGGTTGACACGGGCCGCGGCAGGCAGGATGGGTGTATGGACCTTCGAATCTTCACCGAGCCCCAGCAAGGGGCCACCTACGACACCTTGCTCACCGTGGCGAAGGCGACCGAGGACCTCGGCTTCGACGCCTTCTTCCGCTCCGACCACTACCTCCGCATGGGCAGCGTGGACGGCCTGCCCGGCCCCACGGACGCCTGGATCACCCTGGCCGGCCTGGCCCGCGAGACCCGGCGGATCCGCCTCGGCACCCTGATGACGGCCGGCACCTTCCGGCTGCCCGGTGTGCTCGCCATCCAGGTCGCCCAGGTCGACCAGATGTCCGGCGGCCGGGTGGAGCTGGGCCTCGGCGCCGGCTGGTTCGAGGAGGAGCACAAGGCGTACGGCATCCCGTTCCCGAAGGAGAAGTTCGCCCGGCTGGAGGAGCAGCTCGCCATCGTCACCGGGCTGTGGGCCACCGAGGTCGGCAAGACCTTCGACTTCCACGGCACCTACTACGACCTCACCGAGTCGCCCGCGCTGCCCAAGCCCGCCCAGGGCAAGGTCCCGGTGCTCATCGGCGGCCACGGTGCGACCCGTACGCCGCGGCTGGCCGCGAAGTACGCCGACGAGTTCAACATCCCGTTCGCCTCGATCGAGGACAGCGAGCGGCAGTTCGGCCGCGTGCGGGCCGCCGCCGAGGCGGCCGGCCGGGGTGCGGACGAGCTGACGTACTCCAACGCGCTCGTGGTCTGCGTCGGCAGGGACGACCAGGAGGTCGCCCGGCGCGCCGCCGTGATCGGCCGTGAGGTGGACGAGCTGAAGGCCAACGGCCTGGCGGGCTCCCCGGCCGAGGTCGTCGACAAGATCGGCCGGTACGCCGCGATCGGCTCCCGGCGGATCTACCTGCAGGTCCTGGACCTGGACGACCTGGACCACCTGGAGCTGATCTCCGCCCAGGTGCAGTCGCAGCTGTCGTAGGTCTGCCGTGGCCGGGGCTGCCCGGGCTGGTCCCTGGGGAGCCCTGCCGGTACCGGTGTGATGGAGTAGGGGACATGGGATACGGCATCTACGTCCACGCGTTCCGCGACGGCGACGTCGTGCCGATGGATGCCGCGGCCGTCCGCGAGGTGCTGATGCCGTACGCCCCGTACGACGTCCCCGACGGTGAGCCGGTCGAGTGGGTGCGGGCCGCCGACGGCAGTCACGCCGACGTGTATCTGCACCACGGGGTGTCGTTCGACCGGCCGGGTGCCGGCGTGCTCGACATCGTCGCCGAACTGGCCCGCCGCACCGGCGCGGCGATCGTGCTGCTCGGGGATCCGACGGTGATCGTGACCAGCGGGGAGGACGTACGGCACCTGCCGGAGGAGCTGCGGGAACGGGCGGTCGTGGTGCCGCCCGCCGCGCTGACCGGACAGGCGATCGAACAGGTGGTCAACCCGCGGCCGGAGCCCCGGCGCCGGCCGATGCTGCCGCCGTTCCCCTACCACCCGGACCCGGTGGCCACCGGATCGGTCACCGCCGCCGACGAGCCGTGCGCGTGCTGCGGACACGATCAGGGCTGGCTCTACACCGGCCCGGTCCACGGCGAGGACGTACCGGACGGGCGCCTGTGTCCCCACTGCATCGCGTACGGCACCGCGGCCAGGCGGCTCGGCGTGTTCTTCAACGACGTCGAGGCGGGCGGGATGCCGGACGAGGCGGCCCGGCGGATCTGCGAGCGCACCCCCGGCTTCGCCACCTGGCAGGACTGGGGCTGGCCGGAGCATTGTGGCGACGGCGCGGTGTTCCTCGGCCCGGCGGGCGCCCGGGAACTGCGGCCCCACCCGGACGCGCTCGACCATCTGCGCGGGCAGTGCGCCGAGTGGGGCTGGGCGGCCGGTCCCACCGAGGAGTTCCTCGCGGCGCTGGACAAGGAAGGGCAGCCGACCGGCTACCTCTTCCGCTGCCGCGTCTGCGGGACGCATCTCGCGCGGGCCGACTTCACCTGACCCATGAGGCCGGGCGATGGCGGAGCGACTGTGCGGTCCTTGTAGCGGAACTGTGGGCTCCATCACGGCGCCCATGATCCGCGCCTGATGGAATGCCCCGTGCGCAAAGTCCTGCCCCTTGCCCTCACCGCCCTCTTCGCGGTGTCGGCCTGCCACTTCGCCGGAAGCGACGACACCGCCGGCGACGCCCACCGCCTCAACACCAGGGCGGCGTTCCCGCTGCACGAGTACCTCCCGGAATCCGACTCGGCCGACGACAAGGCCGTCAGCAGGGCCCAGTGGATCCTCGCCAAGAAGTGCATGGTCGGGCTCGGTTTCGCCGGCTTCGCGGTGCTCGACACCAGGAACCTGGAGTCGACCGACCCGATCCGGCCGGGCACGCTCGACCTCACCAGCGTCAGTGACGACAGCCCGTACGGGGTGGACGACCCCGACCTGGCGTCCGAGCACGGCTACCACCACCGCAAGACCGCGGACTCCACCCACAGCCAGGAGTGGCCGGTCGACCAGTTCCTCGCCCTCACCGGCGAGTTCCAACCCGGCGACAGCCACCTCGCGCACGCAAACCGCATCCCCGAGGGCGGCTGCCTGGGACAGGCGATGCGGAAGATCTACGGCGCCCCGCCCAAGGCGACGAAGGTCGGCGACATCAGGGTCCGCATGTACAACTCGCTCGCCCTGGCACTCTGGTACGAGTCCCGCAAGGAGGCCCAGAAGGACCCGGCCTGGAAGAAGGCCGACCGGGCCTGGTCGGACTGCATGAAGAAAAAGGGTTTCCACTACGCCGACCCTGACAAGGCGTCGACGGACTTCGCCTGGTACAGGACGGATCACCCCTCCGACAAGGAGAAGAAGACGGCCGCCGCCGACGCGACGTGCAAGCTCGACACCGGGTACATCCCGGCCGCCCACGACCTCGAGGTGCGCAGCCAGAAGACCGCCATCGACAGGAACAAGCGGCAACTGGACGACCTGCGCGCCGCACAGAGGCAGGCCACACAGAACGCGCGCACGATCATCGCCAAGGAGTCGTGACGGACCCCGGCAGGAGGCCGTAGCCGGGGCGGTCTCCGGGAAATCCGGTGGTCACCGGGGTCGGGGCCCGGAAGAATCAGACGGGTGTTCCTGACGATCTCGACGCGCGGCGACGCCGCCCACCCGGCCACCGACCTCGGGTACCTGCTGCACAAGCACCCCGACAAGGCGCAGAAGTTCTCCACGTCCTACGGCACCGCCCATGTCTTCTACCCCGAGGCGGACGACCAACTCTGCACGGCCGCGCTGCTGCTGGAGATCGACACGGTCGCGCTGGTCCGGCGGGGCAAGGGCAAGGGCCGTGGCGGCGCGCCCGACGCGGCGCTCGCGCAGTACGTCAACGACCGCCCCTACGCGGCCTCCTCGCTCCTCGCGGTCGCGCTGAGCGGCGTCTTCTCCAGCGCCGTGCGCGGGGTGTGCGCCGCCCGCCCGGAACTTCCCGGGCAGGCACGGCCGTTGCGCGTGGAGGTGCCCGCGCTGCCCGCACGCGGCGGCCCGGACCTCGTCCACCGGCTCTTCGAGCCCCTCGGCTGGACGGTGTCCGCGGTACCCGTGCCGCTCGACAGCGAGTTCCCCGAGTGGGGCGACTCGCGCTACGTCCGTCTCGTCCTGGAGTCGGAGAAGCTGACCCTCGCCGAGGCGCTGCGTCATCTGTACGTGCTGCTGCCGGTCCTCGACGACGCCAAGCACTACTGGGTCTCCTCCGACGAGGTCGACAAGCTGCTGCGGGCGGGCGAGGGCTGGCTGCCCGGACACCCCGAGCAGCGGCTCATCACCACCCGGTATCTCACCCGCCGCTGGTCGCTGACCCGGCAGGCGACCGAGCGGCTGGAGCTGGTCCGGCTCGCCGAGGCCGACGACAGCGAGGTCGAGGAGATCGACAACGCGGTCGCCGAGGAGACGGAGACCGAGGAGAAGCCGACCCCGCTCGCCGTGCGGCGCCGGGACGCGATCCTCGCCGCGCTGCACGCTCACGGTGCCGCCCGCGTGCTCGATCTCGGCTGCGGAGAGGGCCAGTTGGTGCAGGCGCTGCTGAAGGACGCGCGGTTCACGGAGATCGTCGGCGTCGATGTGTCGGTGCGCGCCCTGACCATCGCCTCCCGGCGGCTGAAGCTGGACCGCATGGGGGAGCGGCAGGCCTCGCGCGTCACGCTCTTCCAGGGCTCGCTCGCCTACACCGACAAGCGCCTCAAGGGCTACGACGCCGCCGTGCTCAGCGAGGTCATCGAGCACCTCGACCTGCCCCGGCTGCCCGCCCTGGAGTACGCGGTGTTCGGCGCGGCCCGTCCGCGCACGGTCCTCGTGACCACCCCGAACGTCGAGTACAACGTCCGCTGGGAGACCCTCCCGGCCGGCCACGTCCGGCACCGCGACCACCGCTTCGAGTGGACCCGGGAGGAGTTCCGGGCGTGGGCGGACGCGGTGGCCGAACGGCACGGCTACGACGTGGAGTTCGTGTCCGTCGGACCGGACGACCCGGAGGTCGGGCCGCCCACCCAGATGGCCGTCTTTGAAATGAACACAGCTGACATGACCACAGAGAAGGAGGCGAAGGCGGCATGACCGAGGCAACCGAGAAGGCGACGGAGCGCAGGGGACGGGTCCTCCCCGTCACCGACCTCTCCCTCGTCGTCCTCGTCGGCGCCTCCGGCTCCGGCAAGTCCACCTTCGCCCGCCGGCACTTCAGGCCCACCGAGGTGATCTCCTCCGACTTCTGCCGCGGCCTCGTCTCCGACGACGAGAACGACCAGAGCGCGACCCGGGACGCCTTCGACGTGCTGCACTACATCGCCGGCAAGCGGCTGGCCGCCGGCCGTCGCACGGTCGTGGACGCCACCAGCGTGCAGCAGGACAGCCGGCGCCAGCTGATCGAGCTGGCGAGGAAGCACGACGTGCTGCCCATCGCCATCGTCCTCGACGTGTCCGAGGAGGTGTGCGCCGAGCGCAACGCGGCCCGTACCGACCGCGCCGACATGCCCCGCCGGGTCATCCAGCGTCACATCCGCGAACTGCGCCGTTCCATAAGGCACTTGGAGCGCGAGGGTTTCCGTAAGGTGCACATCCTGCGCGGTGTCGAGGAGGTCGACGCCGCCACCGTCGTCACCGAGAAGCGCTTCAACGACCTGACGCACCTCACCGGCCCCTTCGACATCATCGGCGACATCCACGGCTGCGCCCTTGAACTGGAGTCGCTGCTGGCCAAGTTGGGCTATGCCGAGGGGGTGCACCCGCAGGGCCGTACCGCCGTCTTCGTCGGCGACCTGGTCGACCGCGGCCCCGACTCCCCGGGCGTGCTGCGCCGCGTGATGTCCATGGTCGGGTCGGGCAACGCGCTGTGCGTGCCCGGTAACCACGAGAACAAGTACGGCCGTTACCTCAAGGGCCGCAACGTCCAGCACACCCACGGACTCGCCGAGACCATCGCCCAGATGGAGGGCGAGAGCGAGGAGTTCAGGGCCGAGGTCCGGACCTTCCTCGACGGCCTGGTCAGCCACTACGTCCTCGACGGCGGCAAGCTGGTCGTCTGCCACGCCGGCCTGCCCGAGAAGTACCACGGCCGCACCTCCGGCCGGGTCCGCTCGCACGCCCTGTACGGCGACACCACCGGCGAGACCGACGAGTTCGGGCTGCCGGTGCGCTACCCGTGGGCTGAGGACTACCGGGGCCGCGCGGCGGTTGTCTACGGTCACACCCCGGTTCCGGAGGCGACCTGGCTCAACAACACCATCTGCCTGGACACCGGCGCCGTCTTCGGCGGCAAGCTGACCGCGCTGCGCTGGCCGGAGCGCGAGCTGGTGGACGTACCGGCCGAGCGGGTCTGGTACGAGCCGACGCGCCCGCTGCGTTCCGCGGCGCCCGGCGGGCACGACGGCCGGCCGCTGGACCTCGGCGACGTGCACGGCCGCCGGGCGGTCGAGACCCGGCACGCGGGCGTGGTGGCGGTCCGCGAGGACAACGCGGCGGCCGCCCTGGAGGTCATGAGCCGGTTCGCGATCGACCCGCGCCTGCTGCCGTACCTCCCGCCGACCATGGCCCCGACAGCGACTTCGATGGTCGAGGGCTACCTGGAGCACCCCGAAGAGGCCTTCGCCCAGTACGCGCGGGACGGTGTCACGCGGGTCGTGTGCGAGGAGAAGCACATGGGCTCGCGGGCCGTGGCCCTGGTGTGCCGGGACGCGGCGGCGGCCGCGCGCCGCTTCGGGGTTGGGAGTACCTCCCGCTCCAGCGAAGCCGAGAGCGGGGGAGGACCCACGGGTTCCCTGTACACCCGTACGGGGCGGCCGTTCTTCGACGACGAGCGGGTGACCGAGGAGATCCTCGGCCGGCTGCGCTCGGCGATCGAGGAGGCCGGACTCTGGGACGAACTGGCCACGGACTGGCTGCTGTTGGACGCCGAGCTGATGCCGTGGTCGCTGAAGGCCTCGGGGCTGCTGCGCGGCCAGTACGCGGCCGTGGGCGCCGCCTCGGGCGCGGTGTTCCCGGGCGCGCTGGCCGCCCTGGAGGCCGCCGCGGCTCGCGGCACCGACCTGGGCGGCCTGCTGGACCGCCAGCGCGAACGCGCCGCCGACGCGGCCGCGTTCACCGACGCCTACCGCCGCTACTGCTGGACCACGGACGGCCTCGACGGCGTACGCCTGGCCCCCTTCCAGCTGCTGGCCGTCCAGGGCCGTAGCCTCGCCGCGCTGCCGCACGACGAGCAACTGGCCCTGATCGACCGGCTGGTGGAGCACGACGGCACCGGGCTGCTGCAGACGACCCGGCGGCTCCACGTCGACACCGGCGACCCGGAGTCGGTCCGCGCGGGCGTCGACTGGTGGCTGGAGATGACCGGCCGCGGCGGCGAGGGCATGGTGGTCAAGCCGGTCGGCGCGCTCGTCCGCGACGGGGACGGCAGGCTGGTGCAGCCCGGCATCAAGTGCCGGGGCCGGGAGTACCTGCGGATCATCTACGGCCCCGAGTACACCCGGCCGGACAACCTGGCTCACCTGCGCAAGCGGTTCCTGAACCACAAGCGGTCCCTCGCCCTGCGCGAGTACGCCCTCGGCCTGGAGGCACTGGACCGGCTCGCCGAGGGGGAGCCGCTGTGGCGGGTGCACGAGGCCGTGTTCGGGGTGCTGGCCCTGGAGTCGGAGCCGGTCGACCCACGGTTGTGAGGCAGGTCAGCCGACCAGCCGCAGCCGCTGCTCGCACACCCCGACCCGGACCGTCTGCCCCCAGGTCAGCTGGAGTGCGTCCGTCTCGATGCCGTCGCCGAAGGCGATGAGGCGGTCGGACTCGACGGTGAGCGTCAGCGCCGCCGAGGCGCCGAGCTCGCCGGCCACCAGGCTCGTCCCGGTGGCCGGCGACGGCCAGGCCTCGCGGACGAACCACACCAGCCGGTCCTCGGTGGGGGAGGGCAGCGCGATCCGGCTGCTCCGCTCCTGCCACACGGAGCGGAGCCAGCCGGTCGCGCCGGTGCCGGTTCCCACCAGCACCCCGGAGGAAGCCTGGGCCTCGACAACACCCCCGTCGTCCTCGAGACCCAGGCGGTAGCGGGCGGTCTGATGACCGGGTGTGCCCAGAAAGATCTCGTTGAGCGCGAGCAGCCGCTGGGTGTCGTCGGCGACGGCCTCCACCATGGTGAGTTCGTCCACCGAAGTGCCCGTCGACGCCAGCAGTCCGGCCGCGTCGTCCGGCCCGTGCCGTACCAGCACGCCCGGGTTGCGGCCGGGGTCGGTGTCGATGCCGATCACCGGCTGGCCGGTCAGGTACTTGGCGGCGTTCGCGACCAGCCCGTCCTGGCCGATCACCACGACCACGTCCTCGGGAGCGAACAGGAACCGGTCCAAGTCGCCCCGTTCCACCCGGGCCTGACGCCAGGGCAGCGGGACCGCAGAGGTCACCTCGGCCAGCGCGGCGCGGGCGCGGCGGTGGCGTGCGGCGACCTCCTCGATGTCCCGGCCCCGGGAGGCGAGGAAGAACGCGGCCTGGCCGTGCGTGCCGTGCCGGGCCACCAACTCCTCGTACTCCGTGGTGCGGTGGACCAGTACGGCGCGCGGGGCGAGGCTCACTCGGATCCTGCCGTGAGCCTGGCGAGCAGTCCGGTCAGCACGTCCGGCGAGACGGTCACGCTGTCGATGCGCGGCAGGTTCTCCGCGAGCTTGGCCGTGGTCAGCGCGTGCAGGGTCGTCGCGCCGTCGACGCCGGCCTCGGCGTGCGCCCGCAGCCAGGCGGCCTGGGCCTGCGCCCGCGCCTCGCCGACCTCGCGCGCGCCCTCGGCCTCGGCCCGGGCGACCCGTACGGCCCGCGTGGCCTCGGCGTCGGCCAGCAGGGCGGTCCGCGCGGCTTCCGCCTCGGCGAGCTGCCGGGACCGGGCGGCCTCGGCCTCCGTGAGCTTCAGCGAGCGTGCCGCCTCGGCCTCGGCGAGCTTCACCGACCGCTCGGCCTCGGCGTCGGCGAGCAGTACCGAGCGCTCCGCCTCCGCCCGGGCGCGCACCGCGTCCGCCGCGGCCTGCTCCTCGGCCTCACGCCGGGCGTTGGTGCCCCGCTGCTCCACCAACTGCTCCTCGCGGCGGGCGAGTTCGATGCGGCTGGCGAGTTCGTTCTCGGCGATGGTCCGCTCCCGCTCGACCGCCACGGCCCGCCGCTCGTACGTCGCCCGGTCGGCCTCCTGCTGGATCTGCTCCCGGGCCGGGGTACGCAGCGCCCGCTCGACCTCCGGCTCCGGCCGCAGCGCCATCACGCGGACGGCCACCACCTCGATGCCGGTGGCGGGCAGCCGCGGCTCGGCCGCGAGGCCCGACGCGATGCGCTCGCGTATGGCCGTCACCCCGTCCACGAGGGCCACCGACAAAGGCGTACGGGCGAGCACGTCCAGCGCGTGCTGCTGCGCCGTCTCGGTGAGAAGGGTGCCCAACTGCTCCAGCGGGGTGCCGCGCCAGGCGCCGGTGTCCGGGTCGACGGAGAAGTCCAGGCGGGCGGCGGCCACGGCCGGGTCGGCGACCCGGTAGGTGACCGTCGCCTGTACGGACACGTCCTGGAAGTCGGCCGTACGGGCATGGAAGGTCATCGCCAACTCGCGGTCGTCGACCGGCACTTCGGAGATCGCCGCGCTCAGCGGGCGGAACCAGAAGCTCAGTCCGGGACCGTCGTGCACCAGGGTGCCCGAGCGGTGGTGCCGGATGTGTGCCGTCGGCGCGCCGCGCAGATGGCGCCAGCCGAGGCGCCGGGTGATGTCGGCCATGGATCCCCCTCGTTTTTCGTCGTTGCGACGATAAGCGGAGACTCCGCTTCTCGTCAATAGGACGAGAAAAGGGCGAGAACAGGAAGCGACAGAAACGGCCGACAAGAGCGTGAAGTCGGTCGGCTGCGGCCAGGATGGAGGCATGACCTACCGTGTCGACTCCGAGGCCGGGCGCTTGCGCCGCGTGATCCTGCACCGGCCCGACCTGGAGCTCAAAAGGCTCACCCCCAGCAACAAGGACGCCCTGCTCTTCGACGACGTGCTGTGGGTGCGCCGGGCGCGCGCCGAGCACGACGGGTTCGCCGACGTCCTGCGTGACCGCGGCGTCGCCGTCCACCTCTTCGGCGACCTGCTCGCCGAGACCCTCCAGCTCCCCGAGGCCCGCGCGCTCGTCCTCGACCGCGTCTTCCACGAGAAGGAGTACGGGCCCCTCGCCGCCGACCATCTGCGCGCCGCGTTCGCGGCCCTGCCCGCGCGCGAGCTGGCCGAGGCGCTCGTGGGCGGCATGACCAAGCGGGAGTACCTGGAGGCGCACCCGGAGCCGACATCGGTCCGCTTCCATGTGATGGAACTCGACGACTTCCTCCTCGGCCCCCTGCCCAACCACCTGTTCACCCGCGACACCTCCGCCTGGATCTACGACGGGGTCGCCATCAACGCCATGCGGCTGCCCGCGCGACAGCGGGAGACCGTGCACTTCGAGGCGATCTACCGGCATCACCCGCTGTTCCGTGACGAAACGTTCCACGTCTGGTCCCAGGGGCAGGCCGACCATCCGTCCACCATCGAGGGCGGTGACGTCCTGGTGATCGGCAACGGCGCCGTCCTGGTCGGCATGAGCGAGCGCACCACGCCGCAGGCCGTGGAGATGCTGGCCTACCAGCTGTTCGCGGCCGGCTCCGCGCGCACCATCGTCGCGCTCGACATGCCCAAGCGGCGCGCCTTCATGCACCTGGACACCGTGATGACCATGGTCGACGGCGACACCTTCACCCAGTACGCGGGCCTCGGCATGCTGCGCTCGTACACCATCGAGCCGGGCGTCGGCGAGAAGGAGCTGAAGGTCACCGACCATCCCCCGGAGCACATGCACCGCGCCATCGCCGCTGCCCTC
The DNA here is from genome assembly GCF_044388685.1 of Streptomyces sp. NPDC020192. Classification (NCBI taxonomy): domain Bacteria; kingdom Bacillati; phylum Actinomycetota; class Actinomycetes; order Kitasatosporales; family Streptomycetaceae; genus Streptomyces; species Streptomyces sp. NPDC020192. The sequence goes on along the minus strand of NZ_JBIRXG010000024.1, from coordinate 97,529 downwards.
GGCCTCGGTGAGATCCGGGTGCTCACCGCCACCCAGGACGTGCACGCCGCCGAGCGCGAGCAGTGGGACGACGGCTGCAACGTGCTCGCCGTCGAGCCCGGCGTCGTCATCGCCTACGAGCGGAACGCGACCACCAACACCCATCTGCGCAAGCAGGGCATAGAGGTGATCGAGATCCCGGGCAGCGAGCTGGGCCGGGGCCGCGGCGGCCCGAGGTGCATGAGCTGCCCGGTGCAGCGGGACCCCGTATGACCGGTGAGATGAGGCGGAGGACACGCGACCGTATAGAAATTCAGGACGTCGTATAGAATTCCAGAGTTCCTGTTCCCCGTACCCCCGGAGCGCCCACCATGGCGACAGTCCCGACCGCCCTCGCCGGCCGCCACTTCCTCAAGGAGCTCGACTTCACCGACGAGGAGTTCAGCGGCCTGATCGAGCTGGCTGCCGAGCTGAAGGCGGCCAAGAAGGCGGGGGCCGAGACGCAGTACCTGCGGGGCAGGAATATCGCGCTCGTCTTCGAGAAGACCTCGACGCGCACCCGCTGCGCGTTCGAGGTCGCCGCCGCCGACCAGGGCGCCCGCACGACCTTCCTCGACCCCTCCGCCTCCCAGATCGGGCACAAGGAGTCCGTGAAGGACACCGCCCGGGTGCTCGGCCGGATGTTCGACGCGATCGAGTACCGCGGGCACGGCCAGGGCGTCGTCGAGGAGCTGGCCGCCCACGCCGGGGTCCCCGTCTACAACGGCCTCACCGACGAGTGGCACCCCACCCAGATGCTCGCCGACGTGCTCACCGTGACCGAGCACACCGACAAGCCGCTGAACCGGGTCGCCTTCGCCTACCTCGGTGACGCCCGCTACAACATGGGCAACTCCTACCTGGTCACCGGCGCCCTGCTCGGCATGGACGTACGGATCGTCGCGCCCCGGGTGCTGTGGCCGGACGAGACGATCGTCCAGGTGGCCCGGCAGCTCGCCGCCGCCTCCGGCGCCCGGGTCACGCTCACCGACGACGTGAAGGAGGGCGTGCGCGGCGCCGACTTCATCGCGACCGACGTCTGGGTGTCGATGGGCGAGCCCAAGGAGGTCTGGGACGAGCGCATCGCCCTGCTGGGCCCGTACGCCGTCACCCTGGACGTCCTCGCCGCCACCGGCAACCCGGACGTGAAGTTCCTGCACTGCCTGCCGGCCTTCCACGACCTCGGCACCAAGGTCGGCCGCGAGATCCACGAGCGGTACGGACTGACCGAGCTGGAGGTCACCGACGAGGTCTTCGAGTCCGAGCACTCAGTCGTCTTCGACGAGGCGGAGAACCGGATGCACACCATCAAGGCAGTGCTGGTCGCCACACTCGCAGAGCGACCCTAGGCACCGCCCCCGACCAGGCCTTATCCTGATCGGCGGCCCGAAACCACCCATTTCGTGCCGCCGCCGCGACCTCACATGGTCGCCCGCACCACCGAGAAACGAGCACCACCCGCATGCCCGCTCCCCGCATCAAGTCCCCGCATCTGCTGGTCGCCGAATCCGGCGCCGACCGCGAGGGACACGGCCTGAAGCGCACGATGGGCCTCTTCCAGCTCATCTGCTTCGGCGTCGGCGCCATCATCGGCACCGGCATCTTCGTCGGCCTCTCCGACTCCGTCGCCCAGGCCGGTCCGGCCGTCGTCGTCTCCTTCATCCTCGCCGCGATCACCTGCGTGTTCACCGCCTTCTCCTTCGCGGAGCTGGGCGGCGCGATCCCGGTCTCCGGCTCCTCGTACTCCTTCGCCTACGCCGGCCTCGGCGAGTCCACCGCCTTCCTGGTCGGCTGGTGTCTGCTGCTGGAGTACGGCATCTCGATCTCGGCCGTCGCCGTCGGCTGGAGCCAGTACGTCAACGAACTGCTGCACAGCCTCACCGGCGTCCAGCTCCCGGCCGCGCTGTCCGCCGGCCCCGGCGACGGCGGGATCATCAACCTCCCCGCCGTGATCGTCATCGCCATGGCCTCCGTGCTGCTGGTGCGCGGGGTGCGCGAGAGCGCCCGCGCGACCGCCGCCATGGCCGCCGTGAAGCTCGTCATCCTGGTGGCCTTCTGCGCCATCGGCTACAGCGCCTTCAAGCACGGCAACCTCACCCCGTTCTCGCCGGCCGGCCTCGGCGGCATCGGCGCGGGCACCACGGCCGCGTTCTTCTCCTACATCGGCTTCGACGCGATCACCACGGCCGGCGAGGAGGCCAAGAACCCGCGCCGGGACATCCCGGTCGCGATCATGGTCTGCATGGGCATCGTGACCCTTCTGTACTGCGCGGTCGCGCTCGCCGCGATCGGCGCCATCGGCGGCAAGCAGGTCGCCGGCCGCCCCGCGGCCCTCTCCTACGTCGTCAACGAGGTCACCGGCTCCGCCGTAGGCGGCGGAGTCATCGCCTTCGGCGCGGTCGTCGCCATCGCCTCGGTCGTCCTCGCGGTGATGTACGGCCAGACCCGCATCCTGATGTCGATGTCCCGGGACGGCCTGATCCCGCGCGTCTTCGAGAAGGTCAACCCGAAGACCTCCACCCCGGTCGCCGGCACCCTGATCGTCGCCGTCGTCTTCGCGGTCCCGGCGGCCTTCGCCTCGCTGGACGCCGTGATGAACCTGTGCACCATCGGCACGCTCGCCATCATGGCCGTCGTCAACATCGCGGTGATGGCCCTGCGCCGCCGCGAACCGGGCCTCAGCCGCAGCTTCCGTGTGCCGCTCTACCCGGTCGGCCCGCTGCTCGGCATCGGCTTCTGTCTGTACCTGATGTACGAGACGGGCTGGCAGACCTGGGTCCAGTTCGCCGTGTTCCTCGCGGTGGGCCTGGCGATCTACGCCGCCTACGGCCGCCGGCACTCCACGCTGGCCCGCACGGCCCCCGAGGACCCGGAGGCCCTCGAGGTCACGCCGGACGCCGCCGCTGAGCGGGAATCGCTGGCAGTGTGAACCACACCGCCTTGCCCGACGGGGTGGGGCGGTGTCCGCAGGAGGAGCTGAGGGCGCGGATCAGCAGCAGCCCGCGCCCGTCCTCCTGCCAGGGGTCGGGCACCTCGATCACCGGCCGGGTCAGATGGCCGGGCGGCGCCGGGTCCGGGTCGTGCACCTCGACCTGGCAGCCGGTCGGCAGCAGCTGCACCACCAGCTCTATCGGGCCGCGCCCGGCGGTGTGCTCCACCGCGTTGGCCACCAGCTCGGCCGTGAGCAGCTCCGCGGTGTCACTGTCGGCCGCGTGCTCCACCTCGGCCAGGGCCGTGCGCACCAGAGCGCGCGCCACGGGCACCGCCGCGGCGGTGTGCGGCAGCGCGATGCGCCAGGAGGCCGATTCGGTGGGGCGTTCGTGCAAGGCGAGTCCGTTCATGGAGCAGGCTGTCCTGCTTTCGACTGTAGGAATGGTACGGGCCCCGGCCACAGGGACGGTCGACGGGCTTCGCCCGGGACCCAGGCCCTGTCGGCCCGCGCCCCGGTACCGGCGGCTTACCCAGGCGACCGTCCCGCCTCGCCCGCCGGCGCCCACTGTTACGGGCCTGTCGCCGATCGGTGACGCCCGTGACCGGACTCGGCCGAACGGCGTACGGCAGGCGACAGCCGGCGTACGGGCTGTCGCGTACCCGTGACGACAGTCACAAATAGGTGATAACTTCATGGGACAGAGCAACGTACGGCACCGCCGCCCTAGGAGGCCGCACGTCATGAGTCCCTTCACCGGCTCCGCCGCCCGCACCTCCGACTGGGAGCATCTGCGGGTCCATCGCGCCGACGGGGTCGCCACCGTCACCCTCGCGCGCCCCGACAAACTCAACGCCCTCACCTTCGGCGGCTACGCCGACCTGCGCGATCTGCTCGCCGAGCTGTCCCGGGAGCGCTCGGTGCGCGCCCTGGTGCTGGCCGGCGAGGGCCGCGGCTTCTGCTCCGGCGGCGACGTGGACGAGATCATCGGCGCCACCCTCGCGATGGACACCGCCCAGCTGCTCGACTTCAACCGGATGACCGGCCAGGTGGTGCGCGCGATCCGCGAATGCCCCTTCCCGGTGATCGCGGCCGTCCACGGGGTGGCGGCGGGCGCCGGAGCGGTGCTCGCCCTCGCGGCCGACTTCCGGGTGGCGGACCCCTCGGCCCGCTTCGCCTTCCTCTTCACCCGCGTCGGCCTGTCCGGCGGCGACATGGGCGCGGCCTATCTGCTGCCCCGGGTCGTCGGCCTCGGCCACGCCACCCGCCTGCTCATGCTGGGCGAACCGGTCCGCGCCCCGGAGGCGGAGCGCATCGGCCTGATCAGCGAACTGGCGGAGGAGGGCCGCGCCGACGAAGCCGCCCAGGCCCTGGCCCGCCGCCTGGCCGACGGCCCGGCCCTGGCGTACGCCCAGACCAAGGCCCTGCTGACCGCCGAGCTGGACATGCCGCTGGCGGCCGCGATCGAACTGGACGCCTCGACCCAGGCACTGCTGATGAACGGCGAGGACTACGCCGAGTTCCACGCGGCCTTCAGCGAGAAGCGCCCCCCGAAGTGGCAGGGGAGGTGAGCTGTCGTGCGCGTGGCGATCATCGGCGGTGGGCCCGGAGGGCTGTACGCGGCCGCGTTGCTGAAGCGGCTCGATCCCACCCGTGACGTCACCCTCTGGGAGCGCAACGCCCCGGACGTGACCTTCGGCTTCGGTGTCGTCCTCTCCGACGAGACCCTCGGCGGCATCGAACACGCCGACCCCGTGGTCTACGAGGCCCTGCAACGGGACTTCGTCCGCTGGGACGACATCGACATCGTCCACCGGGGTACGGCACACCGTTCCGGGGGGCATGGTTTCGCCGCACTGGGCAGGAAACGCCTCCTGGAGATCCTGCACACCCGCTGCCAGGACCTCGGCGTACACCTCGACTTCCGTACCGAAGCCCCGCCCCCGGACGTGCTGTCGGCGGAGTACGACCTCGTCATCGCCGCCGACGGTGTGCACAGCGCCACCCGCGAGGCCTACGCCCCTGTGTTCCGCCCCCATGTGGCGACACACCACTGCCGCTATATCTGGCTCGCCGCCGACTTCGCCTTCGACGCCTTCCGCTTCGAGATCGCCGAGACCGAGCACGGCGTGATGCAGCTGCACGGCTATCCCTACGCGGCCGACGCCTCCACCGTGATCGTCGAAATGCGCGAGGAGGTCTGGAAGGCGGCGGGACTCGACGAGGTCAGCCCGCACGAATCCATCGAGCGCTGCGCCAAGATCTTCTCCGAAGCGCTGCGCGGCCGCCCCCTGCGCTCCAACAACTCGGCCTGGACGACCTTCCGTACGGTGGTCAACGACCGCTGGTCGCACGGCAACGTCGTCCTGCTCGGCGACGCCGCCCACACCGCCCACTTCTCCATCGGCTCCGGCACCAAGCTCGCCGTGGAGGACGCGCTGGCCCTCGCCGCCTGCCTGGCGGAACAGCCCGACGTACCAGGGGCGTTGGCGGCGTACGAGGCGGAGCGGCGGCCCGTCGTCGCCTCCACCCAGCGGGCCGCCCGCGCCAGCCTGGAGTGGTTCGAGAACCTCCACCTCTACCGCGACCAGCCGCCGCGCCAGTTCGCCTTCAACCTGCTCACCCGCAGCCGCCGGGTCACCCACGACAACCTCCGGCTGCGCGACTCCCGTTTCACCGGGGCCGTCGAGCGCGAGTTCGGCTGCCCGCCGGGCACGCCCCCGATGTTCACCCCGTTCCGGCTGCGCGGACTGACCCTGCGCAACCGGGTCGTCGTCTCGCCGATGGACATGTACTCCGCCACCGACGGCGTCCCCGGCGACTTCCACCTCGTCCACCTCGGCGCCCGCGCCCTCGGCGGGGCCGGGCTCGTCATGACCGAGATGGTGTGTGTGAGCGAGGAGGGCCGGATCACCCCGGGCTGCGCCGGTCTCTACACCGGCCGGCAGGCCGAGGCGTGGCGGCGGATCACCGACTTCGTGCACCGGCAGGCGCCGGGTACGGCGATCGGGGTGCAGCTCGGCCACTCCGGCCGCAAGGGTTCCACGAAGCTGATGTGGGAGGGCATCGACGAGCCGCTGCCCGAGGGCAACTGGCCGCTGGTGGCCGCCTCCCCGCTGCCGTACAAGCCGGGCAGCCAGACTCCGCGCCAGCTCTCCCGGGCCCAACTCACCGACATCCGCGAGCAGTTCACGGCGTCCGCCTGGCGGGCCGCGCGGGCCGGGTTCGATCTGCTCGAACTGCACTGCGCCCACGGCTACTTGCTCTCCGGCTTCCTCTCCCCGCTCACCAACCACCGCACCGACGCCTACGGCGGCTCGCCGGAGAAGCGGCTGCGGTTCCCGCTGGAGGTCTTCGACGCCGTCCGCGCGGTGTGGCCGGCCGAGCGGCCGATGACGGTCCGCATCTCCGCCACCGACTGGGCCGAGGGCGGTACGACCGCCGAGGACGCCGTCGGGATCGCCCGTGCCTTCGCCGCGCACGGTGCCGACGCGATCGACGTCTCCACCGGGCAGGTCGTCGCCGAGGAACGGCCGGAGTACGGGCGGTCGTACCAGACGCCGTTCGCCGACCGCATCCGGCAGGAGGCGGGCGTCCCGGTGATCGCGGTCGGCGCGATCTCCTCGTGGGACGACGTGAACTCCCTGATCCTCGCCGGGCGCACCGACCTCGCCGCGCTGGCCCGACCCCATCTGTACGACCCGCACTGGACCCTGCACGCGGCGGCCGAGCAGGGCTACGACGGCCCGGGTGTCGCCTGGCCCGCGCCCTACCGGGCGGGCAGCCGCCGCCCGCAGACCGGCCGCACGGACGCCCCGAAGCCCCGGCTGAGCCTGGACGGTTGATGGGGTCGGCTTCCCCTCACACCCCGGCGAACTCCGCCCCCGCGTCCCGCAGCCGCGCGTGCAGCCCGTGGAAGACCTCCGCCGAGCGCACGCCCGGCCAGCCCGCGGGCAGCAGGTGGGTGGGCAGGCCGGGGTCGGTGTACGGCAGGTGGCGCCAGGAGTCGAGGGCGAGGAGATAGTCGCGGTAGGCCTCCGCGGGCGGGGTGCCCGGGCGGTGTTCCCAGGCGTGCAGCACCGGGGCGTGCGCGTCCAGGAAGCGCTCGTGCTCCTTGGCGATCGCGGTCAGGTCCCACCAGCGGGCGACCGCCTCGGCCGTCGGTGCGAAGCCCAGGTGCTCGCCGCGGAAGAAGTCCACGTACGGGTCCAGGTGGAGCCGGCGCAGGGTGTGTTCCGTCTCCTCGTACAGCCGGGCCGGGGCGATCCACACTCCGGGGGCGGCCGTGCCGAAGCCCAGGCCGGACAGCCGGGAGCGCAGCACATGGCGCTTCTGCCGCTCCGACTCGGGGACGGAGAAGACCGCCAGCACCCAGCCCTCGTCCTCGGGGGGCGCCGTCGCGTAGATGCGGCGGTCGCCGTCGTCCAGCAACTGGCGTGCCTCGGGGGAGAGCTCATAGCCGGCGGCGCCGCTGTCCGTGCGGGCCGGCAGCAGCAGGCCACGCCGTTTGAGCCGGGACACCGAGGATCGGACGGACGGCGCGTCCACGCCGACCGCGGCCAGCAGCCGGATCAGCTCCGCGACGGGCACGGGGCCGGGCATGAAGCGGCCGTACGCGCCGTAGAGCGTGACGATGAGGGACCGGGGGGCGTGCTGCTCGGACACGTTGATCATTTTAGGTCTTCTGCATCACTGCTGGTCACCATCGGTGCGCAGGCGGAACCGCTGCAACTTGCCGGTGGCCGTGCGGGGCAGCGCGTCGAGGAAGACGAACTCGCGCGGGCATTTGTACGGCGCCAGCTCGGAGAGGAGGAAGGCGCGCAGGGCCTCGGGGTCGCGCGGCGCCCCCTGGCGCAGCACCGTGTAGGCCACGGCCGCCTGTCCGCGCCTTTCGTCCGGGCGACCCACGACCGCCGTCTCCACCACGTCCGGATGACGCAGCAGCGCGTCCTCCACCTCCGGACCGGCGATGTTGTACCCGGCGGAGATGATCATGTCGTCGGCGCGGGCCACATAGCGGAAGTAGCCGTCGGGCTCGCGGACGTAGGTGTCGCCGGTGACGTTCCAGCCGCCGCGCACGTACACGCGCTGGCGCGGGTCGGCCAGATAGCGGCAGCCGACCGGGCCGCGCACGGCCAGCAGACCGGGCTCGCCGTCGGGCACCGGCCGCCCGTCCGTGTCCTGGACGCGCGCCTGCCAGCCCGGCACCGGAACCCCCGTGGACCCGGGTCTGATGTGCTCGTCGGCGGCGGAGACGAAGATGTGCAGCAGCTCCGTCGCGCCGATGCCATTGATGAGCAGCAGGCCGGTGCGTTCGTGCCAGGCCCGCCAGGTGGCCGCGGGCAGGTTCTCGCCGGCCGACACACAGCGCCGCAGCGACGAGATGTCGTGGCCGTCCAGCTCCTCCAGCATGGCGCGGTAGGCGGTCGGGGCGGTGAACAGCACCGAGACCCGGTGCCCGGCGATCGCGGGCAGCAGGTGCTTCGGGCCCGCCTGCTCCAGCAGGAGGCTGCTGGCACCGGCCCGCATCGGGAAGATCACCAGGCCGCCGAGGCCGAAGGTGAAGCCGAGCGGGGGACTGCCGGTGAAGACGTCGTCCACATGGGGGCGCAGCACATGCCGGGAGAAGGTGTCGGCAATCGCCAGCACATCCCGGTGGAAGTGCATACACCCTTTCGGGCGACCCGTCGTACCGGAGGTGAACGCGATCAGGGCCACGTCGTCGGCCGCGGTGTCCACCGCCGGGTACGGCGTGCCGGGCGCGGGGCGGTGCAGGAGGTCGTCGGGGCCGTCGCCGCCGTACGTCATGATCCGCAGCCCGGGTATGTCGGCCTTCGCCAGGTCCTCCACCGACCGGATGTCGCACAGCGCGTGCCGCACCAGGGCGATCTCGCACATGGTCGCCAGCTCGTGCGGGCGCTGCTGAGCCAGCACCGTGACCGCTATGGCGCCCGCCTTCAGCACGGCCAGCCAGCAGGCGGCGAGCCAGGGCGTGGTGGGGCCGCGCAACAGCACCCGGTTGCCGGGGACCACGCCCAGCTCGCCGGAGAGCACGTGCGCGATCCGGTCGACGCGGTCGCGCAGCTCTCCGTACGTCCAGCTGGAGCCGTCCGGGGTGTGGAACACCGGGCGGTCGGGGTCCGCGTGGTCCAGGAGTTCCGCCGCGCAGTTCAGCCGATCGGGGTAGCGCAGCTCCGGCAGATCGAAGCGCAGCTCGGGCCACTCGTCCGGCGGAGGCAGATGGTCGCGCGCGAAGGTGTCGACGTGGGCCGAGACATGCATGGCGGTTCGCCCCCTTGCCGTGCCACGTGTCCGTACGGGCTTTCTGGTGGGCTCGCGCCTCGAGCGTATCGTGTTGGTGACGGCAGTCAACCGCACGCGATAACGTCGGAGGAAGACGGGACTTGGCCGGGCCGGCCGGCCTCGGCGAGCACCGGGACGGGCCGGTGCGGCCGTCCCGGCCGATGAAGGGAGGCGGGCTGTGTGTGGCTCGCCTGGGAAGAACGCGAGAGGGTCCGACGTGGCCTCTCCCGAGGGTGACGGGTGGGCTATTTGGCTCGGCCGGGAAGAAGGCGGGAGGGGCGTGGCGGCCTCTCCCGGACGGTGACGGGAAGGGCCGTGGTGGTCTCTCCCCGAGGGTGACGGGTGGGCTGTGTGGCTCTCTCGGATGGCGATGGGGTGGGCTGGGTGGCTCGCCCGGATGATGGCGGCGTGGGCTGTGTGGCTCGGGCCGGGAAGAAGGCGGGACGGGTCGTGGTGGCCTTTCCCGGACGGCGATGGGGAGGGCCATGGTGGTCCGCCCCCGGAGGGAGGACGGCGTGCCCGCATTCTCGCTCGAACCGGAACAGACCGCCTGGTGTGCCGAACTGCGCGCACTGGCCGCCGAGCGGCTGCGCCCGCTGGCCGACAAGGGCGAGCCGGGGCACGTCAACCGGCCCCTCCTCGCCGAACTCGGCGGGCTCGGCCTGCTTCAGCGGCTGTTCACCTCCGGCGCGCTCGATCTGTGCCTGATGCGGGAGTCCCTCGCCCAGGCCTGCACCGAGGCCGAGACCGCCCTCGCCCTCCAGGGCCTTGGCGCCCATCCGGTGCACGCCCACGGCAGCCCGGCCCAGCGTGAGCGCTGGCTGCCCGGGGTCGCCGACGGCAGTGCGGTCGCCGCCTTCGCGCTGAGCGAGCCGGGAGCCGGTTCGGACGCGGCCGCGCTGTCCCTCGCGGCCGAGCCCGACGGCACCGACGGCTGGCGGCTCACCGGCGAGAAGTGCTGGATCTCCAACGCCCCCGAGGCCGACTTCTACACCGTCTTCGCCCGCACCGCCCCCGGCGCCGGAGCCCGGGGCGTGACCGCGTTCCTCGTCCCCGCCGACCGGCCCGGACTCACCGGCAGCGCACTGGAGATGCTCTCCCCGCACCCCATCGGCGCCCTCGCCTTCGACGCCGTACCCGTCACCGCCGCCGACGTCCTCGGCGAGGTGGACCGCGGCTTCGCCGTCGCCATGGGCACCCTCAACCTCTTCCGCCCCAGCGTCGGCGCCTTCGCCGTCGGCATGGCCCAGGCCGCCCTCGACGCGACGGTCCGCCACACCCGCCGACGACAGGCGTTCAACGGCAGGTTGATGGACCTTCAGGCCGTCGCCCACCAGGTCGCCGAGATGGCGCTGCGCACCGAGGCGGCCCGGCTGATGGTGTACGCGGCGGCCACGGCGTACGACCAGGGCGCCCCCGGTGTCCCGGGGCGCGCCGCGATGGCCAAGCTGCTCGCCACCGAGACCGCGCAGTACGTCGTCGACACCGCCGTCCAGCTGCACGGCGCCCGCGCCCTGCGTCGCGGCCACCTCCTCGAACACCTCTACCGCGAGGTGCGCGCACCCCGCGTCTACGAGGGCGCGAGCGAGGTCCAGCGGGGCATCATCGCCAAGGAGTTGTACGCCATGACCCAGGACCGGGAGGCCCAGTGACGACCGAGCGCGTCAACCCGCCCGAGCTGTCCCCGCCCACGGGCTTCTCGCACGCCGTCGTCGCCTCCGGCTCCCGCGTGGTGTTCCTCGCGGGCCAGACCGCCCTCGACGCCGACGGCAAGGTCACCGGCGGCACGCTCCCCGAGCAGTTCGAGAAGGCGCTCGGCAACCTCCTCACCGCCCTGCGCGCGGCCGGCGGCACCCCCGCCGACCTCGCCCGGGTCACGGTCTACGCCACGGACGTCGCCGCGTACCGCACCCAGGCGAGCCAACTGGGCCGTATCTGGCGGGACTTGGCGGGCCGGGACTATCCGGCGATGGCCGTCGTGGAGGTCGTACGGCTGTGGGACGAGCAGGCGATGGTGGAGCTGGACGGGTTCGCCGTACTGCCGTAGCCGCTCAGGCCGCCACCGCGAGGCGGTCCGCCGGGACGCGGCACGGCGGGACCACGCTGCCGTCCGGGTGCAGTTCGCCGCTGTCGTCGAAGACGATCGAGCCGTCGCACAGCAGGGTCCAGCCCTGTTCGGGATGGGCGGCCACCGGGTGCCGCGTGGTCGGGTCGGACGCGGGGCACGAGGACCGGCAGGAGCACATGGCGCACCTCCACAGCGGAGCGTGAGGGGGGGCCGGCGGGATCGCCCGCCGCCCGTCATGCATAGACCATGCGCTCGTCGTGAACGCGCCGGAACCGCTCGCCGTGAAGCGTGACAACACCCGGACAACTCCCGGACGGTTCCATGACGCGCCACCGTTGGAGTGACGGTCACGCCCCTGGGCGCGGCCGCCCGGTATCCAGTGGAGCCCTCGACCCCATGCATCCTCTACCCCATGGAACCGGGAGGTACCCCATGCCCGTCCGCCCCGCCCTCGTCGCGGCCCTCGGCGCCGCCGCCCTGCTGTGCGTCGCCGCAGCCCCGGCCGGCGCCGACCCCTCCGAGACCGTCACCGTCGACCCCACGGGCTCGCTCGCGGCCGACGGCACCGTCACGCTCTCCGGCACCTACCGCTGCCTGCCCGGCACCGGCCCGGTGTTCGTCAGCTCCGGTCTCAGCCAGAGCGACTCGCGCGTCAAGCACGGCATCGGCGGCAGCACCGCCCAGTGCGACGGCGCCGAGCACCGCTGGCAGAACTCCGGCAAGGTCTCCTCGGAGAACCTCAAGGACGGAAACGCCCATGTGCAGGCCACCCTCATGGAGATGCGGCCCTCGGGCTTCCCGCCGGTGCTGCCCGTCTTCCACGCGGTCGACGACCAGGACATCACGCTCTTGAACCGGTGAGCTCCGGCCGTGCGCCGGGCGGCCCGGGCGTGGGGCGGGCCGGGCCGCCCGGTGTCGTGGCGGCACGCCGGTCGATGAGAACCCGCCGGCGGAAGACGGACGAAGGGGCCGACGGCCGCCGGGACTTCTCCCGGGCCGGAGACCCGGGCGAGCCATGCCGAGCCGGTGCGGGGGAAGTTCCTGTCGGTGGCCGCCGTCACACGCCGTGTCACATGCCGTGCATCTCCGCGTCGTCGCTGCACGTGAGATGGATCGTCAGATCGGCCGGACCCGCCTCGTGCTGCTTCTTGTCCTTGTCCTTGTCCTTGTTCTTGTCCGTGCCGTCCGGCCAGTGCTGCTCGTGCTGCCCGTGCTGCCCGTGCTGCTCGTTCGACGGCTGCTGCTGCCACCACGTGGTCTTGCGCACGGTGACGATCCAGCCGCTGGCGTTGTCGTTGGGCCGGTTCTCCCACACGTCGGCGGGGGCGTCCTCGGAGAGCCGGGTGCCCTTGGGGGCGGACAGGGTGTAGCCGCCGCCGTAGGCGTGCTGTGTCGCGGGGCAGAACACCTCGTGGCGGGTGCCGTCGGCGCCGCCGGGGATGAGCGTGGCGGCGATGTGCTGCGGCGGCTCCGGCGGGTCGGCGAGCGCCGAGGCCGGCGCGGCGGCGTAGCCGAGCAGGGCGAGGGCCCCCGCCGCGGCGAGGGGGACACGGGTTGCGGTCATGCGTAAGGCTCCTCGGAAAATCCTCGGGGTGAGGGGGAGGGGGACTGGGCCCGCCCATTGGAGCCCGCCGGTCCTGGCCTGCCCCCATGGACACGCAGCGTTACCGCTTATCGGGGTAAAACGGTCAATCTTTCGAGCGGGCAACCACATATCGCTACGGTGTGTGATTAACTTCGGGTGTTCCGTCACTCTACGTGGTCGCCTCGTGCTGCCCCGCGCCACGCACGGCGTCCCGTGTTCTCCCGAGGAGTCCCATGTCCCGCAGAGGGATCCCCCGCAGCCGGAGATGGACGTTCGCGGCCGGCTGCGCCGTGGTCGTCCTGTCCGTCACCGCCCCCGCCGCGCTCGGCTCGACCCCGGCCAACCGGCACCACTTCGACCCCCATCCGGGGGGCGTGCACATCACCCAAGAGCAGATCGCCAAGGAGGTCCGCCCCGACGAGGTCAAGGCCCTCGGCCGGGCCCGCGCGGAGGACCTGGCCCGCGACCGCATCGGCCTGCGCGCCGTCGACACCGGCTATCCGCAGCCGACGCGCAACCGCAGCCTGAAGGAACACACCGACTCGCAAGCGGAAGCGAACGCGGGCTTCGACGCGTCGGTGTACGGGAAGTTCGCCCAGTACATCGGCAGCCCGGACTACGGCGACCACGTCGCCCTGCTCCCCACCGGCAAGGTCCTGCTGTTCTCCTTCGAGGCCGTCGAGGACAACCCGAACAAGGAGACGGCACCCACCCAGGTCATCGGCCGCCAGAACGCCGGCCGCGCCTACGTCTGGACCCCGCCCGCACCCGACGACCACACGGGCACCGGCACCTTCAAGGCCGTACCGCCGCCGACGGTACCCATGGACGACGGCCTGAACGAACCGCGCCCGGCCCCGATCTTCTGCGCCGGACATGCCTACCTGCCCAACGGCATGGTCGGCATCTTCGGCGGCAACCTCGGCGGCAACCACGGCACCGGCGCTCACCTCGCCTTCGTCTTCGATCCCTGGACCGAGACCTGGCACCAGCAGAAGGACATGGCCGAGGGTCGCTGGTACCCGTCGGTCGTCACCGGCGCCGACGGCCGGCAGTTCATCACCTCCGGCCACGGCGACGTCGGCTGGGGCAAGCTGTCGAAGTCCATCGAGCGCTTCCCGGCCAAGAACACCGCCGTGACGTACGCCCCGAACTCCGCGCCCGACCAGCAGTCGCTGGACAAGTGGCCGATCAAGGCCCAGTACTCGACCGACTACCCGCACCTGTTCTCGCTGCGGGACGGCAAGATCTACGGCTTCGGGCGCACCTACAACGAGCAGTACGCCTTCGACCCGCAGAACGAGACCGTGCAACAGCTGAAGGACCGCACCGACGGCGGGGAACGCAAATACGGCTCCGCGGTGGCCCTGCCCAACCCCACCCCGGGCAGCGGTCCCGACTCCGTGCTGGTGCTCGGCGGCAACCACGCCGACAAGAGGACGTTCCGGTTCGACGGCAGCAACTGGCAGGAGGACAGCCCCCGTGCCTTCGGCCGCACCATGGACGACACGCTGATCTTCCCCGACGGCCGGCTGTGGACCGTCAACGGCGCCTTCGACATCCGCGACTACGGCAACGGCGAGTACAACCCGACCGCCGACGACAAGTGGCGCCAGACCGAGCTGCGCGGTACCGACGGCACCTGGAAGCTCGGCCCGCAGCAGCGGCTGCCGCGCGGCTACCACTCCAACGCGGTGATCCTGCCCGACGGCCGCATCATGATCACCGGCGACGAGCTCCAGGAGATCGCCAACAACCCGGACATCAAGTCCGGCAACAACGGCTCGATCGAGATCTTCGAGCCGCCGTACCTGCTCCAGGGCGGCGCGCGGCCCGGGGTGCGCACCATGCCGGACGGGCCGATCGGGTACAACACCGACTTCCAGATCGACACGACCGACGGCAAGCTGGCCCGCAAGGTCGTGCTGATGGCGCCCATCACCTCCACCCACTCGGTGGACACCAGCCAGCGCCGCATCGAGCTGCAGATCAACGGGCGGGCCGGCAACACGCTGGACCTGCAGAGCCCGCTGTCCACCAAGGACGCCCCGCCCGGCTACTACCTGCTCTACGTCCTCGACAGCAGAGGCGTGCCCAGCATCGGCAAGTGGGTGCAGCTGCGCCCTGGCTCCTGACCCTCCCGAACCGTCCCCTGCCACCGGACCCGGGCGGCCGGCCCACGGGTCGCCCGGAGACGTCCGGTCACCGAAGTCCGTCCCCGTCCCCCCACCAACAAGGGAGACCCCCATGGCGCTGCGCGACAGCACCGAGATCCAGGGCGACATCCTCGCCGGATTCAAGAAGGACCACATGACCCTGCTCTTCTTCCGCTTCGGCGACGCGCCCGCCGCCCGGAGCTGGCTGAAGGACCTGGTCCCGCAACTGGCGACGACCCAGCAGGTCGCCGCCTTCAACGCCAGGTTCAGCGAGGGCAAGGACAACCTGCAGGGCGCCGACCCGGACCTGAAAGCCATCTGGGTGGGCCTCAGCCTCACCTATCCGGGGCTGACGACCCTCACCGGCAAGCAGGACCTGCTGCCGGAGAACGACGGCATCGACACGGTCGGCGCCTTCGTCCAGGGTGCCGCCCGCCGTGCCAAGCCCCTGGGTGACGTCGACAACAACAAGCCCGACAACTGGCTGTTCGGCGCCACCCAGAACCAGGTCACGCATGCCGTGCTCACCGTCGCCGCCGACCGCAAGGACGACCACGACAGGGAACTCACGCGCCAGACGGATGCCGCCACACGGGCCGGCATCGTGATCGTCCACGCGCAGAGCGGCGCCACCCTGCCCCCACCCCGGCGCGGCAAGGAGCACTTCGGCTTCAAGGACGGCGTCAGCGAACCGAACGTGGAGGGCATCGAGGAGAAGCCCGAGCCGGGCGCCCGGCTCCTCTCCGCCGACTTCTTCGTCCTCGGTGCCACCGGCAGTGCGCTGCCCGAGGGCGTGCCCGAGTGGATGCGCAACGGCTCCTTCCAGGTCGTACGGCGGCTCGGCCAGGACGTGCCCGGCTGGTGGGCGCAGGTCGGCACCGAGCTGAAGAAGCTGAAGGACGCCAAGGTGGTGGGGGAGAAGACGTCGATGGAATGGCTCGCCTCCCGCCTGGTGGGCCGCTGGCGGTGCGGAGCGTCGGTCCAGAACCACCCCGACGCCACACGGGACCCGTTCATCGACGACCCGAGCATCAAGCCGGACAACGTCATCAGCTACAAGAACGACCCGGACGGCGTGATCACCCCGCTCTTCTCCCATCTGCGCAAGACCAATCCGCGCGACGGGCTGATCGACGAGGGACCGGTGGACGAGCAGAAGTTCCTCGACCGGCGCCGCATCATCCGCCGCGGCATCCCCTACGGCGCCCCGTTCGACCCCACCTCCCCGGGCGGCGGCCCCGACGAGGAGCGCGGCCTGGTCTTCATCTGCTACCAGTCCGACCTGGTCGACCAGTTCGAGTTCATGCAGCGGAACTGGGTCAACACCCCCAACTTCCCGCCGGGGCGCAACCCCAAGCCCGGTCCGGACACGATGATCAGCGGGGTGCTGAGCAAGATCGGGAACGGTGACGTCGCCTTCGAGACGAACACCGACGGCAAGCACGACATCACCATGCTGAACTTCAAGCCCTTCGTACACACCGAGGGCTCCCTCTACGCCTTCACCCCCTCGATCTCCACCCTGCGCAAGCTGGGCGAGGGCCGGCTGGACGGCGCGGCGGTGGCGGGAGGCCAGACCGGGACCCAGACGCAGCAGCCCAAGCCGCAGCCGCAGGTCCAGCCCGGCCCGGTCGACGAGATCCTGCCCTGGCTGGACGTCCAGGGCCGGTACTGGGTCTTCTCCGGCAACAAGGTCCGGGTCGTCGGCGTCGGTGCAGAGGAAGTGGACCAGCTCACCACCGGCACGGACGACGCCACGGGGATCGTCTTCGGCGATCCCGTGGACCTGTCCACCTGGCCCGCGTTCCAGGGCGTGGAGCGGGTCGACGCGATCTGGCCGGTGCCGGACGAGCAGAGCCTGAACGGCGAGAGCAGCTACTGGCTCTTCCACACCCTGAACGGCACTCAGGTCTACCGGCGGATCTGGATCGCCCTCAACAGCCGCCACACCAGCCGTACCATCGGCGGCGACATGCCGCTCACGAACTGGCGGACGGCCTTCGGCGGAGGCACCCGCGTCACGCATGTCGACGCGGTCCTGCCGGTGCCCGACATGCAGCACGTCAACGGCAGGTCGCAGTACTGGCTCTTCCACACCACCGCCGCGGGTCAGCGCTACCGGCTCGTGTCCGTCGCCGAGGAGCCGTTCCACACGGACAGCCTCGACCGGGACGACCGCGAGCTGTCCCAGTGGCAGTCCCTGAGCGGCATCACCAAGGTGGACGCGTTCGGGCTCGTCCTCGGCAAGTACCGGGCCGGCGGCAAGACCTGGTGCTGGGTCCAGCATGACGGCGGCAAGTACCGCACCATCTCCGTCTCCGACGGCTTCGGCCACCAGGACACCCCGGTCGGCAACCGCGGCTCGCGCCCGAACGCCGCCTGGTTCCGCCGCGGCTGAGCCTTCCCCGCGGGTCAGTGGCCGCCCGGCCGGCGCAGGGCGGCCACGAACTTGTACCGGGACCCCCGGTACACCGAGCGCACCCACTCCACCGGGGTGCCCTCCGCGTCCCGCGAGTGGCGGGACAGCAGCAGCATCGGCAGCCCCACGTCGGTGCCGAGCAGCTGCGCCTCGCGCGGGGTCGACAGCGAGGTCTCGATGGTCTCGTCGGCCTCCGCGAGATGGACGCCGTACACCTGGGCGAGCACGGTGTACAGCGAGGGCTGCGCCGCGAGTTCGCGGCGCAGCCCGGGGAAGCGGCGGACCGACAGATGGGTCGTCTCGATCGCCATCGGATCGCCGCTGGCCAGCCGCAGCCGCTCGACGCGCAGCACCCGCTCGCCGAGCCCGATGCCGAGCAGGCCCGACAGCTTCTCGTCCGCGGGGATCTCCCCGATGTCCAGCGTCTGCGAGGCCGGGGTGAGGCCCTGGGCGCGCATGTCCTCGGTGTGCGAGGTCAGCTGGAGCGTGCGGTAGAGCTTGGGCTGGGCGACGAAGGTGCCCTTGCCCTGGATCCGGTCGAGGCGGCCCTCGCCCACGAGTTCCGTGAGCGCCTGCCGGATCGTGGTCCTCGACGTGTCGAACCGGACCGCGAGCAGACGCTCCGCGGGCACGGCCGAACCCGGCTGCAGCGCCTCGGTCATGGCGAGCAACTGCTGCTTGATCCGGTAGTACTTCGGCACGCGCGCGCTGCTGACGTCAGTGGTCATGCCTGCCTTCCCGGCTGTGTGAGTGGTCTCCCGTTATAGCGACCCGCCGCCCATTGGTCTAGTCCAACCGGAGAAGCCCGGCAAAAGGGGACGGAGGCCCTCCGGTGACTTTCTCGTAACGGCCTTCACCGGCTTTCTGAACCACCCTTGACACCCCGAAAGGTCTAGGCCAAGCTCCACCGTACTGGTCTACACCACTAGTGGCCAGGTCCCGAGCCCTACGTGCAACAGCGTCGTACGCAGGTCACCGCCGAGGGCGTGGGGGGTAAGTGGCATCCCTGAGGAGGGTGGCGTGAAGCGCAAGCTCGCTGCCGCGATCGGAATCGCGGGCATG
Source organism: Streptomyces sp. NPDC020192 (assembly GCF_044388685.1). Taxonomy (NCBI): domain Bacteria; kingdom Bacillati; phylum Actinomycetota; class Actinomycetes; order Kitasatosporales; family Streptomycetaceae; genus Streptomyces; species Streptomyces sp. NPDC020192. The sequence continues at coordinate 78,989 of NZ_JBIRXG010000024.1, read as the reverse complement.
ATGGTCTCCGTTGCGGCGTGTGGCGGAAACAGCGGCAAGGACAGCGGCAAGGACGCGGGACCGGACAGCTGGAAGGGCCAGACGCTGACCGTCTGGACCATGGACGGCTCCGCGCCGCCGCAGTGGACCAAGGACGTCCAGGCCGCCTTCGAGAAGAAGACCGGCGCGAAGCTGAAGTTCGAGATCCAGAAGTGGGACGGGATCCAGCAGAAGATCACCACCGCCCTCTCGGAGGACAACCCGCCGGACGTCCTGGAGGTCGGCAACACCCAGACCCCGGCCTACGCGGCCACCGGCGGCCTCGCCGACCTCGCCGACGTCAAGCAGGCCATCGGCGCCGACTGGACGCCGTCGGTCTCCCAGTCCTCCGTCTTCCAGGGCAAGCAGTACGCCGCCCCCTGGTACTTCGCCAACCGTGTCGTCATCTACAACAAGGCGATCTGGGCGAAGGCCGGCATCAAGGACACCCCGAAGACCCGCGACGAGTTCCTCAAGGACCTCGACACCATCGGCAAGAAGACCGACGCCGAACCGCTCTACCTGCCGGGCCAGAACTGGTACTTCCTCGACGGCCTGATCATCGGCCAGGGTGGCGAACTGGTGAAGAAGCAGGGCAGCACGTACGTCTCCAACCTCGCCGACCCGAAGGTCGCCGCGGCCATGGAGGTCTACAAGAAGTACGCGTCCTACTCCAAGGCCCCCAAGGACAAGGACGAGGCCACCCCGCAGCAGGCCACCATCTTCGCCAAGGGCAAGACCGGCGCCATCATCGGCATGGGCTGGGAGGCCGGCACCGCCGTCCAGACCAACAAGGCCATCGAGAAGGACCTCGGCTACTTCACCATCCCGGGCGAGAGTGCCGGCAAGCCCGAGGGTGTCTTCCTCGGCGGCTCCAACCTCGCCGTCGCCCAGAACAGCAAGAAGCAGTCCCTGGCCAAGGAGTTCCTGAAGATCGCCCTGTCCGACCAGTACGAGGGCGAACTGGCCAAGCTCAACGGCATCGTCCCGAACAAGACGGCCTTGGAGAGCAACCTCAAGGGCAACGCCGCCGCCGAGGCCGCCGCGCCCGGCGCCGCGGCTGGCGGCACCACCCCGCTGATCCCGGAGTGGGCCGCGGTGGAGAACACCCCGAACCCGATCAAGTCGTACATGACCGCGGTCCTGAACGGCAAGGACCCCGCGGCGGCCGCCAAGGACGTCGAGGGCGAGATCAACAAGCGCCTGGCCCAGAAGAACTGACGACCCGCGCCGGGGGCGTCGGACCACGCCCCCGGCTCAGTCGTCCGTACGGCCGGTTCGGCCATGGAAGAGATGGCAACTCATGTCAGTGCAGACCCACGGCACGGACACGGCCGGGGAGCCCGCTGTCCGCAAGGCCCGGATACCCAGGCCGCCCAGGGGTGCGGACCGTGACTCCGGATCCCCGCCCCGCCGCGGTGCCGCCGCCCCCTATCTCCTGCTGCTGCCGGCGCTGCTGGCCACCCTGATCCTGCTCGGCTGGCCGCTGGTCAAGAACGGCATGCTGTCGTTCCAGAACCTCAACCCGCGGCAGCTCATCCAGCACCTCACCGAGTGGAACGGCGTCGACAACTACAAAGAGGTCCTGACGGGTTCGGACTTCTGGAAGGTCGTCGAACGCTCGGTCTTCTTCACCGCCGCCAACGTCGTCCTGATCATGCTCTTCGGCACCCTGATCGGGCTGCTGCTGGCCCGCCTCGGCAAGAAGATGCGGCTGACACTCCTGGTGGGCCTCGTCCTCGCCTGGGCCATGCCCGTCATCGCGGCCACCACCGTCTACCAGTGGCTGTTCGCCCAGCGTTACGGCGTCGTCAACTGGGTCCTGGACAAGCTCGGCTGGCACTCCATGGCCGACCACAACTGGCTGGGCACCCAGTTCTCCACCTTCTCCGTGATCACCCTGCTCATCGTCTGGATGTCGATCCCCTTCGTGGCGATCAACCTCTACGCCGCCACCACCACCATCCCCAAGGAGCTGTACGAGGCCGCGTCCCTCGACGGCGCCGGCGCCTGGCAGAGCTTCACCTCGGTGACCCTGCCCTTCCTCAGGCCGTTCCTGTACTCCACGACCTTCCTCGAGGTCATCTGGGTCTTCAAGGCGTTCCCGCAGGTCTTCGCCATGAACGAGGGCGGACCCGACCGCCTCACCGAGACCCTGCCGGTCTACGCCTACGTCGAGGGCGTCGGCAACCAGCACTTCGGGGTCGGCGCGGCGATCTCCTTCCTGACCATCCTGGTGCTGCTCGTCATGACCTCGTCCTACCTGCGCATGGTGCTCAAGCAAGAGGAGGACGAGCTGTGAAGCGCTCGCTCTTCGGCCGTATCTGGCCCAACGCGACCGCCGTCGTCCTCTTCGTCGGCTTCGTGTTCCCCGTCTACTGGATGTTCGCCACGGCCTTCAAGCCCACGGGCGACATCATCGCCGACACCCCGGTGTGGTTCCCGACGAACGTCACCCTCAGCCACTTCAAGAAGGCGGTCGACGCCGACCACTTCTGGACGCTGGTCGGCAACTCCGTCACCGTCACGCTCTGTTCGGTGCTGTGCTCGCTCCTCATCGCCCTGTTCGCCGCGTTCGCCCTGGCGCGGATGCGGTTCAAGGGGCGGCGCGGTCTCGTCGTCACGTTCATGCTGGCGCAGATGGCCCCCTGGGAGGTCATGATCATCGCCATCTACATGATCGTGCGTGACAACGACATGCTGGACAGTCTCGTCCCCCTCACCATCTTCTACACGATGATGGTGCTGCCCCTCACCATCCTGACGCTGCGTGGCTACATCGCCGCCGTGCCGAAGGAACTGGAGGAGTCGGCGATGGTCGACGGCTGCACCCGCATCCAGGCCTTCCGCAAGGTGATCTTCCCGCTGCTGGCGCCCGGTCTGATGGCCACCTCGCTGTTCGGGTTCATCACCGCCTGGAACGAGTTCCCGCTCGTGCTGATCCTCAACAAGGACATCGAGAAGCAGACCCTGCCGCTGTGGCTGTCGCAGTTCCAGACCGCCTTCGGTGACGACTGGGGCGCCACCATGGCCGCGTCCTCCCTGTTCGCGCTGCCCATCCTGATCCTCTTCATCTTCCTGCAACGCAAGGCTGTCAGCGGTCTCACCGACGGCGCCGTGAAGGGATGACCCCGCCGATGACCACACTCGCCACCGGCCCTGACACCCTCACCCGGGACGCCCTCGCGGTACTGCAGCCGGGGTTCGACGGCACCACCGCGCCCGACTGGCTGCGCCGCCGCCTCGGTGAGGGCCTCGCCTCCGTCGCCCTGTTCGGCCGCAACGTCGTCAGCGAGGAGCAGGTCACCGCGCTCACCGCGCAGTTGCGGGCCGAACGGGACGACCTGCTCGTCGCCATCGACGAGGAGAGCGGCGACGTCACCCGCCTGGACGTGCGCACCGGTTCCTCCTTCCCCGGCAACCACGCGCTCGGCGCCGTCGACGACCCCGGCCTCACCCGGGCCGTCTCCCGCGAGCTGGGCCGGCGCCTGGCCGCCTGCGGCGTCAACTTCGACTGGGCGCCGTCCGCCGACGTCAACGCCAACGCCGACAACCCCGTCATCGGCGTGCGCTCCTTCGGCGCGAGCACCGACCTGGTCGCCCGGCACACCGCCGCCTGGGTCGAGGGCCTGCAGTCCACCGGCGTCGCCGCCTGCACCAAGCACTTCCCCGGCCACGGCGACACCAACGTCGACTCCCACCACGCCGTCCCCCGCATCGACGTCGACGCCGACACCCTCCACGCCCGCGAACTGCCCCCGTTCCGCGCGGCGATCGCCGCCGGCACCCGGGCGATCATGAGCGCGCACATCCTCGTCCCGGCCCTCGACCCCGACCGCCCCGGCACCCTGTCCTCCCGCATCCTCACCGACCTGCTGCGCGGCGAACTCGGCTACCAGGGCCTGATCGTCACCGACGGCATGGAGATGCGCGCCATCTCCGGCACCTACGGCCTGGAACACGGTGTGGTCCTCGCCATCGCGGCCGGCGCCGACGCCATCTGCGTCGGCGGCGGACTGTGCGACGAGGGCACCGTCCTGGGGCTCCGCGACGCGCTCGTGGCCGCCGTACGCTCCGGCGAACTGCCCGAGGAGCGCCTCGCCGACGCGGCTGCCCGGGTACGCGACCTGGCCCGGTGGACGGCCGCATCCCGCAGCGCCGGGGCGGACACCGAGCCGAGCCCGGAGATCGGCCTGATCGCGGCCCGCCGCGCGCTGACCGTGACCCGCGTCGACAACGCCGTGGTACCGCTCAACTCGCCTGTGTACGTCGCCCAGTTCGAGCCGGAGCGCAACATCGCCGTCGGCGACCAGACCCCATGGGGCGTGGCCGCCGAGCTGGAACGGCTGCTGCCCGGCACCACCGCCGGCTCCTTCACCGGCGAGGGTGCCGGCCCGGACGTGCTGGCGGCGGCCGGCGGCCGGCGGATCGTCGCCGTGGTCCGCGACGAGCACCGCCACCCCTGGATGGGCTCCGCCCTCGACACCCTGCTCGCCGCCCGCCCCGACACCGTCGTCGTGGAGATGGGCCTGCCCCAGGCCGCCCCGCGCGGCGCCCTGCACATCGCCACCTACGGTGCCGCCCGGGTCTGCGGGGTGGCGGCGGCCGAGGCCGTCGCCGCCGGCTGACCGAAGCGGCCACCACCGGCCGCCCGCCTTTTCGCGGGCGGCCTGCTCGATCTTGCTCTTTTCCCGGATCTCAACCGCACGTGCTCGCACTTGTTCGTCCGTGTTTTCCAGAGGAATCGCATGCAGACGCCCCACCCCTTCCTCCACCGAGCCGCCTCCGACCGCCCCTACTTCAGCGCCGACGGCGAGACCTACCTCGCCCCGACCCCGCTCCGGGACCTGAAGAAGTCTCGCCCCCTCAGGGTGCTCTCGGAAGAGGACTTCACCTTCTGGCAGACGTACGGCTATGTCGTCGTCCGCGAGGCCATCACCCCCGGCGAGGCAAAACAACTCCTGGACTTCGCCTGGCAGTTCCAGGGCCTCGACCCCGACGACCCCGAAACCTGGTACAGGGAACCGGAGTTCCGCTCCGAACTCGACCGGCACCTGTTCATCTACGGCTTCGTCGAGGCCTACCACCACCAGCTGATCTGGGACAGCCGCCAGACACAGCGCGTCTACGACGCCTTCGTGGACGTCTGGGACTGCGCGGAGCTGTGGGTCACCCTGGACCGGCTCAACCTCAACCCGCCCAACACACACACCCGTTCACGCTCCCTGATCGAGCCCACCGACGAGGGCTTCGACATCGAACTGCACTGGGACGTCGACACCACCCTCGCCGTCCTCCCGCAGCGCGTGCAGGGCATCATCGCCCTCAACGACACCCGGCCCGACCTCGGCGGCTTCCAGTGCGCCCCGGAACTCTTCCGCCGCTTCGAGGAGTGGCGCGTGGGCCGGCCGACCGGCCGCGACCCGGTCCGTCCCGGCACCGACCGCACCGAGTTCCCGGTGATCCGCCCCGACCTCCAGGCCGGTGACCTGCTCATCTTCAACGGGCTGCTGGCGCACGGCGTCGCACCGAACCTCTCTGACAACGCTGTCCGAGCCGTCCAGTACCTGTCGATGATGCCCGCCCTGGAGGAGCACAGCACCCTGCGCGACTCCCGTGTGGAGTCCTGGCGCACCCTGGCGACCCCCGACTGGAACGCCACCCTCCTCGGCGACGCCCGCGCACCCGAGGCCCACCGCTACGGCCCCGCCACACTCGACCCGCTCGGCAGAAAGCTCCTCGGACTGGACTCCTGGACCGCCGCCGGGGGAGCGGCCCGGTGAACCGCATCTGCCTCTGCCTGCCCACCAACCGCGCCTGCGCCGCCACCCTCACCGCCATCCACGCCGAAGCCGCCTACGCGGCCGAACACTTCGGCGCCGACGTCCAGCTCCTCGTCCTCGACTCCTCGGACGCCCACACCCGCGCCGAGCACGCCCGGGTCATGGCAGGCCTCCGCCGGGTGGCCGGGGTCACCGTGCACCACCTGGACGAATCCGAGCAGCGCACCTTCCTCCGCCGGACGATCGAGTACGCGCGCCTCTCGGACCCCGACCGGCTGCTCCACCTCATGCTCCCGCCCGCCGTCTCCTACGGGGCCTGCACCAACCGCGCCTTCCTGCTCGCCGCCGCCCTCGGCTGCGCCTCCCTGCACCGCCGCGACTCCGACAGCGCCTACCAACTCCACGCCGGGCAACCGGTGTTCCCCGTTCACCATGAGCTGCCACACCTCGGCCGGCCGGCTCTCGAGGCCACCGCCACGGTCACCCGTACCGACCTCGCCCCGGAGCTGCTGCACCGCCCGGTGTCCCTCGCAGGCGCCTCCTTCATCGGTGAACTCTCCGTCGACATAGGGGAGATACGGCGACTGGACGAGGGCGTCCACCACGACGTGGTGAGCCTCTGGGCGCCGGGTGACTGGCCCGAGGACCGCAAACGGGACCTGGTGGAGGAGTCCTTCACCGGCGCGGGCACGGCACCCTTCACCGCCGACCGGGCGACCCTCACCGTGGTCGACCCGATGCGCGTCGACATGTGCAACGTCGCCTTCGACCGCGCGGTCTACGAACGGATCCCGCTGCCGCCCGCCACCGACACCATCGGCAGCGACTACTTCCTCCTCCACCTGGTCCACGGCGCGGGCCTGCCCGGCATCCTGCACAACCGCCACATCGAGAACTTCCACACCCCCGAACGCCGTACCGACACCGGCTTCCCGGCCTACCAGCGGCGGTTCGTGAAGTTCCTGCTGTCGATGCTCTACTTCCACCACGTCTACGACCGCATGGCTGCCGAAGGCGCCGGGCTGCTGGACGAGCGGCATCAGGTGCGGGCCGAGGCCGTCACCGCATTCCTGCGGGAGAGCACCGCCCTGGACCGCGCCGAGAACATCTGGCGCTTGGACCGCGTCGACACCGCGTACCGCAAACTCGGCGGCCGCTACGCCACGTTCGCCGACCAACTCGCCGTGGACCGTGGCCGGTTACTGAACAAGGCCCAGTCGGACATCGAGGACTGCGCGCACCTGGTCGAGGCCTGGCCGGCGTTGGTCGGTGCCGCCGCCGCACTCGGGCTCGGGGACGGCCGACCGTGAGGATCGGTTCTGCCCTGGCCACCGCACTGAGCTCCGCCCCGAGTGACCGCGTCGTCTACGACCTCACCGGCATCGAGCACCAATACGACACCCTCCTCACCGAGCTGCCCGGCATCCAAGTCCGCTTCGCCCTCAAGGCCTGCCCGGTCGACGAGGTCCTCCGCTGTCTCGCGGAGCGCGGCGCGGGGTTCGACGCCGCCGGCCCCGCCGAGATCGAGCAGGCGCTCCGTACCGGCGTGGACGCCGACCACATCCACTACGGCAACACGGTCAAGTCCGACCAGGACATCGCCGAGGCCCACCGGCTCGGCATCCGCACCTTCGCCACCGACAGCGTCGAGGACGTCACCGCGATTGCCCGACACGCTTCAGGTTCCCGGGTGTTCTGCCGTCTCGCCACCAGCGGGGAGGGCGCCCTGTGGGGCCTGAGCCGCAAGTTCGGCTGTACCCCCGAGGACGCCGTCCGCGTCCTGGTCACGGCTCGCGCGGCCGGACTCACCCCGGCCGGGCTGTCCGTGCACGTCGGTTCCCAGCAGATGACCTGCGAGGCCTGGCAGCAGGCCCTCGACACCCTCGCCGAGACCCTGACGGCGCTGGCCGTGCGGGGGATCGTGCTCGACCACGTCAACCTCGGCGGCGGCCTGCCCGCGCTCGGCTACCAGGACCGCCACGGCACCCCGCTCGACCCGCCCCTGGACAAGATCTTCACCGTGCTGCGCGAGGGCATGGACCGCCTGCGCGACCTCAGCTCCTCGCCCCTGGCCTTCGTGCTGGAACCAGGCCGCCACCTGGTCGCCGACCACGGCGCCGTCCGCGCACACGTCTCCCGCCTGACCCGCCGCCGCGGCCCGGACGGCGCCGACTCCCACTGGCTCTACCTGAGCTGCGGAAAGTTCAACGGGCTGTATGAAATGGACCAGTTGACGCACAGGATGGTCTTCCCCGGCCACCTCGACGCGCCGGAGCACGTCTCCGCGATCGTCGCCGGACCCACCTGTGACAGCGACGACGCCTACGGCGACGGCCGGCACCCGGTGCGCGTCCCCGCGTCCGTCACCTCCGGCGACCCGGTGTGGATCCTCTCCGCCGGCGCCTACGCCACCAGCTACATGACCCAGGGATTCAACGGCATCCGCCCGCTGCCCTGCGTCTGCGTACGCGGCCAGGAAGGACACCACTGACATGACAGACCGCATACGGGCCGTCGCCGAGGCCGACTGGCCCGAGATCGCGGCCCTGGAGGTGGGGGCGTACGCGGACACCTCGCTCACGGAGGGAGAGGCCGCGCTGCGCTCCCGGGCCTCGGCGGGCACCTGCTTCGTCCTGGACCGCGACGGCCGGATCGCGGGCTACGCACTGGCCCTGCCGTACCCCAGGTTCCGCTACCCCGACCTGACCCGCCCCGAGGAAGCGATCCACTGCTCCTCCAACCTCCACCTGCACGACCTCGTCATCACCACACCCCTGCGCCGCAGAGGACTTGGCACCCGACTGGTCCGCCACCTCACGGACGAGGCCCGCACCCGGGGCTTCACGACGATGTCGCTGGTCGCGATCGCCGGCAAGGAGCCCTTCTGGCGCGCCAACGGCTACCACCCCCACCCCGAGGCACGCCTGCCGGCCGGTTACGGCAGCGGCGCGGTGTACATGTCGGCGCGGCTGGCCGCGCTGCGGGAGGCGGTCTGATGCCCGGCCCCTCGTTCGGGCGCGCCAAGTGGTCGATCGCCGCGCTCTTCTGCTTCCTCGGCCTCCAGTACGGCACCTGGGTCTCCCGCCTCCCCGCGCTGAAGACCCGGCTGGACCTGGGAGCCGGGGAGGTCGGCCTGCTGCTGATGGCCTGCGGGGCCGGCGCGGCGGCCTCCTTCCCGCTGGTCGCCGTCCTGATGCGGCGCCTCGGCTCCCGCCGGCTGTCCCTGGCCTCGGCCGTGGGCCTGGTGGCCGTACTGGCCGCCCTGTCCGTCGTACCGAACTACCCCCTGGCACTCCTGACCGTCTGCGCGGACGGGGTCGCGGTCGGCTGCCTCAACGTCGCCATGAACGCCCAGGGCGCGGCGTTGGAGAAGGCGTACGACCGTACGGCCATGTCCCAGCTGCACGCCACCTTCAGCGCCGGCCTGCTCGCCGCAGCCCTGCTAACGTCCGGTGTGACGACGCTGACGGCTTCCGTCCCGACTCATTTCGCCCTCGCCGGAGCCCTGTTGCTGCTCCTGCTCGCCGCGTCCCGCCGGGCCCTGCTGCCCGAAACGGAACCGGAGAGGACCAACGAACCGAAGCCGAACCGCAGTTGGACCCTCCCGTCCTGGACGACCCTGTTGATGGGGTGCGCGATGGCCTTCGGCACGATCACCGAGGGCGCGATGAACGACTGGTCGACGCTCTACCTGAAGGACGTCGTCAAGGCGTCCGCGACCGTCGCGCCCCTGGGTATCGCGGTCGTCTCGGTGATGATGCTGCTGGCCCGGGTGTGCGCCGACCGCTGGCGCACCCGCTGGGGCGACGGCCGGGTGGTCCGCGTCGGCAGCGCGGTGGCCGCCGCCGGCCTGGCCCTGGCCCTGCTCACCGGCGGCGTCCTTCCCACCCTCCTGGGCTTCGCCTGCGTCGGCCTCGGCGCGGCCGCCGTCACCCCGTGCGTCTACGTCGCGGCCGCGGGCCACGGCTCGGACGCCCTGGCCCTGGTCGCCGCGATGGGCACCACGGGCCTGCTGGCCGGCCCCGCCCTGATCGGCTTCGTCGCGAGCGCGGCGAACCTGACCCTGGGCATGGCCACGGTGGCCGCCTCGGCCCTGGTCGTCACCCTGACGGCACTCTGGATCCCCTGGCGCGCCCGGGAATCCGCCGACGAGGAGAGGGGCGACCGACCGTCGGTTCCGGCGGGCGAGCACGCGTAGGCAGAGCAGGTCCGGTTCCCACGAAGGGGTGGTTTGGGGCTGGGTGGACGGGTCCAACCGCTTTCGATCGAGTGTCCTGGGAACCGAGCGGTGTGAGCCTGCGAACGCCGACGATACGGGGGGATCGGATGACCCACACTCCGGGCAACGGCCAGCGGCTGGACGAGCAGGCCGTGCTGCTCGTGGCGGGGCTGGCAGACCTGGCGGTGAGCGCCGTCAGCTCGGCCGCCGGAACCGTGCAGCACCTGCTGCGTCGGTCCGACGGGCCCGAGCTGGCACGGGATGCCCAGCAGGACCTGATGGCACGCGGCCGTATCGCACTGGATCGCCTCGCGGCGCCGCCGGCCCATCTGGAAGTGCTGGCCCAAAGCGCTGTTGCCGGGCGGGCGGCGCCTGGTGGCGATGTCTGAGCGCTGGGACCCGGTCAGGTTCAAGGGCCGTGTCGACACCTTGTTGGCTGACTTCCTGTCCCGGGAGGCCGAAGAACTTCTCGCGATCGATGCCCGGTTGAGGCCGGTGGCCGAGCAGTTGCGGGCGGCGGCCGGGCACGGCAAACGGTTACGGGCGGCCTTTTGCTACTGGGGTTGGCGCGCGGCCGGCCAGCCCGACAACGAAGCGATGGTCCGTGCGGCTGCCTCGATGGAACTGGTCCATGCCGCGGCGGTCGTTCACGACGATCTCATCGACGACAGCCCGTTGCGTCACCACCTGCCCACCGCGCACATCGCCCTGCGGGCCGCCGTCACCGGGCACCCACGGGCGTGCGCTGCCGCCCGGTCGCTGGCCATGCTGGTCGGGGACCATCTGATGGCGCTGGCGGGTCAACTGTTCGCCACCAGCGGTCTCCCCGCCTCCTACCTCGCCAGGGCCCGGCCCATGTGGGGAGAACTCGCCCGGGAGCTGATCGCGGGCGAATGTCTGGAGATCCTCAGCACCGGCACCCGCCCGGACCCCGGCGTGTCATTGAAGGTCGTCCGTTACAAGACCGCCAAGTACACCGTCGAGCAGCCCCTGCTCATCGGCGGCCTGCTCGCGGGCGCCGCCCCCGAGCTGCGTGCCGGCCTTTCCGCGTACGGACTGCCGCTGGGGGAGGCGTTCCAGCTACGCGACGATCTGCTCGGCCTGTTCGGCGAAACCGACCGTACGGGCAAAGCCGGCCTGGACGACATTCGCGGCCACCGGCCCACCACCTTGCTCGCCCAGGCGTGGCAGGCCGCGCTCCCCGATCAGCGTGAGCGACTCGCCGTGTTGCTGGGACGCCCTGACCTCGGCGAGGCGCATCTGCGGGAGGTGCGCGAGCTGATACGCGCGCTCAAGGCGCCGGAACAGGTGGAGGACATGATCGCCTCCCGGATGCGGGAAGCCGTCGGCTGCCTGGGCGGGCTCGACATGCCTGGGCAGGCGCGGCGGGCCCTGACCGAGCTGGCCCACCTGGCCACCGACCGTCACCACTGACCGACTGCGCGGAAGGCCCACCCGCCATGCGGTGCGGCCTGCCGAGAAGGACTGCTGACATGACCTACACCGAGGCCTCGATGGATGCCCTGCGCCGGTCCGGGGACGAACTCGCGGACGCTGTCGTAGCCACCCTGTTCGAACGCGGGGAGGTCGGTAAGTTCAACACCCTGATGCGCCACGTCTCCACCGCGGGCTCACCCCTGCCCGAGGGACTGCCCGACATCGCCCGCGAGTACCTCCAGGCCACCAGCGTGTCGCCGGACTGGGTCGACTGGGGGGAGATGGAGAAGGCGCGGCTGTTCTTCATCGACAACAACGTCCACATCTCGACCGCGCTGTCCTTCGCCTCCATGCCCGCCTGCTACGTCGTCCCGCACGTCGCGAAGCTGCTGTCAGCGACCCACGGGCTGAACTACCCGTCCAGGCGGATGGCGGAGACCGGGCAGTTCACCGTCTACCTGATGCGGCCCGACGCCTTCGAGGCCGGCAGCCGCTTCATTCCGGCCGCGCAGAAGGTACGCCTGCTGCACGCCTCGATCCGTCACCACCTCAGGCGCGAGAACCGCTGGGACACCGAGACGCTCGGGACGCCGATCTGCCAGGAGGACATGATCGGCGGCCAGATGTTCTTCTCCCTGCTCGTCCTCGACAGCCTGCACCGCCTGAACATCCACATGTCCACCGAGGGTGCCGAAGCCTACTTCTACGCATGGCGCGTGGTCGGAGCGATGCTCGGCGTGGACCAGGAGGCCGTCCCCCGCGACCTGGAGCAGGCCCGGCAGTTCCTCGACCGGTACATGCTCCGCCACATGGGCCCCTCCGAAGAAGGCGCGTACCTGACCCGGCAGTTGATCGACCTCTACGAGGAAGTCGTCCCCGGCACCTTCTTCGACCCCGTCGTCTCCGCCCTCATCCGCTACCTGATCGGCGACACCTGCGCCGACTGGCTCCAGGTGCCCCGTACCGCCTGGGACAACGTCACCAGGATCGTGCCGACCTTGCTCGGCGTCCTGGAAACGATCGAGGACCGCTCCCCGCTCGGCGCGTGGGCCCTGGACCGTCTCGGCCACCTCACCACGATCTTCGAGCTGTCCTCCCTCACCCGCGGCCGCGTCATGCACTACGCCATTCCCGAACAGCTGAAGAAGGACTTCGGCGTCAGCGGCACCGTGCCGCGCACCCGGCGCTGGACTCCGCCCGCACCGACTGTGGCTGGTTGAGGTCATCGTGTGTCCGAGTCATGCAGCCGTCCGCCCCGCTCGTGATCAAGTTGCATGAATTTGGCGAGAATTGATCCGTGATCTGTAACACGTTGACGCCAAAAAGGCATGTGCATGTCTTGTGTGTGTCTCGTGAGATCACTTAGTAGTTGCCCTCATCTTGTCTTCAAGCAGGTGGGGGAAAACCTTGCGCCCGGCACGTCCGCTCGCTGTCACCGTTGCCCTGGTGATGGCCGTTCTGACCGGAACCCAGCAGGCCGCGCTGGCCGTGGACCGCTGGTCGGGCGCTTCCGCCCAGGGCGTCCCCGGTCAGCACTGGGGTTCGGCGGCCGGCCGCCGGCACATCGCTTCCGCCGCGGCCACCGAAGCGTCCGTGCGGGGCGGTCACACCGGACCCCGTACCGGGCGCGGCGAGCTGCCCGTCGAGGGGCAGACGGGGACGACCCGGCTGAACCCGGGCGGGCCCAAGCTGCCGGAGCCCGGGCCGGTGCGGCGGACCACGGCCCCCGGGACGGCCATCCCCAAGGGCTTCGACCCCAAGCGCAGCAAGGAGCTCACGGCTCAGCGCCAGGAACGCCGGCGCATCTTCCGGAACGCGGACGGCACCTACACCACCCGCTTCTACGACCAGCAGGTCAACTTCCGTGCCAAGGACGGAAGCTGGAAGTCCGTCGACACGACTCTGGTCCGCCAGGCTCCGCAGGGCGGCCCGGGCTGGCAGACCCGGGCCACCCGGTCACCGCTGGACTTCGCCGGCACGGCCGACGCCGCCGACGTCGTACGGATGCAGATCGGCGACGGCCTCTCGGTCGGCTACGGCGTCGCGGGCGCCGCCCCGTCCGCCGCCCGGGCCGACGGCAGCACCGTCACGTACCCGGACGTACGCCCGCACGCGGACCTGCAGTTCCTGGCCGGCAACGACTCCGTCAAGGAGACCCTCGTCCTCAAGGACGCGCACGCGCCCACCGAGTGGCACTTCCCGCTCGACCTGCGCGGACTCACGGCCCGCGGCGACGGCCACGGCGGCATCGAGTTCACCGACGCGGACGGCGGGCAGCGCGCCTGGACCCCCGCCGGATGGATGCAGGACTCCCACGTCACCGACAACTCCCACGAGGGCGCCGTCTCGTCCGGGGTCACCTACAGCCTGGGCCGGGAGAACGGCCACCAGGTCCTCGTCGTCAAGCTGGACAAGGACTGGCTGCACTCTTCCGACCGGGTCTTCCCGGTGCGCGTCGACCCGTCCGTGAAGTCCTTCGCCTCGACCTCGGGGACGTACGTCGAGTACCCGTACGACCAGAACTTCGCCTCGGACACGGTGGTCAAGGCCGGCACCTACGACGGCGGCAGCCACAAGGCCGCCGCCTTCCTGCACTTCTCCGGCGTGGAGACCACGCTGAAGAACGCCTGGATCCTGGGCGCCGACCTCGCCCTCTACAACACCTGGTCGCAGTCCTGCTCCGCCCGTCCGGTGACCGTGTCGCCGATCACCTCGAACTGGTCGGAGTCCACCACCACGAAGTGGCCGGGCCCGGCCACCGGTTCCTCGCTCGCGTCGAAGAGCTTCGCGCACGGCTGGCGTCCGGAGGGCACGACGACCTGGTCCTGCGGCCCCGCCTGGGAGAGCATCAAGCTCGGCTCGGCCGGCCGCAATCTGGTCGACGACTGGACCCACGGCCGCAAGAAGAACTACGGCCTCGCGGTGAAGGCGTCCACGACGGACTCCAACGGCTGGAAGCAGTTCGGCTCCGACGACTACCCGAACGGCGTCCCCAGCCTGGACATCACCTGGACCAAGTACGGCGCCACCTACAGCCTCGGCGACTTCACCGCGCCGGTCACCGCCACCTCTCAGGGCGTGGAGAAGGTGACCGTCAGGAACCAGGGGCAGGAGACCTGGCCCAAGGGCGGCACCTACAAGCTGCGCTACAACCTGTTCGACTCCTCGGGCAAGGAGATCACCGACAGCTCGAAGATCGCCTGGACGGACATGCCGCAGGATGTCGCGCCCGGTGACAGCGTGACCCTGGACGCGAAGATCGCGCCGCTCGATCCGGCCACGTACACCGTGCAGTGGACGATGGACGACTACGGCACCAGCCGCTTCACCTCCGCCGGTGTTCCCGGCCCGGCAGTCAAGATCACGGCGGTCAACATCCCGCCCCAGCTGACCGCCGAGTCACCCGGCAGCGGCGTCACGGCCGACTCGCTCACCCCGACCCTCTGGGCCGAGGGCTCGGACGCCGACGACTACCCCAAGTCGACGCTGCAGTACACCTTCGAGGTCTGCGAGGTCGAGGGCAACAACGTCCGCAAGAACTGCAAGAAGGGCACCGACAGCTCCGAGCAGCAGTGGGCGGTGCCCTCCGGCTGGCTGTCGTGGGGCAGGACGTACGCCTGGTACGCGTACGCGAGCGACGGTGACGCCTCCTCGGCCCGGCCCGGCCCCGCGCTGCTGACCACGCAGGTGCCGCAGCCGACCGTCACCAGCCACCTCGGCGGCGCCGACGACGGCAAGGAGATCGGCACCCACGCGGGCAACTACGTCACCGCGGCCACTGACGCGGCCCTCGCCACCGTGGGCCCGGAGCTGTCCGTCACCCGCACCTACAACTCCCTGGACCCGCGCCGCGACGGAGCCTTCGGCACCGGCTGGTCGACGTCCTGGGACATGAAGGTGCGCGAGGAACCGGACACCTCGTCGGCGCTGGTGACCCTGGCGGACGGATCGCAGGTGCGGTTCGGCAAGAACAGCGACGGGACGTACGCCGGCCCGCCCGGCGGTTCCCTCACGCTGACCCATGGCACGGACGGCACCTGGGTCCTGCGGGAACGTTCCGGTACGACGTACCACTTCCTGTCCGGCGGCGCACTGGACCGGATCGCGGACGTGGCGGGCCGCACGCAGACCGTCACGCACGCGACCACGACCGGCGGCCCGGTCCAGAAGGTGACCGACAACCTCTCCGGCCGCTCGCTGACCTTCACCTGGACCGGCGGCCACGTCACCTCCGTCACGACCAGCCAGGTCGGCGCGAACACCCCCGGACTGACCTGGACCTACACCTACACCGGCGACCGCCTGGCCACGGTCTGCCCGCCGGCGTCGGCCACCAAGTGCACGGTCTACGGCTATGGCGACGGCACCGTGTACCGCAGCGGCGTCCTCGACGCGGCCCCCACCTCGTACTGGCGGCTGGGCGAGAGCGACGGCTCCGCGGCGACCAGCGAGGCGGCCTCGGCCACCGGTCTGAACGAGGCCGTCTACCGGGACGTGCAGCTCGGCACCGACTCCGCGCTCGGCGGGACCACGGACACCTCCGTCGGCTTCGACGGCACGGACTCGGTCATCGAACTGCCCGCGGACACTCTGAAGGCCACCGCCTACCCGGCGATCGAGCTGTGGTTCAAGACGAGCACGCCGTCCGGTGTCCTCGTCGGCTTCCAGAACGCCGAGATCGGCGACAAGCCGAGCTCCTGGCGACCGGTGCTGAACATCGACGGCGCGGGCAAACTGCGCGGTGAGTTCTACCTCTCCGGTGCCACCGGCGCGACCCCCATCGTGTCCTCGCAGACCGTCACCGACGGCCAGTGGCACCACGCGGTGCTCTCCGGCGGGGCCACGGCGCAGACCCTGTACCTGGACGGAGCCAAGGTCGGTTCGCTGACCGGAGCCATCACCGAGCAGTCCCGTGACCACGCCTACCTCGGCGGCGGCTACGGCAGCTCCGGCTGGATGGGGCTCTCCTCCGGCACGTACCACTTCAAGGGCGAGATGGACGAGGTGGCCGTCTACGACCACCCGCTCGACGCGGCCACCGTCGCCGAGCACTACGCCGCGCACACCGCCATCGGGCAGCTGACCAAGGTCACCCTGCCCTCCGGCCGGGTGCACGCCACCGCGGCCTACGACCCGGTCAGCGGGCGGCTCACACAGTCCACCGACGAGAACGGCGGCACCTGGAAGGTGTCGGCACCCTCCTACTCGATGGCCTCGTCGTCCTACGCGGACACGATCGAGCGCAGCGGGCCGACCGGTTACTGGCGGCTGGGCGAGCACAGCGGTGCCGTGGCGGCCAGTCCCCTGGGAGACGCGCTGGCCGGTGAGTACCTCGACGGCGTCCGGCTCGGCAGCGCCGGCATCTTCGCGGACGGCGACGACACCTCGGCGAGCTTCACGGGCGACGGCGCCGTGGAGGTGCCGGCGGAGGGGATGGGCACCGGCACCTCGATGTCCGTCGAGTTGTGGTTCAAGACCACCCGGCCCGGTGTCCTGGCGACCCATCAGGACACGGAGTTCGGTGACACCCCGAGCAGCTGGCGCCCCATCCTGCTGATCGACGCCGACGGCAAGGTGCGCGGCAGGTTCACCCCCGGCGCGACCAGCATCATCTCCGGCAGGACGGTCACCGACGGCACCTGGCACCATGTGCTGCTGACCGGCAACGAGGGGATCCAGGCGCTCTTCCTCGACGGCGACTACCAGGGCTCCACGGCCAGCGGTGTCGACACCGTCCGGCATCCGCACGTGTTCATCGGCGGCGGCTACGCCTCCCCCGGCTGGGACGGCCAGACCGCCGGCTACCGCAACTTCACCGGGCAGATCGACGAGGTCGCCTTCTACGACAAGGCGCTGGTGCCCTTCATGAAGGTCACCAACTCCGACGGCACCACGTCCTGGAAGTACCTGCAGAACAAACTGCCCGGCTACGCCGACACGCCCACCCTGCACGTCCAGGCCCGCACCGCCCTGGTGCAGGGAACGGGCGACCAGTACCGGGCGGTGGCCGTCGCCGACGCGCCCGCCGCCTACTGGCGGCTCGGCGAAGGGGACGGCACCGGTCTGCACAGCGAGGTCGGCGGCACGGGCATGACCGCCACCTTCGACGTCGACGCGAGCACCACCCACGCCTCCAGGCTCGGCGCCACCGGCGTCTTCGGCCCCGGCGACAACTCGGCGGCGCTGCTCGGCAACGGCGGACACGTCCAGATACCCGGCTCGGTGGTCCAGGGCACCACCAGCCTCTCGGCCGAGATGTGGTTCAAGACCACCACCGCCCCGGGCGTCCTGATGAGCTTCCAGAACGCGCCCCTCGGCCAGACCCCGACCTCCTGGCGCCCGGTGCTGAACATCGACGGCGACGGCAGGCTCCGCGGCGAGTTCTACCTGTCCGGCGCCTCCGGGGCGACCCCCATCGTGTCCTCGCAGACGGTGACGGACGGCCAGTGGCACCACGTCGTGCTCTCCGGCGCCGCCACCACCCAGACCCTGTACCTGGACGGCGTCAAGGTCGGCTCCCTGAGCGGCACGATCGACGAGCAGTCACGCCCGTACGCCTACATCGGCGGCGGCTACGCCAGCACCGGCTGGACGGGGCTGACCGCGGACACCTACTACTTCCAGGGCACCGTCGACGAGGCCGCCCTCTACCGGGAGGCCCTCACCGCCGACCAGGTCTCCGCGCACTACCGTGCCCAGGCCGAGGCCGCCGCCTCCGGCCTGACCGACACGGTCACGGTCACGGACCCGCAGCAGCACACCAGCACCACCAGCTACGACGCCCTGCACGGCCAGCGCGAGGTCGCCCACACGGACGAGACCGGCGCGACCACGACGTACGCCTACGACATCGCGGGCAACCTGCACACCGTCACCGACCCCGACGGCCACTCCACCGTCACCGGCCACGACGCCCGCGGCAACATCGTGTCCACCACGACCTGCCGTGACGCGGACTCCTGCTGGACGAGCTTCCGCAGCTACTACCTCAACACCGCCGACCCGCTCGACCCGCGCAACGACAAGCAGCTCAGCTACAGCGACGCGCGCTCGACCGACTACCAGGACAGCCGCTACCGCACCACGTACACCTACAGCACCCTGGGCCTGCCGACCTCCGCCGTCCGCCCCGACCAGAGCACCGCCTCCACCACCTACACCACCGGCTCCGAGGCCGCCGCCGACAGCGGCACGGTCCCGGCCGGCCTGGTGCTGCAGCGCACCACCCCCGGCGGCGGGACGACGTCGTACCGCTACTACGCAGGCGGTGACGTGGCCCAGGTGACCTCCCCGTCCGGGCTGGTCACGAAGTACACGTACGACGGGCTGGGCCGGAGGACCTCCGAGACGCAGGTCTCCGGCAGCTTCCCGAACGGCGTGACCACCACCTATGCGTACGACGCCGCCTCGCACGTCGTCACCGAGACCGGCGCCGCCGTGAAGAACGAGATCACCGGCACCACCCACACCGCCCAGATCACCCGATCGTACGACGACGACGGCAACCTCCTGTCGGATACGGAGAAGGACACCACCGGCGGCGACACGGCCCGCACCACCACGTACCACTACGACGCGTACGGCCTCAACGACAGCACCACCGACGCCGAACAGAACACGACCCTCTTCGAGCACGACCAACTGGGCCGCGTCGACGGCATGACGGACCCGGCGGGCACGCACTTCACATACACCTACACACCCCGGGGTGAGCACGCGACCACCGTGCTGAACGGCTGGACCGGTGACCCGTCGGGCACCGTCCACGACCTGACCGTCGTCTCCCACGCCTACGACCCCGCCGGCCGTCTCGCCTCCACCACGGACGCGATGGGCGCCACGACGGCGTACACGTACTACGACGACGGCCTGCCGGCCACGACCACCGCCGAGCAGGTCACCCAGGCCGACGGCAGCAAGCACGACATCGCCCTGGAGAGCGACACCTACGACCCGGCGGGCAACCTCACCCAGCAGGTCACCGGCGGCGGAAAGACCACCCGTACCTTCACGGTGGACGCCCTCGGCCGCACCCAGCGCACCGTCCTCGACCCCAGCGGCCTCGACCGCGTCAGCACCTTCGCCTACGACGGCGACGACCGCGTCACGCAGGAGACCGACTCCATCACCGGTGACACGCAGCTCGCCGTCTCCTCCCAGTACGACACCGCCGGCGACCTGACCAGGCAGTCCGTCACCGACGGCACCACCACCCACGTCACCACTCACACCTACGACGACCGCGGCCTGCCGCTGACCACCGTCGCCCCGCGCGGCAACGAGACCGGTGCCGACGCCTCCGCCTTCACCACCACCTACCGCTACGACGAGCTGGGCCGCCTGGTGGCCCGGACCGCCCCCGCGGTCCAGGCCGAGGAGAACGGCAACGCGCCCACCACGGTGCACCCCACCACCCTCACCGGCTACAACACCTTCGGCGACGCCACCGAGACCAAGGACCCGCGGGACCAGGTGATCCGGCTGGAGGTCGACCGCCTCGGCCGTACGACCGCGACGACCCTGCCCGACTACACCCCGCCGGGCGCCACCAGCGCCCTGACGGCGACGACCCGCACCACCTACGACGCGCTGGGCCTGCCCGCCTCGGTCACCGACCCGCTGGGCCGGGTCACCCAGTACGCCTACGACCAGTTCGGCCGGCTCAGCAGCAGGACCGACCCGGTCGCCGACCCCGCGACCGCGCTGACGGCCCAGTCCACCTCCACCTCCGGCCTGGTCCAGGGTCCGGCCACCGACACCAGCGGTGCCGGAGTCAGCCACTACTCCTGGACCCCGACCGGAACGCAGCTCTCGGCCACCGACCCGACCGGCGCCCGCACCGAGGCCACGTACGACGAACTCGGCCGGCAGCTCACGGCGACGACGGTCGAGCGCTACCCCGCGACGCAGAACCTGACCAGCCGCTACACCTGGGACGACGCGGGCGACCAGAGCGCCTCGACCAGCCCCGGCGGGGTCACCACGACCGCCGGCCACGACCCGGCGGGCGAGCTCACGTCCGTGACCGACCCGGCCGGCACCACCCGCTACGGCTACGACGGCCTGGGCCGCCGCACCGATGTCACGGACGCCACGAACCGCAGGACGACGACCACGTACGACGCCCTCGGCGACATCACGGCCACGACGGACTACGGCACGGGCAGCACGGCCCAGCGCACGGCCGCGGCCGAGTTCGACGCCGACGGCAACCGCACGGCGGTGATCGACCCGCAGACCAAGGCCCGCACCACGTACACGTACGACGCCCTGGGCCGGCCGACCAAGCAGGTGGAGCCCGTCTCGGACACCAAGTCGATCACCACGACGTTCGGCTACGACGCGGCGGGCAACCGCACCCGCCTGACCGACGGCCGCGGCAACACCACCGTCTACACCTTCACCAGCTGGGGCCTGCCCGAGTCGACCGTCGAACCGGCCACCGACAGCACCCCCGCCGCCGCGGACCGCACCTGGACGACCGTGTACGACAAGGCGGGCCAGACCGTCACCGAACTGCTGCCCGGCGGGGTCCGCCGCGACCGCACCTACGACGGCCTCGGCCGGCTCACCCACGAGACCGGCACCGGCGCGGAGGCGGCGACCACCGACCGCAAGCTGGGCTACGACCTGGCGGGCCGCCTGACCTCGGTCACCGCGGCGGACGGCTCCGGCCAGAACACGTACGCCTACAACGACCGCGGCGAACTCCTGACCGCGTCCGGCCCCGCGGGCAACGCGAGTTACACCTATGACGCCGACGGCGACATGACCGAGCGCAAGACCACGGCGGGCACCACCGACTACGGCTACGACAGCGCCGGCCGCCTCGACCGGGCCGCGGACTCGATCACCGGCACCCAGGTCCGCTACGACTTCGACGCGGCCGGACGCCCGAGCACGGAGCAGTACGCCACCCAGCCGGACGGCTCGGGCCAGTACACGGTCACGGCCAAGCGCGGTTACGGCTACGACGACCTGGGGCGCCTCGCCTCCGACACCGTCACCAGCCCCGACGGCACCACCACCGTCGCCTCCACCACGTACGGCTACGACCTGGACGACAACCTGACGTCCAGGACGACGACGGGCACGGCGGGCGCCAGCGGCAACACCTATGCCTACGACAACGCGGGCCGCCTCACGTCCTGGACGAGGAACGGCACCACGACCGCGTACGCGTGGGACGACGCCGGCAACCGCACCAAGGCGGGCGCGACCACGTCCACCTATGACGCCCGCAACCGCCAACTCACCGAAGGAGCCACGAAGTTCACCTACACCCCCCGTTCCACCCTGGCCTCGGTGGACGACGGCAGCGGCACCGTCCGCACCCTGGCCTTCGACGCCTTCGAGCGCAAGACCACCGACGGCGGTACGGCCTACACCTATGACTCGCTCGACCGCGTCCAGACGCGCGGGGCGACGTCCTTCACCTACGACGGAGGCTCGGACAACCTCGCCGGCGACGGCTCCACGCAGTACGACCGCACCCCGGAGGGCGCCCTGCTCTCCTTCGCCACCGGCACCACCAAGCAGTGGGCCGTCACGGACCGGCACACCGACCTGGTCGCCGGCCTCAGCGCCAACGGCACCCAGGTGACCGGCTCGACGTCGTACGACCCGTTCGGCACCAGGACGGCCACCGGCGGCACCACTCCCGCCGTCGGCTACCAGTCCGGCTGGACCGACCCGGCCTCCGGGGACGTCGACATGGCCGCCCGCTGGTACCAGCCGGGCACGGGCACCTTCGCCTCCCGCGACACCTGGCAGCTGGACCCGACACCGTCCGCACAGGCCAACCGCTACCTGTACGGCGACGGAAACCCGCTGAACCGGACCGATCCCACGGGTCACGCGAGCATGTGGGACATCTTCGATCCGGCGGAGGCCATCGCCGAGGAGGTCTTCATGGAGGTCTACATGGCCGGCAGCAACTCCATCGTCGACGACTGCCCCGGCACGTCGTGCGACTTCAGCCAGCAGGGACCCTCGGCCCACGACCTCTTCTGCGACGACCACTCCTGGACCGTGCAGTGCGGCGGCAACGGAGTGAGCTGGTACGCCGCAGGCAACAGCGGCTCACACTCGGGTGGCGGCTACCGCGGCGGTGGAGGCTCCTACGGAGGCGGCTACGGGGGCGGCGGCCGGTGCAACGTCTCCTGCATCACCCGTCCGACCGTCCCGCCGAAGCCGCCCATCGACCAGAACCCCAACAACGGACCGCACCCCGTCCCCGCACCCACCCGTCCCAAGCCCGCGCCGGACTGGACGCCCGCGATCTGGACGGCGGGATCGGGGGTCACCACCACCGTCACGGCCCAGGCCATGGTGGACCTGGCGGGTCTGGCGACCTACCTGCCGATCAGCGCGCTGCAGAAGCTGATCATGCCCCAGGACACGCCCGGCGGTAAGAACAAGGGGCGCGACCGCCAGGACAGGAAGTGCGACGACGGCCCCGGCGTCAGCCCCACCGGACACGCCGTGTACCTGCCGCGAGAGCGCTACTTCGACACCTTCGAGGACCGGTGGGAGTGCCGGGCGACGGGTGTCTACGGTCTGCTCGACAAGAGCGACCTGAACCCGGGACGCAAGGCACCCGGCACCAACACGAACAGCTCCACCCAGCCTCCGGGGATGGCGGAGATCGAGTCGCAGGGCCATGTGGCCGCCAACGGCCACCTGATCCCCGCCGCGGCGACGGGCTCCGGGATCGACCTGCGGAACCTGGTCGCAGAGTACGAGAAGACCAACAGCCCGTACCTCAACTACGGCGTCGAGAAGGAGATCAGGAACGGCATGAGGTCGGGCAAGCACGTGCAGGTCTCCGTGATCCCGCACTACGGCAACCCCGGGAGCGGCATCCCCACCACCATCGAGTACAACTACGGGACGCTGGAGGATGACAAGATGAAGCATTGCGTGATCACCCAGTCGCCCACGGGCGGGACCACTCGGGGCAGCGCGGACTGCCCGAGGAGGTGACCGGGTGAGCGGAGGTGACGGAATGAGCGGAGGTGACGGAATGAGCGGAGGTGACGGAGTGAGCGAGAACCATCTCCGGCGCGTGCTGGAGATGCTCGGCGAGCCGACGTGGCGCCACCGCGACCCCGAGGCATGGCTGGGGCTCGAGAGCGAGCTGGGGGTGAGCCTCCCGGCCGACTACAAGGAGATCGTCGACGCCTACGCTCCCGTCCAGCTCAACGGCCACCTCTCGCTGCACCACCCGGCGACCGAACGCTGGAACCTGGGCGAGTGGATCCGCAGCACGTCCGAGGCGTGGTCGGAGATCGAGTTCGAAGAGGGGGAGCCCGAGGGCGACCCCCGTGCCTCACTCGGCGTCCGCGAGCTGGTCTTCGGCACTCCGGACGGTCTGATCCCGATCGCCGGCACCGACCGAGGCGAGACGGTCTTCTACGCGCCTCGGGGAGCCCGCGGAAGAGCGTCGCTCTTCGTCGAGAACGGCGAGGGCGAGTTCTTCGAGTACTCCATGGGGTTCGCCGAGTGGATGTGGCGCTGGCTCGTCGGCGAGGAGGTGACGGGACCGGGCGGCAGTGCCTTCTACCCCGGACCCGTGGCCCTGCGGAACCTGCCGATGACCCCGCAAGAGCGCCCGGAGACCCGGTACGGCCCGCCGCGCGGCATGTGACGCCGACTGATCGTCAGTGTTCGGTGGCGGCCCGGAATTCCCGGGTCAGGGAAGCCATCTGCTGGACGTCGAGGCCGCTGGTCACGTTGCTCACGAGTCCGCCGACGGTCCCGGAGTCGGCCCGCTGTCGATCATGTTCTGGCCTCGCGCGCCTTGTTCCCAGGTCACGGTGAACGCGGGCGAGGTCAGCGTGCGAAGGCCAGATCCGTCGCCGTCAGGGGCGCTTGGGCAGGCAGGTGGAGGCGGGGCAGGGCGGTGGGCGGGTCGGCGCCCAGGCGCTCGCAGGTCAGCGCGGAGACGAGGATCGCGTCGTCCACGGCGGTCGCCAGCACGTCCGGGTCGGCCGTGGCCAGTGCCTGCGGGGTGTCCAGGCCGTGGCGGAGAAGGGCGCCGAGCAGCCCGGCCGTGAACGCGTCGCCCGCGCCGACGGTGTCCACCACCGAGACCTTCCGCCCGGGACGGCTCAGGCTTCCCGCACTGGCGTGGAAGGCGTGGGCGCCGTCGGGACCGTCGGTGATGACGACGAGGAGCGCGCCGAGGTCCAGCCAGCGGGCGGCGATCTGCTCGATGGGGGTGCCGGGGTAGAGCCACTCGACGTCCTCGCGGCTGGCCTTGACCAGGTGGGCGGTGCCGACGCTGCGTTCGACGGCCCGCCTGCCGCGCTCCGGGTCGCCCAGGAGGGCGGGGCGGACGTTGGGGTCGTAGCTGATCAGCGCCGTGCCCTCGGCGCGCAGGCGCTG
Organism: Streptomyces sp. NPDC020192; assembly: GCF_044388685.1. NCBI lineage: Bacteria > Bacillati > Actinomycetota > Actinomycetes > Kitasatosporales > Streptomycetaceae > Streptomyces > Streptomyces sp. NPDC020192. Next base: position 54,143 of record NZ_JBIRXG010000024.1, on the reverse strand, counting down.
GGCGACGGAGTGGATGTGCCCGTCGGCCGGCGACGTCCAGGAGGCGACCGAGCCGAAGTGCAGCACGGCGGTGTCCCGCGGGACGAGGGCTGTCTCCGTCTCGGTCCACTGCCAGTCGGCGGTGCCGTCCAGGTAGAAGTCGTAACTCGCCCTTCCCTCCGCGTCCATGGAGACCACGGCGAGCGTGGTGGGCTCGGCGGCTGCCGGTGCGTACGCCAGGTCGACGCCCTCGGCGGCGGCGTGCGTGCGCAGCATCCGGCCGAAGGTGTTGTCGGCCAGCCGAGCCATGAGCGCGGTGCGGTGTCCGAGCCGGGCCAGGCCGACGGCGACGTTGAACGGGCTGCCGCCGGGCTGGGCACGGTAGTCGCCGGGCGCGTCGAGCTGGACCAGGTCGATGAGTGCTTCGCCGATCACGGTCACGGCCGGGAGCGGTGCGGCGGCTTGTACGGCTTCAGTCATGGCTGGGTCCTTCGGCTGTGATCTCGCCGGAGCCCCGCTCGATCAGCCGGGTCGGCACGCTGACGGTGCGGGTGGGCGACTCGTCGCCGTCCAGCCTGTGGAAGAGCATTTCGGCAGCTGTCCTGCCCACCTGCTCGACGTCCTGGGCGATGACGGAGATGCCCGGGCTGAGCAGGTCGGCCAGGGGGAAGTCGTCGAAGCCCACCTGGGCGACGGTCTCTTGCAGACCCATGGCGCGCAGCGCGCGGACGGCGCCTATGGTCACGAAGTTCTGGCTGGTGAACAGCGCCGTCGGCGGATCGGGCAGCGACAGCACCTGCTCGGTCGCGGCGATGGCCGCCTCCTCACTGGACCCGACGTGGCGCACGATCTCCTCGTCGTATGCGATGTGCGCGACTTCCAGGGCGTGCCGGTAGCCGTCGAAGCGCTGGGCGGCGGTGGGGATGGAGGCGCGGTCGCCGAGGTAGGCGATGCGGCGGTGGCCGGCCTTCAGCAGGTGGTTGACGGCGGTGACGGCGCCCTGCCGGTTCTCGGAGACGACGGCGTCCGCGTCCAGCAGGCCGGCCTCGCGGTCGACGAAGACCATGCGGGTGCCGGTGTGCTGCTCGTTGATGAGATAGCTCTGGTCGCGTCCCGCGGGGACGATCACCAGCCCGTCGACCCGGCGGTCGACGAGTGCCTGAGCCAACTCCCGTTCGCGCGCCGGGTCTTCGTCGAGGCTGCCGACCAGCACCAGCACTCCGCGTTCCCGTGCCACGTTCTCCACGGTGCGGGTCAGGACGGCGGAGAAGGGGTTGGCCGCGTCCTCGACGAGCATGCCGATGGTGGCGGTGCGGCCGTCGCCGCGGCGCAGGCTGCTGGCCGTGAGGTTGGGACGGTAACCCAGTTTGTCGGCGGCCTCGCGGACCCTGGCGACGATCGCCGGATCGACGGTGGGGACGCCGTTGAACACGCGCGAGACGGTCTTGATGGCCACTCCGGCCAGCGCCGCGACCTCACGCATGGTGGGGCGGCTACGGGTGGACCGGGGCGCGGCCTCGCCCTGAGTCATCGTTGTCTCCAACCGGTTGTGCGTTACCTACTCGTTGCCCGCGCATGTCTATCAGCGTCTTGACGGGCTCGTCCATAGAGGCCCAGTATCTCGCCCAGTCAACGTTGTCTCAGCGTCGGCCAAGGGACGGCTCCGAAAGGGATCAAGCGATGAACATCTCCTCCAGCCAGGTGTCGAGCCGCCGGAGTCGGCGTACCGGAGTGGCCGCGATCGGCGTCAGCATCTGCCTCGGCGCCACGCTCGCGGCCTGCGGTTCTTCGAACGGAAGCTCCTCTTCGTCCGCGTCGGGGGGCGGCGGCAAGGTGGGTGTCTCGCTGATCCTGAAGACGCTCAGCAACCCCTACTTCGTGAGCATGGAGAAGGACGCCAAGACCCAGGCGGCCAAGGACAACGTGAGTCTCACGGTGGCGGCGGGCAACACCGACGGCGACACCCAGACCCAGATCACCGCCATCGACAACGCCATATCGCGCGGCGACAAGGGCATCCTGATCACCACCAACGGCGACGCCGTGAACGCCGCCCTGAACCGGGCCAAGCAGGCCGGCCTGTTCGTGATCGCCCTGGACACCGCGCCCAACCCGGCCGGCGTCGCGAACATCACCTACGCCACCGACAACGAGCAGGCGGGCAAGCTCGACGGCCAGTACGCCGCGGCCGCCCTGAACGGCAAGCCGGCGGTCATCGCCATGCTCGACCTGTTCAACAACCAGGTCGTCTCCGTGGACATCAACCGCGACCACGGCTTCCTGGAGGGCATGGGCATCGACCCGGGCAGCAAGACCGAGAACGGCAAGGAAGCCAAGTCCGGCAAGTACACCGGCGGCAAGGGCGGCAGCTACACGATCGCCTGCCACCAGCCCACCCAGGGTGCCATCGACGGCGGCCGCACCGCGATGGAGAACTGTCTGTCGGCCAACCCGAACATCAACGTCGTCTACGCGATCAACGAGCCCGCGGGCGAAGGCGCGTACAACGCGCTGAAGGCGGCCGGCAAGGAGAAGAACGTCGCGATCTACGCGATCGACGGCAGCTGCGCGGGCCTGAAGAACGTCACCAGCGGCGAGTTCGCGGCCGACGCGGTGCAGTACCCGGGCAAGATGGCGGCCCTCGGCGTCGACTCGATCGCCAAGCTGGCCCGCGGCGGCAGCAAGCCCAGCGTGACCGGCGGCAAGTCCTTCTACGACACCGGCACCGCTCTCGCCGCCGCAAAGCCCCTCGGCGGCCTGACCGTCCAGTCCCCGTCGCAGGCCGCCTCCGCCTGCTGGGGCAACTGACACCCCGAGCAGGAGCGACCGCCCCTCGACCGGGCGACTGCCCCCGAGCCGGGTGCGGCGCCGGAAGCCACCGTGATGGCACCGGCGTTGCACCCGCACCACACGAGCCCATGAGCCCGTACCAGGGAAGACACCGGAAGGACCCCCTGTGACCACCCACGTGGACCCTCAAGCCACACCGGCACCGGCGGAGGAGCTCCTCAACCGGCCCGCCACCCTCACCCAGCGCATCCACTCGGTGCTGCACCGCCAGCCCGCACTCAGCCCGGCGATCGTCCTGGTACTCGCCGCTGTGGTGTTCTCCCTGGTCAACGACCGCTTCTACGCGCTGCAGAACCTCTCGCTCGTCATCCAGCAGGTAGCCGTCATCGGCTCACTGGCCGTCGGGCAGACGGTCATCATCCTCACCGCCGGCATCGACCTGTCCATCGGCGCGGTCATGGTGCTCGCCTCGCTGCTGATGTCGAAGCTCGTCGCGGACAACCACTGGCCGGGCGTCATGGCCCTGCTCGCCGGGGCGGTCGTCGCCATCGCCGCACAGGCCGTCAACGGGCTGCTGGTCACCAAGATCAAGCTACCGCCGTTCATCGTCACCCTCGGCACCCTCAGCATCTTCACCGCGATCACCCTCATCTACGCCAAGGGCCAGACCATCGCCCTGCAGCCCGGCAACATCCTGATGTGGACCGCCAACACGGTCTCGCTCGGGCAGCTGAACCTGACCAACGGCGTCCTGATCATGATCGCCCTGTACGCGGTGATCGGCTACGCCCTGCGCTACACCGCCTGGGGCCGGCACCTGTACGCCGTGGGCGACGACGTCGAGGCGGCCCGCCTGGCCGGCATCTCCGTCAACCGGGTGCTGCTCAGCGCCTACATGGTCGGCGGTTTCGCCATCGCCGTGGGCGCCTGGATCCTGGTCGGCCGCGTCGGCGGCGGCGACCCCAACAGCGGCCTCAACGCCAACCTGCAGTCCATCACGGCGGTCGTCATCGGCGGCACCAGCCTGTTCGGCGGACGTGGCGTGGTGCTCGGCTCGCTGATCGGCGCGCTCATCGTCCAGGTCTTCGTCAACGGCCTCGCGCTGGCCGGCATCGACCCGAACTACCAAGTCCTCGCAGTCGGCATCCTGGTGATCGCGGCTGTCTCCGTCGACCAGTGGATCCGGAGTGTGAAGTCGTGACCACCGCCACCGCCCCCGTCCTCGAAGCCAAGGGCCTGGTCAAGCTCTTCGGCAAGGTCGTCGGTCTGAACGACGTCGACCTCACCCTCCACCCCGGCGAGGTCCTCGCCGTCATCGGCGACAACGGCGCCGGCAAGTCCACCCTGATCAAGTGCCTGTCCGGAGCCCTCGTCCCCGACCAGGGCAGCCTCTTCGTCAATGGCGAGGAGGTCCACTTCAAGCGGCCCCAGGACGCCCGCGAAGCAGGCATCGAGACGGTCTACCAGACCCTGGCCGTCGCACCCGCGCTGGACATCGCCAGCAACCTGTTCCTCGCCCGGGAAGTCCGCCGCAAGGGTGTGCTCGGCTCGGTGTTCCGCATGCTCGACACCAGCGAGATGAAGCGTCAGGCCGCCGACCACATCAAGCGGCTCGGCATCGGCACCCTGCAGAACATCAACCAGGCCGTGGAGACCCTGTCGGGCGGCCAGCGGCAGTGCGTGGCCGTCGCCCGCACGGCGGCCTTCGGCGGCCGTGTCGTCATCCTCGACGAGCCCACCGCCGCCCTCGGCGTCCGCGAGACCGGACAGGTCCTCAAACTCGTCCGCGACCTGCGCGACCAGGGCCTCGGCATCATCCTCATCAGCCACAACATGCCCAACGTCTTCGAGGTCGCCGACCGCATCCACATCCAGCGACTCGGCGGCTGCGCGGGCGTCATCACCCCGCAGTCGCACTCCATGGAGGACGCGGTGGCCATCATGACGGGCGCGAAGAAGCTCGCCCCCGAAGCGAGCTGAAGGGGACACCTGGGGACATGACCGCCGAGTACCGGATCGCCGAGGACCGCCTCGGCGGCGAACCCACCCTTGTCGTCTCCGCGCCGGACGGTTCCGCACGCGCCGTCCTCGCCCTGCGCGGAGCGACGCTGCTGAGCTGGCAGGTCAGGCACGGAGCAGCCGGCCGGCTGAAGGAGCTGACGGACGGCTACCGCGACGAAAGGGAACTCCTCTCCCAGGACGGCGTACGCGCCGGCCTGATGGCCCCCTTCACCAACCGCATCGCCGACGGCCGCTACCGCTACGACGGACACGACCACGACCTGCTGCCCGGCCACCACGGGGACCGCACGATCTACCATGGCTTCGCCCGCGAGACACCGTTCGAACTCGTCCACGCCACCACGACGGCCGACTGCGCCCGGCTGCTCCTGCGCACCACGAGCATCAGGCCGGGCCGACACCCCGGCTACCCCTTCGCCCTCGACCTCGAAGCCGAATTCACCGTCACCGCACGGGAGCTGAGCATCGAGATCCGCGCGACGAACGTGGGTGACACCACCGCCCCCTACGCGGCGGGCTGGCACCCGTACTTCACCCTGTCGCGCCCCATCGATGACCTGGTCCTGCAGATCCCCGCCCACACCCTCATCCGCACCGATGCTTCCCTCATCCCACTGTCCGGCGATGCCGCCCTGCTTGCCCTGGACGACTGCCCCGACCTGGACTTCCGGGTACCGAAGCGACTCGGCGACGCGGTCATCGACGCCTGCTACGCGGACCTTGGCGGCTCCGGCAGCCGGATCGAAACGGTGCTGACCGACCCGGCGACCGGCGAGGAACTGCGGGTGTGGCAGTACGGCGGACACATGCACGTCTTCACCGGAGACACGCTGGCCCGCGACCGGCGCGACTCCATCGCACTCGAACCCGTCGAGACGATGACCGACGCCTTCAACCGCCCAGAACACGCCGCCGCCCTCGCCTTGGAACCCGGCCGTAGCCGCGCATTCGGCTTCGGCGTCGTGTACGGCCGCATCAGCTGAGGCGGAGTCGGACGCGAGGCGGCTCTCCGGTCATCCGGTACCCGCCCGTCTACGGAGTCAGCCCTGCCTTCGCACAAGCGGCCCGCAGCTGGGGTGTGCAGATCTGGGCGATGGTGTACACACCGTCCTTGACGAGGGTCTGCTTGATGTTGGCGGTTGTCACGGCGACCGGGGTGAGGAGCACGGACGGGATGTCGTGGGTGGTGGGGCTGTCGGTCGTCGTGGTGGCGATGGTGTGCAGCTTCTCGCCGCGGCCCAGGGCGACGGCCATGGCAGCGGCTGCTTCGGCTTCCGCGTGGAAGGACTTGTACACCGTCATGGACTGATCGCCGTTGACGATGCGCTGCACCGCGTCGAGGTCGGCGTCCTGGCCGGTGACCGGTGGAAGGCGCTTGACGCGGGCGGTCTTGAGTGCGGAGATGACGCCTGCGGCCATGGCGTCGTTGGCGGCCAGGACGCCGTCGATCCGGCCCGGGCCCAGGGCCGAGATGGCGGCGGACATGTTGGCGTTCGCGTTGTTCGGGCTCCAGCCCGGGGTGTCGTAGGAACGGCCGATCCTCACCTTGCCCCGCAGGACGGACAGGGCACCCCTCTTGAACGACGCGGCGTTGGAGCTGGTCGGGTCGCCGTTCATCATGACGATGGTCCGGTCCTCGGCCGGGGCGTGCATGGCCTTGAGGAGAGCCCGGCCCTGCAGCATGCCGACCTGTACGCCGTCGAAGCTGACGTAGCCCGAGATCGGGCCGTCGGCGAGCCTGTCGTAGGCGATGACGGGGACGCCCGCGTTGTGCGCCGCCTCGACGGAGGAGCGCTGCGCCCTGTTGTCGGTGGCATCGAGGATGACGACCCTGACCCCTTTGGTGATCATGGCGGTCATCTGTTGCCGCTGCGCCGTCGAGTCGCCGCCGGCGTTGGCATAGGCGACGTTGCAGTGCGGGCAGAGCCGTTTCACCTGTTGCTCGATCAGTGGCTTGTCGGAGCTCTCCCAGCGTGGCGCCTCCCGGCTCGGCAGCAGCAGGCCGACGGTGAAGCTGTCCGTGGTGGCTGTCCGGTCTCCTGTGCAGGCGGCCGACGGCACGGTCAGCAGGCCCGCGACAAGCGCGCTGACGACATATCGCGTACGGAGCGTCACGCGTCGCCTACGACACGTCATGACCGGTCCCCGTCCTTGCGCCCGGTTCCGCACCCACCGAAGCCGGTGCACGACGCGGTACCGCTATCTCGCTGCACACCTGCTTGCCGCCGGCCACCGGCACCGTGCCGAAGGACTCCGACATCGCCTCGACCAGGAGCAGACCCCGGCCGCCGGTCGACTCCCAGTCCACGATCACGGGCTTGGCGGGTGCCCGCGGAGAGGAGTCGCTCACGCAGACACGCACCCGGTCCCCGCGGAGCATCAGGTCGAGACGGACCGGGCCCTGGGTGTGCACCAGGGCGTTGGTGACGAGTTCGGACACCACCAGCAGCACCGGGTCGGTGGCTTCTTCGACCTTCCAGCGGCGCAGCGTGCGCGCGGTGAACCGGCGGGCGTGCATGACGGCGTCGGGCAGCCGCCACACCACCCAGCCCGACCGGATCGGCCGGGTCTTCATGCCGTCGTAGCGCAGCAGCAACAGCGCCACGTCGTCCTCGCGGCGGCCGACGTCGCCCAGCAGGTCGTCGGCCACCTGCCCGGGATCCGACGGGTCGGCCGCGGCGAGGGTGGCGCGCGTGCGGCGCATGCCCTCGTCCAGGGACAGGTCGGCGGCCTCGATCAGCCCGTCGGTGACCAGGGCGAGCATCGTTCCGGGCGCCAGTGCCACCGCGGTCATCGGGAAGTCCGCCTCCATGGAAATGCCCAGCGGAAGGCCACCCTCGACCTCGACCTCCTCGGTGCTGCCGTCGGGATGGCGCAGCAGCGGTGCGACGTGCCCGGCCCGGACGAACAGGGCATCGCCCTCGTCCATGTCCAGTTCGGCGTAGCAGCAGGTGGCGAAGAGATCCGTCTCCATGCCGACGAGGAGGCGGTTGGCGTGCGAGACGACCACGTCGGGCGGGTGGCCCTCCACCGCGTACGCCCTGACCGCGGTACGCATCTGGCCCATGATCGTCGCGGCTGCGGCGCTGTGGCCCTGCACGTCGCCGACGACCAGCGCCACCCGGTCCTCGGAGAGGGCGATCACGTCGTACCAGTCGCCGCCCACCTGCAGTCCTCGCCGGGCGGGCAGATAGCGGGCGACGGCGATCCCGCCGGGAAGCTCCGGCAGACGTCGCGGCAGCAGGCTGCGCTGCAGCATCGTCGCGAGTTCCTGTTCGGCGTCATAGGCGTGGGCGCGGGTGAGGGCCTGGCCGGCCAGTGAGGCGGTGGCGGTCAGCAGCGAACGTTCCTCGGGGACGAACTCGTGCGGCCGGTCCCAGCCGATCAGGCACACGCCGACGACCCGGCCCTTGGCGGGCAGCGGCAGGACGGCAAGGCCTCCGGGGCCGATGCCGTCGAGTCCCGGTTCGAAGGCGGTGCCTGTCGGCCACAGGTCCATACGGCCGTCTCGCAGAGCCATCTGCAGGGTGGGCAGGGCACTGAGGGGTGCGTCGGGCCACTCCGAACGCCACTGGAGACGCCATGTCCGCGGCCAGGCAGCGGGCTGCGGCGGGTCGAGCAGGGTGACCTGGAGCCGTTCGTGCTGCAGCTCGGCGAGCGCCACCCGGTCGGCGCTGAGGGGCTCGCGCAGGGCGGTGACCACCACGTGGCTGACGTCGCGCACGGTGGTGGCCTTGTCGAGTGCGGCGGTCAACCACTGGATCCGGGAGACGTCGTCGGCGCCCCGGTGCAGGAGCGAGGTCGCCGTCACCACGCCCAGCACCTGCTCCGGCCGGTCGTCGGCACCCGCCGCCACGCGGCACCTCAGGTTCAGCCAGCGCATCTCACCAGCGGGGCAGCGGACGCGGAAGTCCAGTTCCCGTCGGCCGAACGTCTGGGTGGACGGCTCCAGCACCGACATCAGCGCGTGCACGTCCTCCGGCAGTGCGTGCGCGAGCAGGGAGTCCGCCCTGCCGTCGAAGTCGTCCGGCCTGATGCCGACCAGTTCGCGCAGCGTCTCGTCGGCGTCGATCACGCCGGTTTCCGGCACCAGGACGAAGGAGCCGACGCGCATGCGGCGCAGTGCGGAACTCAAGGGTGCCGACGGCGTCCCTCCCCCGGCTCTGGCCTCCAGCACTCCGGCGACCGCGTCGGCATAGCGCTCCAGGAAGCGCTGCTGCTCGGCTTCGAAGCCGTTCTCACCGGCGCCCACGACCACGAGGCAGCCGAGCCGCCTGCCCTCGGCGCCGAGGGGCAACGCACCGAGCGATGTCCGGGCCCGCGGCGGCGCCGGACATCCCTCGGGGTAGGAGGCGAGTGCCGCGGGGGTCAGCCACACGGGGTGGGGGGCGCGGAAGGCGTGGGCCGCGGGTGAGCCGCCGGACAGGGCCAGGTGCTCCGGCAGCCCGTACTCGGCAGGGGCGCATCCGGCCGTGTCCACCGACCGAAGGTCGTCAGAACCTGCGCCGGGCACATAGAGCACTGCCAGCTCCGCTCCGGCGAACGTCAGGGCGCGGACGCTCACGGGGGTCTCCGGCCCCGGTGGTGAGCTGGTGTCCGCGACGCCGGCCTCGGCTGTCCCCGGCTGCGAGAGTCCGGCCCGGGCACTGCCGTCGTGAGGCATGTCCGCATCTACCTCCCGTCCGCGCCGGGGTGCCGACCGGCTACCGCTTGGGCATCCCCCTACCAGAATCGCATAGTGGGATGAACCGGACAGATTGGTGTCGTGTCGGCTGCGCGGTACCGGGTTCGCAGTTCACCATGGCCGGTGCCACACTGACGACGTGGTTGTTGTGCCACTTTCGCCCGAGTTGGGCGGGTGTGGGCCGAGACCCCTCCTCGCCCCGGTGGGCCACGCGGCTGCACCGCGGTCGCAGCCGCGTGGCTCCAGGGAGGAGGGAGGCCTCGCGTATGAAAGCCTGCGTTCGGGACACCGCCCTTGCCCTGGCCGCGGTCTCGACGGCCGTGTCCCTCACCGCCTGCGGATCGGGCGCCGGGAACACCTCCGGCCCAGGGGGCGCGCGGAAGATCGGCGTCCTGCTGCCGGACTCCACCACAGCCCGCTGGGAGACGCAGGACAGGCCCCTGCTGGAACAGAGGATCCGGCAACTGTGCGGCGACTGCACGATCGAGCACGCCAACGCCAAAGGTGACGTGGCCATCCAGCAGGAACAGATGGACTCGTCGATCGCCGACGGGGTCGATGCCATCATGCTGGTGGCCGTCGATGCCAGAGCCATGAGCGCCTCGGTCGGAAAGGCAGCTGCCGCGCACATCCCGGTCATCGCCTACGACCGCCTCGCGGAGGGCCCGATCTCGGGCTACGTCTCCTTCGACGGCCAGGAGGTCGGCAGGCTCCAGGGCAAGGCGCTGCTGACGGCCATGGGCGCCAAGGCGCAGGGCGGCCGGATCGTGATGATGAACGGCGACCCCGGCGACCCCAACGCGCTGTCGTTCAAGCAGGGCGCACTGACCGAACTCCAGGGCAAGGTGACGATCGCCAAGGAGTACGACACACCCCAGTGGAGCGGGGAGGCGGCGTACCACAACATGTCCGGAGCCATCTCCGCCCTGGGCGCCGGCAGCATCAACGGCGTCTACGCCGCCAACGACGGCCTCGCCGCCGGCAGTATCGCCGCCCTCAAGGCCAACAAGGTCGGCCCGCTGCCCCCCGTCACCGGGCAGGACGCCGAGCTCGCGGCCGTACGGCGCATTGTCAGCGGCGATCAGTACATGACGGTCTACAAGCCGTTCGGACCCGAGGCTGCCGCCGGCGGCGCCATGGCCGTGGCCGCCGCGCGTGGTCAGCGCCTGGACGGGGTGGCCACCAGGCGGGTGAAAACCCGCAGCGGCGCGGAGGTTCCGGCTGTGCTGCTCACCCCGGTGCCCGTGACCCTTGCCACCATCAAGAACACCTTGGTGAAGGACGGCGTGTACACGCTCGAACAAATCTGCGCCCCGCCACTCGCGGGCGACTGCCACAAGGCCGGGCTGACCTGACAGGCGGGACCGGCCGGCCCCAGGCCCGGGAAGGAGATGATTCTCTTGCCGTCCCCCTTGCTCGCCCTGCACGGCGTGTGCAAGCGCTTCGGTGTCGTCGAGGTCCTCCGGGACATCGAGCTGGAGATCCACGCCGGCCAGGTCCTCGCCCTGCTCGGCGACAACGGAGCCGGCAAGTCCACCCTGGTCAAGGTGATCTCCGGGGTCGCTCCCGCGGACGAGGGGACCATCGAGTGGGAGGGCCGGCCCGTTCACATACGGCGTCCCCAAGAAGCCCGGGACCTCGGCATCTCCACCGTCTACCAGGACCTGGCGCTGTGCGGAAACCTCGACGTCGTCGGCAACCTCTTCCTCGGACGGGAGATCCGCAGGTTCGGCTTCCTCGACGAGGTGGAGATGGAGCGCCGCACCAGGCAGCTGCTGGAGCGCCTGACCCGGAGCGTCCTCGATCTGCGCGGTCCCCTGGTGTCACTGTCCAGCGGCCAGCGGCAGACCGTCGCCATCGCCCGCTCGCTTCTCGGCGACCCGCGCGTCCTCCTTCTGGACGAACCGACCGCGGCGCTGGGGTTCGAGCAGACCACCGAGGTCCTCGACCTCGTCGACCGTCTCCGCGACCACGGCCTGGGGATCCTGCTCATCAGCCACAACATGGGCGATGTGAAGGCCCTCGCGGACCGGGCCGCCGTGCTGCGGCTCGGCCGCAACAACGGCTTCTTCGACGTGAGCATCACCTCCCAGGAGCAGATCATCTCCTGCATCACGGGCGCCACGGACAGCGCGCCCCGCCGGCCGGCCCACCCCGAGGCCGAGTGGTGAAAGGGATGCGTGACATGCCGGACGAGACGCGGGCCGATCCCGCAGCAGCCGTCGCAGAAGCCCGTCAGCGCCGCGGCGGGCGGGCCGTCACCCGTGCCGTGGCGGGCTGGATCGCCGTCCGGCGGCGCAGGCTGAGCGCCGGTGAGCTGGGCTACCTTCCCGTCACCCTCGTCCTCGCCGCGGTCTGGATCATCTTCCAGTGCCTGAACTCCACCTTCCTCTCGCCCCGTAACCTGTCCAACCTCAGCGTGGACATCGTGGGCACGGGCTTCATCGCGGTCGGCATCGTCTTCGTGCTGCTGCTCGGTGAACTCGACCTGTCGGTCGGCTCGATCAGCGGGCTCGCCGCCGCGGTCTTCGCCGTGCTCAGCGTCAACAACGGCGTGCCGGAATGGCTTGCCCTGATCGCCGCCGTGCTGACGGGCACCGTGGCAGGCGCCGTCCAGGGGTACTCCGTCGCCAGGGCCCGGGTGCCGGCCTTCGTGGTCACCCTCGCCGGGCTGCTGACGTGGAACGGCCTGATGCTCGCCATCCTCGGCACCAGCGGCACCGTCAACCTGGACGAGAACGGGCTCGTCGCCCACCTGACCAGCTACTACTTCTCCAACGCCGGCGTCGCCTACGCGGTGGCGGCACTCGCCACAGCTCTGGTCTTCCTCGCCTCCTACCTGAACAGGCGTCGTCGCAGGGCCGTCGGCATGCCACACCGCCCGCTGCATACCATCGGGGTGCGCACAGGAGTGGTGGCGGTGATCGCGTTCGCCTCCGCCTATCTGCTGAACCAGTTCCAGGGCCTGCCGCTGGCTCTGCTGATCTTCCTCGCCGTGGTGGCGGGCCTCGACATCATGCTCCGGCGCACGCCCTACGGACGGCAGGTCTACGCACTGGGGAGCAGCGTCGAGGCGGCCCGTCGCGCCAGCCTCAGCGTGACCGGCGTACAGACGGCCGTGCTCGCGGTCTCCGGCACCCTGGCGGCGACCGGCGGCCTGTTCCTGGCCTCGCGCATCACGTCGGTGAGCCAGAACTCCGGCTCCGGCGTCCTGCTGCTCGACGCCATCGCTGCCGCCGTCATCGGCGGCACCAGCCTGTTCGGAGGACGCGGTACGACCTGGTCCGCAGTGCTCGGCATACTGGTCATCCAGTCGATCGCCTCGGGCATGGCCCTCACCGACACGCCCACCGCCGTCCAGCAGGTGATCACGGGTGGGGTGCTCTTCGCCGCGGTGGTCATTGACTCACTGTCCCGACACACGCAGCAGGCGCACGGGCGCGCCTGACATGCAAGGTAAATGACTAGATATGATAGATAAATAGTCAATTTGATGTCGGCCGGGTGGCATGTGTCTGCCGGCCAAGTGAGCCCGCCACCATCCCATGTCCGAGTGAGTACCGATGAGGCGCAGATCCGTCCTCTGCTCCACTGCTTCCGCCCTCTGTGCACTGGTGCTGCTCGGCGCCTGCGGCGGCGGTTCCGGCATCACGACCACGTCGACCGGCGGCAAGCCGCTGGTCGGCGTCGACTACCCGCGCTCCGACACCGACTTCTGGAGCGCGTACATCAAGTACACGCCGGAGTACGCCAAGCAGCTCGGCCTCTCGCTCAAGACCACCAACTCGCAGAACGATGTCGCCAAACTCGCCGCCAACGCGCAGACACTCATCCTCCAGGGCGTCAAGGGCATCGCGATGGCCCCGCAGAGCACATTTGCCATCGCGCCGATCCTGGCGCAGTTGCAGGCGGCGAAGATCCCGGTCGTCACCATCGACACCCGCCCCGACACCGGCAAGGTCTACATGGTGGTCCGCGCCGACAACCTCGCCTACGGCGAGAAGGCATGCAAGTACCTGGGCACCAAGCTGGGCGGCAAGGGCAAGGTCGTGATGCTCGAGGGCGACCTCGCATCGATCAACGGCCGTGACCGCACCGAGGGATTCAGCGACTGCATGAAGAGGAACTACCCGGGCATCAAGGTGTTCGGCGAGGCCACCAACTGGGACGGCGCCGTCGCCGCGCAGAAGCTCCAGAGCGACCTGACAGCCCACCCGGACATCAAGGGCATCTACATGCAGGCCAGCTTGGCCCTGTCCGGCACGCTCCACGTGCTCAAGCAGGAGGGGCTGCTGGTCGGCCCGAAGGACAAGAAACACGTGTTCGTCGTCTCCAACGACGGCATCCCCAGGGAACTCAAGAACATCTCCGACGGCAACATCGACGCCACCGTGTCCCAGCCGGCCAACCTCTACGCCAAGTACGCCCTGTACTACCTGAAGGCCGCGATCGACGGGAAGAGGTTCAAGCCCGGCAAGACCGACCACGAGAGCACCATCGTGCGGGTCCGCGACGGACTTCTGGAAGACCAGCTCTCCGCCCCGCTCGTCACCGTCGACGGCGGCACGTACGGTGGCGTCCCCAGCCTCAAGAGCACCGACCCGTCTCTGTGGGGCAACAGCCTCGGGTCCGTCCAGCCAACGGCCCCGTCTCGCATTCGGTCCTGACGGAGCGTGCCGCTGTGCACGCCCTCGAACTGCCGTGGTCCGTATGAGGTCATCCGATGCGCTGGCTGAGAAAGAGAGCGGCGCGCTCCAGTGCCTCGTCGGCTTCGTCCAGGACGCCGGCGAACGCCTGGAAGACATGTGGAACGTCAGCAGTGATGTCCAGGATGACGTCCACTCCGGCTTCCCTCGCGCGCGTGGCCATGCGTGTGGAGTCGTCCAGGAGTATTTCGTTGGTGCCCGCCTGCAGAAGCATCGAGGGGAAACCGGTCAGGTCGGCGAGGGTGGCGGGGCTGAGCATGGGCTGGTGCGGGTCCTGTCCCGCAAGGTACATGGCCCCGGTGTGTTCCAGGCCCTCACGCGTGAAGAACGGGTCGATGCCCGCCTTGCTGTCCATGCTCTCGCCTGTCCGGGTCATGTCGAGTCCGGGGGAGAACGCCACGATCGCGGCGGGCATGGGCAGGCCCGCGCCGCGGGCGGCGAGGCAGGTGGCGACAGTGAGGCCGCCACCGGCGGAGTCCCCGGCGAACGCGATCGCCGAAGGGTCTTCGCCGCTGTCGAGCAGTGCGCGGTAGGCGCTCAGCCCGTCCTCGATCGCGGCCGGGAACGGGTGCTCAGGGGCGAGCCGGTAATCCAACGAGAACGCCCTGAACCCTGTTTTGGTCACCAGGTTCCCCGTCAGCGACATCGCCGTCTCCGGTGAACCGACCACGTAGGAGCCGCCGTGAAAGTAGAGGATCGTCCCGGCCTTCGGAGTGCCGGCCGGCTCGACGAGCACCGCGGGCCGGTCGCCGAGCGTCGCAGTCCGGGTGCGGATCCCGGCCGGGACGATCATTTCGGACATCATCGCCCTGAACCCGGCACGGAGTTCCTCCACCGACCGAGGGCCCTCGGGCCGGGGCCGCCGGACCATCGCGTCGATCTCCGCGCGCTGTTGCCTGCTCATCGTCGCCTCCATCGCAAGTGCATGCCAAGGAACTATATGCCTAGGCATCTAGGCTAAGATATATGCCATGGCATCTAAGTCAAGCGGTGGCCGGGTCGACCTCCCGGGCTTCTTCGCCGATCTCGTCCGCTGTGAGACGCGCCTCTACAACGCGCTGAACGCCCGTCTTCGCGAGCGGCACGGGATCGTCACCTCGCAGTTCGAGTTCCTGCGCTTCCTGCGCGACCACCCCGGGTCCCGGGTGGCGGACCTCGCCGCCGAGTTCGCCATCGGGATCGGTGCGACCAGCAAGGGCACTGACCGCCTGGAGAAGCGGGCATGGGTCATACGGCGAACCAATCCATCGGATCGTCGCTCATCACTGCTGGACCTGACCGATGACGGCCTGCAACTCGTCGAGGCGGCGGAGGCAACCTTCACCGAAACGCTGGCCGAGCTGACCGCAGGCGCTCTCGGCGGCCCGTCAGGACTGGCCGCCGTACAGGTCCTTTCGGAGCTCCGCTCCGCACTCGAACGCGACCAGATCGGCCTGCCCACAGGCTGACCGGCATGCGCATCCAGTGCGATTGCCGGCCGGCCGTGTGATCAGCCTTTGTTGCGAGGCGAAGAGGGGTGTGGTGGCACCTTTTCCGAAGAACTTCAGATGTCCCGGAAGATCTCGATCTGCGCCCCGATGGAGTTCAGTCGCTCGGCGAGATCCTCGTACCCCCGGTTGATGACGTACACGTTGCGCAGTACCGACGTGCCCTCGGCCGCCATCATCGCCAGCAGGACGACCACGGCGGGGCGCAGGGCGGGTGGGCACATCATCTCGGCGGCGCGCCAGCGGGTCGGGCCCTCGACCAGCACCCGGTGCGGGTCCAGCAACTGCAGTCGGCCGCCGAGGCGGTTGAGGTCCGTCAGGTAGATCGCGCGGTTGTCGTAGACCCAGTCGTGGATGAGGGTCTTGCCCGAGGCGACCGCCGCGATCGCCGCGAAGAACGGGACGTTGTCGATGTTCAGGCCCGGGAAGGGCATGGGGTGGATCTTGTCGATCGGCGCCTCCAGCTTGGAGGGGTGGACCGTGAGGTCGACCAGGCGGGTACGGCCGTTGTCCGCGCAGTACTCCGGACTGCGGTCGTGGTCGAGGCCCATCTCCTCCAGGACCGCCAGCTCGATCTCCAGGAACTCGATGGGCACGCGGCGCACCGTCAGTTCCGACTCCGTCACCACGGCCGCGGCCAGCAGGCTCATCGCCTCGACCGGGTCCTCGGAGGGGGAGTAGTCGACGTTGACGTCGATGTTCGGCACGCCGTGCACGGTCAGCGTGGTGGTGCCGATACCCTCGACCTTGACGCCGAGGGCCTCCAGGAAGAAGCACAGGTCCTGGACCATGTAGTTGGAGGAGGCGTTGCGGATGACCGTCACGCCGTCGTGCCGGGCGGCGGCCAGCAGCGCGTTCTCGGTCACCGTGTCGCCGCGCTCGGTCAGCACGATCGGGCGGTCGGGGCGGACCGTGCGGTCGACCCGCGCGTGGTACTGGCCCTCGGTGGCCGCGATGTCGAGGCCGAAGCGGCGCAGCGCGATCATGTGCGGCTCGATGGTCCGCGTGCCCAGGTCGCAACCACCGGCGTACGGCAGCTTGAAGGCGTCCATGCGGTGCAGCAGCGGGCCGAAGAACATGATGATCGAGCGGGTGCGTACGGCGGCGTCCGCGTCGATCGCGGCCATCTCCAGCTGGGCCGGCGGCACCAGCTCCAGGTCGACGCCGCCGTTGATCCAGCGGGTGCGCACGCCGATGGAGTTCAGCACCTCCAGCAGGCGGTACACCTCCTCGATCCGCGCGACCCGGCGCAGCACCGTGCGCCCCTTGTTGAGCAGCGAGGCGCACAGCAGCGCCACGCAGGCGTTCTTGCTCGTCTTCACGTCGATGGCACCGGACAGCCGGCGGCCGCCGACGACACGCAGATGCATCGGGCCCGCGTACCCCAGCGACACGATCTCACTGTCCAGGGCCTCACCGATGCGGGCAATCATCTCAAGGCTGATGTTCTGGTTCCCCCGCTCGATGCGATTGACCGCACTCTGGCTGGTGCCGAGCGCCTCCGCGAGCTGCGTCTGTGTCCAGCCACGGTGTTGCCTGGCGTCACGGATGAGCTTGCCGATGCGCACGAGGTAGTCGTCTGCCATGAGGTTGAGGCTATCTCAGATATGAGATGGCGCCCGTCAAGGGGGTCCATTCGGGTGACGGCACGTCAGTGACCTGCGGAAGTGCGGGGGATGTCGGACGTTCGGGTGATTCATCCGTTAGCAACCGATATGGGTCGCCGAAAAGCGGCAGTGCCCGGCCCGGCCGGGCATGACCATCCAGCCCCCATGTACTAGAGTTATCTCGACATCGAGATATCTGCCGAGGCGCACCGTAGCCGCCACTCCGGTAAGGGTGACCTAACTTAGCCTTACCTTGCTGGATCGGCCAAGTAGGCGTGGCGGCACGATTGACGGTGGTACGCGCACATCAATGAAGGAGACTGTCGTGTCGGCGAACAGCTTCGACGCCCGCAGCACGCTGCAGGTGGGCGACGAGTCGTACGAGATCTTCCGGCTGGACAAGGTGGAGGGCTCGGCCCGCCTGCCGTACAGCCTCAAGGTCCTGCTGGAGAACCTGCTCCGCACGGAGGACGGCGCGAACATCACCGCCGACCACATCCGTGCCCTCGGCGGCTGGGACTCCCAGGCCCAGCCCAGCCAGGAGATCCAGTTCACGCCGGCCCGCGTGATCATGCAGGACTTCACCGGCGTCCCCTGCGTCGTGGACCTCGCCACCATGCGTGAGGCCGTGAAGGAGCTCGGCGGCGACCCCGCCAAGATCAACCCGCTGGCGCCGGCCGAGCTGGTCATCGACCACTCCGTCATCGCCGACAAGTTCGGCACCAACGACGCCTTCAAGCAGAACGTCGAGCTGGAGTACGGCCGCAACAAGGAGCGCTACCAGTTCCTGCGCTGGGGCCAGACCGCCTTCGACGAGTTCAAGGTCGTCCCGCCGGGCACCGGCATCGTCCACCAGGTGAACATCGAGCACCTCGCGCGTGTCGTCATGGTGCGTGACGGCAAGGCCTACCCGGACACCCTGGTCGGCACCGACTCGCACACCACCATGGTCAACGGCCTCGGCGTCCTCGGCTGGGGCGTCGGCGGCATCGAGGCCGAGGCCGCCATGCTCGGCCAGCCGGTCTCCATGCTCATCCCGCGCGTCGTCGGCTTCAAGCTCACCGGTGAGCTGCAGCCCGGCACCACCGCCACGGACCTCGTGCTCACCATCACCGAGATGCTCCGCAAGCACGGTGTGGTCGGCAAGTTCGTCGAGTTCTACGGCGAGGGCGTGGCGGCCACGAGCCTCGCCAACCGTGCCACCATCGGCAACATGTCGCCGGAGTTCGGCTCCACCGCCGCGATCTTCCCGATCGACGACGAGACCCTGAACTACCTGCGCCTGACCGGCCGCTCCGAGCAGCAGGTCGCCCTCGTCGAGGCCTACGCCAAGCAGCAGGGCCTCTGGCTGGACCCGAAGGCCGAGCCCGACTTCTCCGAGAAGCTCGAGCTGGACCTGTCCACGGTCGTCCCGTCCATCGCCGGCCCGAAGCGTCCGCAGGACCGCATCGTCCTCGCCAACGCCGCCGAGCAGTTCAAGCTGGACGTCCGCAACTACGTGGAGGAGGCCGACGAGGCGGGCAAGGAGTCCTTCCCGGCCTCCGACGCCCCGGCCGTCCACCCCAACGGCTTCCCGACCAACCCGGTTCCGGTCACCGCCCCCGACGGCACGACCTACCAGCTGGACCACGGTGCGGTGACCGTCGCGGCCATCACCTCCTGCACCAACACCTCCAACCCGTACGTCATGATCGGCGCCGCCCTGGTCGCCAAGAAGGCGGTCGAGAAGGGTCTGACCCGCAAGCCGTGGGTCAAGACCACCCTCGCCCCGGGTTCGAAGGTCGTCACCGACTACTTCGAGCGGGCCGGCCTCACGCCGTACCTGGACAAGGTCGGCTTCAACCTCGTCGGCTACGGCTGCACCACCTGCATCGGCAACTCCGGCCCGCTGCCGGAGGAGGTCTCCAAGGCCGTCAACGAGCACGACCTCGCGGTCACCTCGGTCCTCTCCGGCAACCGCAACTTCGAGGGCCGCATCAACCCCGACGTCAAGATGAACTACCTGGCGTCCCCGCCGCTGGTCGTCGCGTACGCCATCGCGGGCTCCATGAAGGTGGACATCACCCGCGACGCCCTGGGCACCGACCAGGACGGCAACCCGGTCTACCTCAAGGACATCTGGCCGACCGAGGCCGAGGTCAACGAGGTCGTCGCGAGCGCCATCGGCGAGGACATGTTCGAGAAGTCGTACTCGGACGTCTTCGCGGGCGACGCCCAGTGGCAGGCGCTGCCGATCCCGACCGGCAACACCTTCGAGTGGGACGCCGAGTCCACCTACGTCCGCAAGCCCCCGTACTTCGAGGGCATGGGCATGGAGCCGGCCCCGGTCACCGACATCGCCGGCGCCCGCGTCCTCGCCAAGCTGGGCGACTCGGTCACCACCGACCACATCTCCCCGGCCGGCGCCATCAAGGCCGACACCCCGGCCGGCAAGTACCTCACGGAGCACGGCGTCGAGCGCCGCGACTTCAACAGCTACGGCTCCCGCCGCGGCAACCACGAGGTCATGATCCGCGGCACGTTCGCCAACATCCGCCTGCGCAACCAGATCGCGCCGGGCACCGAGGGCGGCTACACCCGCGACTTCACCCAGGCCGACGGCCCGGTGTCGTTCATCTACGACGCCTCGCAGAACTACCAGGCGGCCGGTGTGCCGCTGGTCGTCCTGGCCGGCAAGGAGTACGGCTCCGGCTCGTCCCGCGACTGGGCCGCCAAGGGCACCGCGCTCCTCGGCGTCAAGGCCGTCATCGCCGAGTCGTACGAGCGCATCCACCGCTCCAACCTGATCGGCATGGGCGTGCTCCCGCTGCAGTTCCCGGAGGGTGCCTCCGCCGAGTCCCTCGGTCTGACCGGCGAGGAGACCTTCTCCTTCACCGGCGTCGAGGAGCTCAACAACGGCACCACCCCGCGCACGGTGAAGGTCACCACCGACAGCGGTGTCGAGTTCGACGCGGTCGTCCGCATCGACACCCCCGGTGAGGCCGACTACTACCGCAACGGCGGCATCATGCAGTACGTGCTGCGCAACCTGATCCGCAAGTAAGCGGTCACGGCACAGCCGTAGCGGGCCGCATCCCCGGAACACCGGGGGTGCGGCCCTTGCGTCTACCCGCCTTTCGTACCCATCGCCCCTGCCCAGACGGAGCACAGGCTTCCCTCAGCCAACCGGCACAGAATCGCTACATGCCAGGCACCCCCGGGCCGCACGCCCGCCGTACGCACAGCCGTCGCACCCGTCCCCGGCCGCTGCGCACCCGCCTGGCGCTTCTCGTCACCGGCACCCTCGTCGCCGTCTGCGCCGTGCTCGCCCTCACCACCGTCCTCGCCCAACGCGCCTTCCTCATGGGCGCGTTGGACGACCGCGTCAACGACGTCGCCACCAACGGCGTGACCGGCGCCGCCCACCACCCCGGCAGCCTCACCGACCTCACCTTCCTCGGCACCGGCGGCCACCCGGACGGGCTGCTCGCCGCCCGGTTCGACACCGGCGGCACCATCCTCGCCGCCGCCGTCGTCCACGGGGACGACGGCCCGCGCCCGCTCACCGCGACCCAGCGCAACGCCCTCACCGGCGTCCCCGACGACGGCTCCGCCCACACCCGCACCGTCCCCGGACTCGGCACCTACCGCGTCACCGCCCTCGACGCGAGCGGCATCCGCGTCCTGGCCGGCCTGCCCCAGGACGACGTACGGCACACCCTCGACCAGCTGACGCGCATCGAGGCAGCGGCCACCGGCGCCGTACTCCTCCTCGCGGCCGGCGGCTGCGCCCTCGCCGTCCGGCGCCAACTGCGCCCGCTCGGCCGCATCGCCGCCACCGCCGGCCAGGTCACCCGGGCACCGCTCACCCCCGACCGGCCCGCCCCGCTCGCCCGAGTGCCCGCGCCCGACGCCGACCCCGGCACCGAGACCGGCCAGGTCGGCGCCGCCCTCAACCGCATGATCGAGCAGGTCGAGACCGCCCTCGCCGAGCGCCGGCGCGACGAGGAACGCATGCGCCGTTTCATCGCCGACGCCGGCCACGAACTGCGCACCCCGCTCGCCTCCATCGCCGGCTACGCCGAGCTGATGAACCGAGCCCCCGGACCGGGCGGACTCGGTGCCGACCTCGCCTGGCGCCGGGTCAGCACCGAGTCCGCCCGGATGACCGGCCTGGTCGAGAACCTGCTCCTGCTCGCCCGCCTCCCCGAGGCCCGGCCCTCGCAGACGGCCGAGGTGGACCTCGCGGTCCTGCTCGCGGAGGCGGTACGAGAAGCCCGTACGGCCGCCCCGGACCACGTCTGGCACCTCGAACTCCCCCTGGAGTACCTGGTGTCGGTCACCGGTGACGCCCTCCGCCTGAGGCAGGCGGTCACCGCCCTGCTCACCAACGCCCGCGTCCACACCCCGCCCGGTACGACGGTCACCGCCCGCATCGAGTCCGCCGCCGGCCATCACACGGTGCACATCCGCGACGACGGACCCGGCATCCCGCCCGCCCTCCTGCCCACCGTCTTCGACCCCTTCACCCGAGCCGACACCTCCCGCACCCGCCAGGGCCTCGCCGAGGGCGGCTCGGGGCTCGGGCTCGCGGTGGCGGCGGCGATCACTCGGGCACACGGCGGCTCGGCCCGCGTGGACAGCACCCCCGGCCGGACCGAGTTCACGGTTGAGTTCCCGGCGGCCGGTCCGTCGTTCCCGCCCGGACAGCTCGCGCAGGACCGCCTGCCCGCCGCCGGGCGCGACACCTCCCGGGCGCTCGGCAGCTCTGCCTGACCCCGGGTACGCCTCGGCCCGACCGGTCCGGCTCAGTCCGTGAGGAGTGCGCCGAGATCCGGCACCGCCAGCTCGGCCCAGATCACCTTGCCCTGCGGGGTGTACCGGGTCCCCCAGCGCTCGGCCACCTGCGAGACCAGGAACAGGCCGCGTCCACCCTCGTCGGTCGCCGCCGCGTACCGCAGATGCGGCGAGGTGCTGCTGCCGTCGGCCACCTCACAGATCAGCGAACGGTCGTGGATCAGCCGTACATGGACGGGATCGGAGCCGTAGCGGATGGCATTGGTGATCAGCTCGCTGAGCACCAGTTCCATCCCGAAGCCCAGCTCGGACAGATCCCACTGGGCCAGTTTCTCGGACACGGCGGCGCGCATCCCCGACACGGCGGCCGGCTCGCGCGGCACGTCCCACTCGGCGACCTGGTCGGCCGACAGTGCCCGGGTCTGCGCGATGAGCAGGGCGACATCGTCCCCGGGACGCTCGGGGAGCAGCTCCTCCAGCACCGCCCGGCAGCTCTCCTCCGGCGGCCGGTCGGGATGTCCCGCCAGCGACCGGCGCAGCAGCTCCATCCCCACGTCCAGGTCGCGCGAGCGGTCCTCGATCAGGCCGTCGGTGTACAGCACCAGTCCGCTGCCCTCCGCGAGCTCGAACTCCGCCGCCTGGAACGGCATGCCTCCCAGGCCCAGCGGCGGCCCGGCCGGCAGATCGAGGAAGGAGACGCTGCCGTCGGGCGAGACCAGCGCGGGCGCGAGATGGCCGGCACGCGCCATCGCACAGCGGCGCGTCACCGGGTCGTAGATCGCGTACACGCAGGTGGCCCCCACGATCTCGCTGGGCGTCTGTGAGCAGTCCTCTTCCTGGTCGATCCGGCCGACCAGGTCGTCCAGGTGGCTGAGCAGTTCGTCGGGCGGCAGGTCGAGGGTGGAGAAGTTGTGCACCGCGGTCCGCAGCCGGCCCATCGTCGCCGCGGCGTGCAGACCGTGACCCACGACGTCACCGACGGCCAGCGCCACTCGGCTCCCCGACAACGGGATCACATCGAACCAGTCGCCGCTCACACCCGACTGGGCGGGGAGATAGCGATAGGCCACGTCGAGGGCGCTCTGCGCGGGCAACGTCCTCGGCAGCAGGCTGCGCTGCAGGGTCACGGCCATGGCGTGCTCGCGGGTGTAGCGGCGGGCGTTGTCGATGCTCACCGCGGCGCGGGCCACCAGCTCCTCCGCCAGCGACAGCTCCTCCGTGTCGAAGGGCTCCCGCTTGGAACGCCAGAAGTTGACCACGCCCAGCACGCTGCCGCGGGCCTGGACGGGGGCGGAGATGAGCGAGTGGATGCCGTAGTCCAGGATCTGCCGGGCACGCTGCGGATCCTGCGCGGTCCAGCCGTCGGCGTCCGACAGGTCGGTCACCAGCTCGGAGCGGCCGGCGCGGTAGCCGCGGGCCGGCGGGGTGGCGGGCAGGAAGTCGATCAGCTGCCCCTTCTCGTGGAGCGGGTGATCGTCGCGGATACCGCCCACGGCGACCCGCCGCAGGTCCGTCGCCGTCGGCGCCGCTTCCTCGCCGCGCAGCACGGCATCGGCCACGTCCACGGTGACGAAGTCGGCGAACCGGGGGACGGCGACCCGCACCAGTTCGTCGGCCGTCTGGACCACGTCGAGGCTGCTGCCCATGCCCAGGCCCGCGTCGTACAGCAGCTCCAGCCGCGCCCGCGTCACCTCCGCACGGCCGGATATGGCCTGCAGCTCGGTGCAGTCGCGGAGCGTCACCACCGTCGCGCAGGGACTGCCCGCGCGGGTCGTGGGCCGCTGGTTCACCGCCAGCAGCCGGCCCCCGGCGAAGTGCACCTCGTCGGAGGCGTCGCGCCCGGAGACGAGCAGGTCCACCGTCGCGGCGTCGAGCCCCGGCAGGTCCCGCACCGCGCGCCCCTCGGCGTCGGAGGGCAGCTCCAGCAGCCGCGCGGCCTCGTCGTTGACCAGCAGCAGCCGCCCGTCACCACCGACGATGAGCACGCCCTCGCGCACCGAGTGCAGCACCGTGTCGTGGTGCTCGTACATCCGGGTCATCTCGTCCGGGGCCAGGCTGTGCGTCTGCCGTCGCAGGCGCCGGCCCACCAGTGCCGTACCGCCCGTCGACACCACGAGCGCGCCGGCCCCGGTGGCCAGGATGATCGGGAGCTGCCGGTACACCTCGCCGGTCACGTTCTTCACCTTGAGCCCGGCGGAGACGAGGGCGACGACCCTGCCGTGCGTGTCGTCGACCGGAACGGTCGCCTGTTCCTCGTGGCCGAGCGGCCCGTGGACCGTCTCGGTGTAGACCTTCCCGGCCAGTGACGGCCCGATCGTGCCCACGAACCGGTGCCCGATCTTGCTCGGGATGGGATGGGTGAAGCGGATGCCCTTGGTGTCCATGACCACGATGAAGTCGACGCCCGCTGCCCTGCGTGCCGCCTCGGTGAGGGGCTGGAGCACCTTGGACGGCGCCGGAGTGCGCAGGGCCTGCAGGATGCCGGGCGAGTGCGCGAAGGTCTGCGCGACGGCGACGGACCGGCGCCTGGCCTCACTGGTGGTGTCACGTTCCGACTGCACGACGAGAGCGATGACGCCGCAGACCACGAGCAGTGCCACCAGCGCCACTTGCAAAAGGAAGACCTGCCCGGCGACGCTGCGCGGGCTCCTGCCGGCTCTGATGCGCCGGAAGTGACGCCTGAATCGGGCGAATGCGTCCGACATGCGGCATTTGTAGCACCCATTTGCCCGGCTGCCTATGGCCGGTCCGCGAAGTGGAGAGGCTTTCTGCACCTCATGCGTCACGCGAGAAAACTCCCGCCCCTTGAGTCACGGTGGGGACGGGACGGTTTGTCTGTCCGCACGGTCGCTCTGGGCGGACCCGGTGGCGGTGCGCACCGGGTCCGCGAGCCGGGCGGGTGAGGGGGGTGGACATCCGCCCGGGTGGTGCCGGCTTGTGAGGGCGGGCTGTGGGATCGTCTGAAATCGACCGAGGGCGACAACGTTGTCTATGGCCTCAACCGACAACGATGTCAACCCACTTGAGGTAGCCCGACCGAGTGATCCATCGCGGCCTGCCGGGGTACACGTGATCTTCCGTGGTACGGGTGGCGCACGTTAACAGAAGGGATCGAAGAACCGGGCCAAGGCCCGCCTGAAAGTCGCCCGCGCCCACGCGAAGGTGGCCGACGCACGCCGGGAGTTCCACCACCAGTTGTCCACGAGGCTGATCCGTGAGAACCAAACGGTCGCTGTGGAGGACCTGGCGGTCAAGGGCCTGGCGCGCACCCACCGCATCAGGCGCGCAGGCCAGAATCTCCCTCTCTTCATGAGGGAGAGCAAGTCAATCCCGCCAGGCCCTCGCGGGCCGGACTCACCCCCGGGCGACCAACTCGCCCGACGGGCGCCCGGACAACGCCTCGGCGAACGGCCGAACATCCAACTAACCACACCTGTAAGCCAGTCTGCCTTCATCTGCAGCGCGGTCAACGGGAACCAGCAGACCACCCCGACCGTCGCCTGCACCGACTGGACGGCCGGCGGGGGAGGCGGCGGCGTCCAGTACGGCAACGAGGTCGTCGCCAAGGCCGCGTACCGCAATGTCTCGGGCGTCGGCCAGGGCCCGGTTGCTCTCTACGTCTTCGCCACCAAGCCGTTCACGGCTCCAGCCGGCAAGACCATCGCAGGCGTCCAGCGTGCAAGGGGGCGGGCCCGATCAGGTCCGCCCCCTTCTCCGTGCCGGTGTCAGGCCAGCAGTTCCACCTCCGCCAGTGTCGACGCACCGTTCAGCACCAGCCGGTACCTGCTGTACGTGCCCGGTGTGGCGATGGTGAACGCCCGGGTCTGGTGGGCCCAGGGGAACGTTTCGCCCGTGCGGTTGTCCAGGGTCTTCCACGTGGTGCCGTCGGTCGAACCCTGGAGGGTCCAGCCCGTTGGCGCCCTGGTGTGATCGGCCGAGGACGTCAGCGTGTACTGGGCGGGCTTCACCGCGTGGTCGACCGGGAGGTCCGCCGAGGTGAACGTCGCGTCCGTCGCCGAGGTGTTGTCGAACAGTGGCCCCTCGCCCTTCAGGACGTCCGAGCGGGGCGTCGGCACCTTGTCGTCCTGGGTGAGGGACACCGGCGCCGCGTCCTTGCCGGTGCCCCAGGTGGACGGCTTGGCGCCCATGAAGAACTCCAGCACCCCGCCCCTGGACAGCAGCGAGTGGGGGAGCGACGTGGACGTCCAGGGGCGGCCGTTGAAGGTCACGCCCTGTACGTACACGTTCTTCGCGCTGTTCCCCGGGGCCTTGATCACCAGGTCACGGCCGTTCTCCAGGTGCACGGTGACCTGCTGGAAGAGCGGGGAGCCGATGGAGTACTCGCCGCTTCCCATGACCAGCGGATAGAAGCCGAGCGCCGAGAAGAGGAACCAGCCCGACTGCTCGCCGTTGTCCTCGTCGCCGTGGTAGCCCTGCCCGATCTCGCTGCCGGCGTAGAGCCGGGAGAGGATCTCGCGGACCGTCGCCTGGGTCTTCCAGGGCTGGCCGGCCGCGTCGTACATGTACGGGATGTGGTGCGCGGGCTGGTTGGACTGGCCGAGCATGCCCATGCGGACGTCCCGGGCCTCGGTCATCTCGTGGATGACACCGCCGTAGGAGCCGACGAAGTCCGGGGAGGCCGTCTCCGGGGTGGAGAGGAACGTGTCCAGCTTGTCGGCGAGGCCCTGCCGGCCGCCGTAGAGGTTGGCCAGGCCCCGGCTGTCCTGCGGGACGGTGAACGCGTCGCCCCAGCCGTTGGTCTCCGTGTAGTCGTAACCCCACACGCGCGGGTCGTACTTCGAGGGATCCAGGCGCCGGTTGCCGTCGCCGTCGCGGCCCTGGAAGAAGCCGACCTCGGGGTCGAACAGGTTCACGTAGTCCCGGGCGCGGTTGAGGAAGTACTCGGACTCCTCCTTGTAGTGCTTCTCGCCGGTCTTCTTGTACAGCGCCGCGCCCATCCGCGCGATGCCGTAGTCGTTGACGTATCCCTCCATCGCCCAGGACAGGCCCTCGCTGGTGGCGGTGCTGGTGTAGCCGAGGAACGGGGAGGTGGTCATGCCCTTGCGGCCGACGCCCGCCATCGGCGGGACCACGGTCGCGTTCTTCAGGGCCGCCTGGTAGGCCGCCTCGGCGTCGAACCGCACGCCCTTGACGTACGCGTCGGCGAACGCCACGTCGGAGGAGGTACCGGTCATCAGGTCGGCGTAACCGGGGGAGGACCAGCGGGAGGTCCAGCCGCCGTCCTTGTACTGCTGTATGAACCCGTCGACCATCTCGCCCGCCTGAGTGGGCGTCAGCAACGCGTACGCCGGCCAGGTGGTCCGATAGGTGTCCCAGAAGCCGTTGTTGACGTACACCTTGCCGTCGACGATCTTCGCGCCGGTGTGGGTCGGGGTGTCCTGGCTCGGCATGGGGTCGAAGGGCGAGGCGTACTGGTCCTCGCCGTTCACCTTCTCGAAGCCCGAGTCGGGGTACAGGTACAGCCGGTACATGCTGGAGTACAGCGTGGTCAGCTGGTCCGGGGTCGCGCCCCGCACCTCGACCTTGCCGAGCAGCCTGTCCCAGGTGCGCTGGGCCCCGGCCTTCACCGCGTCGAAGGAGGTGCCGTCCGGGATCTCCTGGCGCAGGTTGTCCTTCGCCTGGTCGAGGCTGATGAGCGAGGTCGCCAGGCGCAGCGTGACGGTGTGGTCCGTGCCCGCGTCGAACCGCAGATAGCCCTTCACCCCGCTCGTTCCGGCGTCCGTCACCGGCTTGTCGAACACCCCGTAGACGAACAGCCGGGTCGCGCCGGTCGACAGGCCGGACTTCACGTCCGAGAAGCCCGTGACGATCCCGTGCTCCTGGTCGAGGGTCAGGCCCGCCTGCTCGGTGACGTTGTCGAAGAGCACGCTCGCGTCCTTGCCGGGGTACGTGAAGCGCAGCACCGCCGCATGGTCGGCCGGGGTCATCTCGGCCTTGAGGCCGTTCTCGAAGCGGACCCCGTAGTAGTACGGCCGCGCCGTCTCGTTCTCGTGCCGGAACGGCAGCGCGCGCTCCTGCCGGATGGTGTCCGGGGTGCCGGACGCGGCCGACGGCATCACCTGGAAGGTCTGCCGGTCACCCATCCACGGGCTCGGCTCATGGCTGGCGCTGAACGCCTGGATCGTGGGCAGGTTGGCCTCGTTGTTCGCGCGCGCGTACTCGTACAGCCAGCTGAGCGAGGACGCGTTGGTCACCGGGGTCCAGAAGTTGAAGCCGTGCGGAAGCGCGGTCGCGGGGAAGGTGTTGCCGCGCGAGAAGCTGCCGCTGGAGTTGGTGCCCCGGGTGGTCAGCACATAATCCGACAGATGGGCCTTCGGCTTCTCCGGCGCCACGGACTTGAGGGCCACGTCGTCGATCCAGCCCCGGAACTTCGCCGGCCCGGCGGGGGAGTCGTACGCCACCAGGATCCGGTCGACCGTCTTGCCGGCCGCCACCGAGCCGATCCGCGAGGCCACGTTGTTCCACTGGTTGACGTACAGCGACTTCGACGCGCCCTGCCCGCGCGGGGACAGCGGGAACCCGTGCTGGTCCAGCGCGCCCAGGTCGCTGAGATAGGTGCCGTCGGTGAAGGCCAGGTCCACGGCGACGTTCGTGGCGTCGTAGTCGCGGTCGCCGTCCGCCATCGACGGGAAGACGCGGTACGACAACCGGGTGTCGGCGCCGACCTTCACGTTCACGTCGTAGACCTTGTTGTACGAGTACGCCCGGCCGGCCGCCGTGTGCCGCCCGGCGTAGCGCAGGGCCCTCTTTCCGGTGAACCCGGCCCGTGCCTTGGCCGTCGGCGAGCCGGTCGGGCCCTGGTCGACCAGCGTCAGCATGTCCTGCGGCACCGGGCCGCCCCCGCCGCCGGTGGAGAACTGCACATCGGCGAGCTGCAGAATGCCCAAGGCGCCGTTGTTCTTCGTGATCTCCAGCCGGAAGTGCTGGTACTCGCCCGGCTGGGCCAGGTCGTACGACGTCGTCTGGAACCGCGCCGAGAACGTTTCGTCCGCGCGGGTGTCGAGTGTCTTCCAGTCCTTGCCGTCGGTGGAGCCGAGCAGGGTCCAGTCCCTGGGGTCGCGCTCGGCGACGTCGTTGGCCGAAGTGAGCGCGTACGTCGCCAGCCTGACGGGTTTGTCGAGGTCGAACTCCACCCAGCCGGTGGGCTCGAACGTCAGCCACTTGGTGCCGGGTTCGCCGTCGACCAGGTTCTCCTTCACCTCGCCGGCGCCCGTGTTCTCGCCGCTGGCCCGGACATCGGTGACATGGTCCGTCACGTTGCCCGGGATGCCGGCGCTGTAGCCGCCGTCGACGCCCGAGGCGCGCTTGCTGCCGTCGGGTGCGGTGTCCACGGTGTCGATCCAGTTCGGCGCCGGATCGCCCGTCTCGAACGAGGATGCGAACTCCCGGTCGACGGCCGGAGCCTTGGCGGGCAGGGCGACCGCCGCGCCCTGTGCGCCGACGGCCATGACAAAGGCGGCCGTGAGGACGGCCGCCGGACCCCATCTGTGCCGAGTTCTCCGCTGCATCTACGGATTCCCCTCCTGCGCCCCCATCGGACAACGTTGTCAAGCTCGGGGCGCAGGAACCAGTAGGGCGTCAAGTGGCCGGTGATGTCAAGGGTGTTGGGTGTGGCATTCAGGGACTTATGCCGCGAATTCCACTGTCGGGCCGTCCATGGCGGCTCACGTTTCCCCGAGGTCTCAACTCGGAAAAGACCCATCGCGAACCCTGCATTCGATCTTGCTCAGGCGACGGAAAGTGGACTATACCTGTCGGCACTTCCAGCGTGACCCTGCACCACCCAGCTTGACCCGACAGCGGTGCCGGGGAGGATCCGGTTCACCGCCTGAGTCCTGGAGAAGGCGAGGACTTGAGCATGGGATCCACCTCGAACAACAGTGCCGAAGGCGTCGGCCGTAGAGATCTGATCAAGCGGTCCGCGGCGCTCGGCCTGGTCGCGGCCCCGGGTATGGGACTGCTGTCCGCCTGTGCGAGCAGCGGCGGGGGCGGTCAGAAGAAGGACAAGGCGGGGAAGAAGACCGCCAAGAACCCGCTCGGGGTCAACGACACCGCGAAGATGGAATTCGTCCTCTTCGACGGCGGGTTCGGCAAGGAGTACGCCGAGGACGCGGTGAAGATCTATCAGAAGGACTTCCCCAAGGTCACGGTGAAGTTCTCCGCCACCCAGAAGATCCAGTCCACCCTCCAGCCCCGCTTCAACCAGGGCACCCCGCCGGACCTCATCGACAACTCCGGTGCCGAGCAGATGGACATGGGCGTGCTCGTCGGCAAGCAGCAGCTCGCCGACCTCACCCCGCTGCTGGACGCGCCGTCGTACGACGACCCGGCCAAGAAGGTCCGCGACACGCTGCGCCCCGGCATCGTGGAGATGGGCCAGTTCGACGGCAACCCGGTGTGGATCCTGTACTACGCCTACACGGTGTACGGCGTCTGGTACTCGCAGAAGGCCCTGGACTCGCTCGACGCCGAGTACCCGAAGACCTGGGACGAGATGCTCGCGGTCTGCGAGAAGGCCAAGAAGAAGGGCATGGCGGGCTGGACGTACGCGGGCAAGTACCCGTACTACCTCCCCTTCTCGCTCTACCCGATGATCGGCAAGGTCGGCGGCCGCGAGGTGCTCGACGCCATCGACAACCTGGAGCCGAACGCCTGGAAGCACCCGGCCGTCAAGGCCTGTTTCGAGGCGTACTACGAGCTCTACCAGAAGGGCTACATCCTCAAGGGCACCCCGGGCCTGGACCACATCCAGTCGCAGACCGCCTGGGCCAAGGGCGAGGCGCTGTTCATCCCGAACGGCTCCTGGGTGGAGAACGAGTCGGCGAACGTCATCCCCAAGGACTTCAACCTCGCGGTCTCCGCGCCCACCGGCATCGACGGCTCCGACAAGATGCCCTTCGGCACCATCTGGGCCTCCGGCGGCGAGCCGTTCATCGTGCCGGCCAAGGCGGCGAACCCCGAGGGGGGCATGGAGCAGCTGCGCATCATGCTCTCCGAGGCGTCCTCGAAGAACTTCACCGCCAAGGTGAAGTCGCTGACCGCCTACAACGGCGGTACGACCGGCATCACCCTCACCCCGGGTCTGAAGTCGGGTGTGGCCGCACTCCAACTGGCCGGATCCAACGTGGTGAATCCGCGGCTTCAGGACTGGTACGTGCAGCTGCAGAAGGAGAAGATCGGGGTGGCCGGTCTCGGCGAGATGATGGCGGGCCGGCTCACCCCGGCCGAGGCCGTCAAGAAGATCCAGGGATTCGCCGACGAAACGGCCAAGGACACCACCGTCAAGCACTACAAGCACCAGTAATCAGCACCCCCTGACCGCACCGGAGTGGCGATGCAGCACGGCAAGTACCGGTTCATTGTGGGGTTTCTGGCATTGCCCCTGGGACTGTACGCGCTCTTCGTGGTCTGGCCGTTCATCCAGTCCATCTACTATTCGTTCACGGACTGGACCGGCCTGAGCCCCGAATTCAAGATGGTCGGCTTCGACAACTACACGAGGATGTTCCACGACGACATCTTCTGGAAGTCGCTGGAGCACAGTCTGCTGTTCGCCCTGGTGCTGCCACTGGTGACGATCAGTCTGGCGCTGTTCTTCGCCTTCATGATCAATGTGGGCGGACGGCGGAGAAGGGGCGGCCCCGTGATCTCGGGTGTCCGGGGCTCCTCCTTCTACAAAATCGTCTATTTCTTCCCGCAGGTGCTGTCCATCGCGATCGTCGCGCTGCTGTTCCAGTTCGCGTACAACCCGGACAGCGGCGCGATCAACTCGATCCTGCGCGGCATCGGCCTCGACAGTGTCCAGCCGCTGTGGCTGGGCGACCCGAACCTCGCGCTGTGGTGTGTGATGGCCGTGCTCGTCTGGTCCACGGTCGGTTTCTTCGTGGTCCTGTTCTCGGCCGGCATGGCCTCGATCCCGACCGAGCTGTACGAGTCGGCGCTGCTCGACGGCGCGGGCCGGGCCGCCACCTTCTTCCGCATCACCCTGCCGCTGCTGTGGGACACCGTGCAGTCCGGCTGGGTCTACATGGGCATCCTCGCGCTCGGCGCCGAGTCGTTCGCGGTCGTACAGATCATGACGACCGGTCCGGGCGGGCCCGACTACTCGACCACCGTGCTGGTCCTGTACGTGTACCAGAAGGCGTTCCGGGACGGTCAGGCCGCCTACGCCACCACGATCGGCGTCGCCCTGCTCGTCGTCACGCTCGCGTTCGCGGCGATCGTGATGCGGCTGGGCCGTCGCGAGCGGCTGGAGTTCTGAGAAGGATGAAGACGACCGAGACCCCCGCACCGCTGCCGGCCGAGTCCGGCGCGGCCGTCTCCAAGATCGACGTACCGGCGCCCGGGCCCGCCGGGAAGAAGAAGAGGGAGGGCGGTGTCCTCAACGTCTTCTCGCACGGCGTGCTGATCGTCTGGGCGATCATGGTGGTCACGCCGCTGCTGTGGGCGGTGATGACGTCCTTCAAGAGCGACAGCTCCATCTTCGGCTCGCCCTGGTCGCTGCCGGACAAGCTGCACTTCGACAACTGGTCGCGGGCCTGGACCCAGGCCAACATGAGCGACTACTTCCTCAACACCGTCCTGGTGGTCGGCGGCTCGCTCATCGGCACCCTGGTCCTCGGCTCCATGGCCGCCTACGTCCTCGCCCGCTTCGACTTCCCGGGCAACCGCTTCATCTACTACCTGTTCGTCGGCGGCATGAGCTTCCCGATCATGCTCGCGCTGGTCCCGCTGTTCTACGTCGTGAACAACATGGGCCTGCTGAACACGATCCACGGGCTGATCCTGGTCTACATCGCGTACTCGCTGCCGTTCACGGTCTTCTTCCTGACGGCCTTCTTCCGCACCCTGCCCACCTCGGTCGCGGAGGCGGCCTTCGTGGACGGCGCCTCGCACACGCGTACGTTCTTCCAGATCATGCTGCCGATGGCCAAGCCGGGCCTGATCAGCGTCGGCATCTTCAACTTCCTGGGCCAGTGGAACCAGTACATGCTGCCCACGGTCCTCAACACCGACCCCGACAAGAAGGTCCTCACCCAGGGCCTGGTCCAGCTGGCGGTCAGCCAGGGCTACAAGGGCGACTGGTCCGGCCTCTTCGCGGGCCTGGTGATGGCCATGCTGCCGGTGCTCGGGGCGTACATCGTGTTCCAGCGCCAGGTCGTCCAGGGCCTGACCGCGGGGGCGCTGAAGTAGGCCCGACACCCTGTGCGACCGACCATGTGCACGCCGTTCCGGCTCTCCGGGGCGGCGTGCGCCGCTGTGTCCCCCGTTTCCGGCGGACCCGGAAACGGTTCAACCTCTTGACGTAAGACGCCCCGAACGGCTCAGCTTAGAGTTCACTAGTTGGACATACGCGGGGCCTCGCTGAAGCGGCCTCGCGCTCAGGAGGTCGTTGTGGAGACTCCAGGGTCGCAGTCGTCGCTGCACCGAGCCAACCTGGAGCGGGTCGTACGGGCCGTTCGCCTGGCCGGATCCCTCACACAGGCGGAGATCGCGCGGACGACCGGTCTGTCCGCCGCGACCGTCTCCAACATCGTGCGGGAGCTGAAGGACGGCGGAACCGTCGAGGTCACGCCCACGTCGGCCGGTGGCCGGCGGGCCCGCAGCGTCAGCCTCAGCGGGGACGCCGGCATCGTGATCGGCGTGGACTTCGGGCACACCCATCTGCGCGTCGCGATCGGGAACCTCGCCCATCAGGTGCTCGCCGAGGAGTCCGAGCCGCTGGACGTCGACGCGTCCGCCGCGCAGGGCTTCGACCGGGCCGAACGGCTGGTCAGCCGGCTGATCGCGGCCACCGGGGTGAACCGGTCCAAGGTCGCCGGGGTGGGTCTCGGCGTGCCGGGCCCGATCGACGTCGAGTCGGGGACGCTGGGGTCGACCTCGATCCTGCCGGGCTGGGGCGGCACCAAACCGGCCGAGGAGCTGCGCGAGCGGCTCGGTGTGCCCGTGCACGTGGACAACGACGCCAACCTCGGCGCCCTCGGGGAGCTGGTCTGGGGCAGCGGGAAGGGTGTGCGCGACCTGGCGTACATCAAGGTCGCGAGCGGTGTCGGCGCCGGACTGGTGATCGACGGGAAGATCTACCGAGGCCCGGGCGGCACCGCGGGCGAAATCGGGCATATTACGCTGGATGAATCCGGCCCGGTCTGCCGCTGCGGCAACCGCGGCTGCCTGGAGACCTTCGCGGCCGCACGCTATGTGCTCCCGCTGCTCCAGCCCAGCCACGGCCCCGACCTCACGCTCGAGGGCGTCGTACGGCTGGCCAGGGAGGGTGACCCGGGCTGCCGTCGGGTGATCGCCGACGTCGGCCGCCACATCGGCAGTGGAGTGGCCAATCTCTGCAATCTGCTGAACCCGAGCCGAGTGGTCCTCGGCGGTGATCTCGCCGAGGCCGGTGAGCTGGTGCTCGGCCCGATCAGGGAGTCCGTGGGGCGCTACGCCATCCCCAGCGCGGCACGCCAACTGTCCGTGCTTCCAGGGGCACTTGGGGGCCGCGCGGAGGTGCTCGGGGCGCTCGCCCTCGCCCTGAGCGAGATGGGTGATTCGACCCTTTTGGACGGGAATGTCACGGGCGCCCTGTCCGTGGTGGCACCTGCCTTCACTTAGAGAACGGATGGCACCGTTGCCATCTCGTTAAGGATTTACTTCTTGACGTCGAACTCGCGGCCGAGTTGACTTCCAGCCACCTCGGCCGCAACGACGCGGCCTCGTCAG
Source organism: Streptomyces sp. NPDC020192 (assembly GCF_044388685.1). Classification (NCBI taxonomy): domain Bacteria; kingdom Bacillati; phylum Actinomycetota; class Actinomycetes; order Kitasatosporales; family Streptomycetaceae; genus Streptomyces; species Streptomyces sp. NPDC020192. The sequence continues at coordinate 19,357 of NZ_JBIRXG010000024.1, read as the reverse complement.
GGAGGTTTCTGAAGTGAACGCACGTATGCGTCGTGCCGCCGTTGTCGTTGCCGCTGGTGCGATGGCCGTCACACTGGCCGCCTGTGGCAGCGCCAAGGAGTCGAAGAGCAGCAGCAACTCTTCCTCCTCGTCCGCCGCCAAGAAGGGCGACAACATCAAGGTCGGTCTCCTGCTTCCGGAGAACAAGACCGCGCGTTACGAGAAGTTCGACCGGCCGCTGATCGAGAAGAAGATCAAGGAGCTGACGAACGGCAAGGCGACCCTGGAGTACAACAACGCCCGCCAGGACGCGAACCTGCAGGCCCAGCAGGTCGACACCATGATCACCAACAAGGTGGACGTCCTGATCCTGGACGCGGTGGACGCCAAGGCCATCCAGAACTCCGTGCAGAAGGCCGTGGACGCCGGCATCAAGGTCGTCGCCTACGACCGCCTGGCCGAGGGCCCGATCAGCGCCTACACCTCGTTCGACAACGAGGAGGTCGGCAAGACCCAGGGCCAGGCCCTGCTGAAGGCGCTGGGCAGCAAGGCCACCACGGCCTCCAAGATCGTCATGGTCAACGGCTCGGTCACCGACCCGAACGCCGCCCAGTTCAAGAAGGGCGCCCACGACGTCCTCCAGGGCAAGGTCACGATCGCCAAGGAGTACGACACCAAGGAGTGGTCGCCGGACAACGCCAACTCCGAGATGGAGGCGGCGATCTCCGCGGTCGGCAAGGGCAACATCGCGGGTGTCTACTCCGCCAACGACGGCATGGCCGGCGGTATCATCACCGCCCTCAGCGCGGCCGGCATCAAGGTCCCGGTCACCGGCCAGGACGCCGAGCTCGCCGGTGTGCAGCGCATCGTCGCCGGTACGCAGTACATGAGCGTCTTCAAGTCCTACCCGCAGGAGGCGAACGTCGCCGCCGAGCTGGCGGTCGCCGTCGCCAAGGGCCAGGACCTGAGCTCCGTCGCCAAGGACAAGGTCTCCAGCGGCAGCGCCAAGGACGTCCCGTCGGTCATCGTCCCGGTCGTCTCGCTGACCCAGGACAACATCAAGGACACGGTCATCAAGCAGGGCTACTACACCGTCGCGGACATCTGCACCGCCGACTACAAGGCGGCCTGCGACAAGATCGGCCTCAAGTAAGCAGCGCCAAGTCCCTTCCCGCACACCGGCGTTCGTCCTTGAATGCCGGTAGGGAAGCCGACTGACCGCCCCCAAGGCTCCTCCGGCGTCCCGCGTACAACACGAAGCCCCGCAAGCTCGGCGCGGGGCGCCGGACGGAACCCCCCACAGGGTTGCTCCCAACCCACCCACCCAGATTTCTGCACAACCTCCCGCCGGGTCAGGCGGCGAAGGAGATGGTTCACGTGTCCGCTACGCCCGTGCTGGCGTTGCGCGGGGTCTCCAAGCGGTTCGGTGCCGTTCAGGCGCTCACCGACGTAGAGCTTGAGGTCCACGCCGGTGAGGTGGTCGCCCTGGTGGGCGACAACGGCGCCGGAAAGTCCACGCTGGTCAAGACGATCGCCGGCGTGCACCCGATCGACGAGGGTGTCATCGAATGGGACGGCAAGCCCGTCGCCATCACCCGGCCGCACGACGCCCAGGCGCTCGGCATCGCGACGGTCTACCAGGACCTCGCGCTGTGCGACAACATCGACGTCGTCGGCAACCTGTTCCTCGGCCGTGAGCTGAGGAAGTGGGGCGTCCTGGACGAGGTCGAGATGGAGCGCCGCTCGCGCGAGCTGCTCACCACGCTCTCGATCCGCATTCCCAGCGTCCGTATCCCGATCGCCTCGCTCTCCGGCGGTCAGCGCCAGACCGTGGCCATCGCCCGCTCCATGCTCGGCGAGCCCAAGCTGGTCATCCTCGACGAGCCCACCGCCGCCCTCGGCGTCGAGCAGACCGCCCAGGTCCTCGACCTCGTGGAGCGCCTGCGCGAGCGCGGTCACGCCGTCATCCTCATCAGCCACAACATGGCGGACGTGAAGGCGGTGGCCGACAAGGTCGCCGTCCTGCGCCTCGGCCGCAACAACGGCGTCTTCGAGGTCAAGACGACCTCGCAGGAGGAGATCATCTCCGCCATCACCGGCGCCACCGACAACGCCGTGACCCGCCGTGCGGCGCGCACGAACGGGGAGGTTTCCAAGTGAGCATCGACAAGACCTCCGCGAGCGAGCAGACCCCGGCGCAGGACGACCCGCCCGTCGTGGAGAACCCCGAGGCCGCGGCCGCCGCGGTCACCGCGGTCGACCCGCGTCTGCTGGTCCAGCAAGAGGGCCTGCTCGGCTACTGGCACGAGTTCAAGCGCAAGATGAAGGCCGGCGAGCTGGGTTCCCTCCCGGTGATCCTGGGCCTCGCGGTCATCTGCGTCATCTTCCAGGTCCTGAACTCCAACTTCCTGTCCGCGCAGAACATCAACGACATCACGATCACGATGGTCGGCACGGGCATGATCTCGGTCGGCATCGTCTTCGTGCTGCTGCTCGGCGAGATCGACCTGTCCGTCGGCTCGGTCAGCGGCGCGGCCAGTGCCCTCGCCGGTGTCCTCGCGGTCAACCAGGGCTGGCCCGAGTGGGCGGCCGTGCTCGTCGCCCTCGCCGCCGGTGTCGCCATCGGCGCGCTGCACGGCTTCTTCTTCGCGGTGCTCGGCGCCCCCGCCTTCGCCGTCACGCTGGCCGGTCTGCTGTTCTGGCTGGGCTTCATGCTGAAGGTGCTGGGCGCCGACGGCACGATCAACCTCGACCCGAACGGTCTGGTCGGCAAGCTGACCACGTACTACTTCTCGGACGTGGCCGCCGCCTACGGGCTCGCCGTCGTCGTGGTCGCCGTGTTCTTCCTCACCTCCTTCCTGGGCAACCGGCGCCGGGAGGCCGCGGGCGTGCCGTCCCGGCCGCTCAGCGACACGATCCTGCGCTCGGCGCTGCTGGCCGTGATCGCCTTCGCCGCGGCCTACATGTACAACCAGTACAAGGGCCTGCCGCTGGCCACGGTGATCTTCCTCGCCTTCCTGATCGCCACGGACTTCGTGCTGCGGCGCACGTCGTACGGCCGCAAGATCTTCGCGCTCGGCGGCAGCGTCGAGGCGTCCCGGCGTGCGGGTATCAACGTCACCGCCGTACGGATCTCCGTGTTCGCCGTCTCCGGCGGTTTCGCGGCGGTCGGTGGTCTCTTCCTGGCCTCGAAGATCGCGTCGGCGAACCAGAGCGCCGGTACCGGTGACCTGCTGATGAACGCGATCGCCGCGGCCGTCATCGGCGGTACGTCGCTCTTCGGCGGCCGGGGCCGCACCTGGAACGCGCTGCTCGGTGTGCTGGTGATCGTGTCGATCCAGTACGGGCTGCAGCTGGAGTCCATCGCGGAGCCGGTGAAGTACATGATCACCGCCGCGGTTCTGCTCACCACCGTGGTGATCGACTCGATCACCCGGAAGACGCAGAAGACCGCAGGGCGCGCATAACGCCGTTGGCTACCAGCAGTGCCCGGCACATCGAAACGTGCCGGGCACTGTCATGTCTGCCAAAGCAAGAACATTAGACTCGGGCGAGCCCGGCAAAGCTCGATCAGCTCAACGCAAGGAGGCACGGGTGCCGCTGCTGACCCGCATCAGGGGACCGCGCGATCTGGACCGGCTCACCCCGGAGGAGCTGGACCAGCTGGCGGGGGAGATCCGGACCTTCCTCGTGGACGCCGTCTCCAAGACCGGCGGCCACCTCGGCCCCAACCTCGGTGTGGTGGAGCTGACCATCGCCCTGCACCGGGTCTTCGACTCGCCGAAGGACAAGGTGCTCTGGGACACCGGTCACCAGTCCTATGTGCACAAACTGCTCACCGGCCGGCAGGACTTCGCCAGGCTGAAGCAGAAGGGCGGCCTGTCCGGCTACCCCTCGCAGGCCGAGTCCGAGCACGACGTCATCGAGAACAGCCACGCCTCCACCGTCCTCGGCTGGGCCGACGGCATCGCCAAGGCCAACCAGCTCAGGAAGCGGGACAGCCATGTCGTCGCCGTCATCGGTGACGGCGCCCTGACGGGCGGTATGGCCTGGGAGGCGCTGAACAACATCGCCGACGCCAAGGACCGCCCGCTGGTCATCGTCGTCAACGACAACGAGCGGTCGTACGCCCCCACCATCGGCGGACTCGCCAACCACCTGGCCACGCTGCGCACGACCGACGGCTACGAGCGGTTCCTCGCCCGCGGGAAGGACCTGCTGGAGCGCACGCCCGTCGTCGGCAGGCCGCTCTACGAGACCCTGCACGGCGCCAAGAAGGGGCTGAAGGACTTCATCGCCCCGCAGGGCATGTTCGAGGACCTCGGCCTGAAGTACGTCGGCCCGATCGACGGCCACGACATCGAGGCGCTGGAGTCCGCGCTGGCGCGGGCCAAGCGGTTCGGCGGGCCGGTCATCGTGCACTGCCTCACCGAGAAGGGCCGCGGCTACCAGCCCGCCCTGCAGGACGAGGCCGACCGCTTCCACGGCATCGGGCCCATCCACCCCGACACCGGCCTGCCGATCAAGGCCGCGGGCGCCGACTGGACCTCCGTCTTCGGCGACGAGATGGTCGAGCTCGGCAAGGAGCGCGACGACATCGTGGCGATCACGGCGGCCATGCTGCAGCCGGTCGGCCTGAAGAAGTTCGCCGACACCTTCCCGGACCGGATCTACGACGTCGGCATCGCCGAGCAGCACGGCGCCGTCTCCGCCGCGGGCCTCGCGTACGCCGGGCTGCACCCCGTCTTCGCCGTGTACGCCACCTTCCTCAACCGCGCCTTCGACCAGGTCCTCATGGACGTGGCCCTGCACAAGTGCGGGGTGACGTTCGTGCTGGACCGGGCCGGTGTCACCGGAACGGACGGCGCCTCCCACAACGGCATGTGGGACATGTCGATCCTGCAGGTCGTGCCGGGCCTGAGGCTGGCCGCCCCGCGCGACGCCGAGCAGGTGCGCGCGCAGCTCAGGGAAGCCGTCGCCGTCGAGGACGCGCCGACCGTGGTCCGCTTCTCCAAGGGCGCCGTCGGCCCCGCCGTACCGGCCGTGGGCCGGGTCGGCGGCATGGACGTGCTGCGCGAGCCCGGTACCGACAAGCCCGACGTGCTGCTCGTCTCGGTCGGCGCCCTCGCCCCGATGTGCCTGGAGATCGCCGGCCTGCTGGACCAGCAGGGCATCTCCACCACCGTCGTCGACCCGCGCTGGGTCAAGCCCGTCGACGAGGCCATGGCCCCGCTGGCCGAGCGGCACCGGGTCGTCGTCACCGTCGAGGACAACAGCCGCGTCGGCGGTGTCGGCTCCGCGGTCGCCCAGGCCCTGCGCGACGCGGGCGTGGACGTGCCGCTGCGCGACTTCGGCATCCCGCCGCGCTTCCTCGACCACGCCTCCCGCGGCGAGGTCCTCACCGAGATCGGCCTGACCGCCCCGGACATCGCCCGCCAGGTCACCGGACTGGTCTCCAGGCTGGACGGCCGGTTCGACCGTACGGCCGCCGAGGTGGACTCGGTGGAGCCGGCGCGCGACTGACGCCGAACGCGCCCCCACGGGCCGGTCACGCCACTCCCTGCGGTGGCGGAACCGGCCCGTTTGCGTGAACCTGCCCGTACCGGGGCATACGCTTCCCGACCCGCCCGATCATGCCGGGCGTCGGGAACCCACGGGCGTGGGAGGTAAGGCATTGAGCAGCGCGCTGTTCAGGACGAAGAACGTCGAGCAGTCCATCCAGGACACCGAGGAGCCGGAGCATGCGCTCAGGAAGTCCCTCTCCGCGCTCGACCTGACCGTCTTCGGCGTCGGTGTCATCATCGGCACCGGCATCTTCGTCCTCACCGGACAGGTCGCCAGGAACAACGCCGGACCGGCGGTGTCCCTGGCCTTCGTGGCGGCCGGCGTGGTGTGCGCGCTCGCCGCCCTCTGCTACGCCGAGTTCGCGTCCACGGTCCCCGTGGCGGGCTCGGCGTACACGTTCAGTTACTCCTCCCTGGGCGAGCTGCCCGCCTGGATCATCGGCTGGGACCTCGTCCTGGAGTTCGCGCTCGGCACGGCGGTGGTCGCGGTCGGCTGGTCCGGCTACATCCGCTCGCTGCTGGACAACGCCGGCTGGCACCTGCCGGACTACCTGGCCGGCCGGGACAACGCCACCGGCTTCGGCTTCGACATCCTCGCCGCCGCCCTGGTCCTCGTGCTCACCGGCATCCTCGTCCTCGGCATGAAACTCTCGGCCCGGATCACCTCGCTCGTCGTCGCCATCAAGGTGGTCGTCGTCCTCATCGTGATCGTGGCCGGCGCCTTCTTCATCAAGGGCGGCAACTACAAGCCGTTCATCCCGCCGGCGCAGCCGGTGCCGGCCGGCGGCAACCTCAAGGCCCCGCTCATCCAGCTGATGTTCGGCTGGGCGCCGGCCAACTTCGGTGTGATGGGCATCTTCACGGCCGCCTCCGTGGTGTTCTTCGCCTTCATCGGCTTCGACATCGTGGCCACCGCCGCCGAGGAGACCCGCAACCCCCAGCGGGACATGCCGCGCGGCATCCTCGGCTCGCTGTTCATCTGCACCGTGCTCTACGTCGCCGTCTCCATCGTCGTCACCGGCATGCAGAAGTACTCCAAGCTGTCCGTGGAGGCCCCGCTCGCCGACGCCTTCAAGGCCATCGGACACCCCTGGTACGCGGGCGTGATCAGCTTCGGCGCCGCCGTAGGCCTGACGACGGTCTGCATGATCCTGCTGTTGGGCCAGACGCGCGTCTTCTTCGCGATGAGCCGTGACGGCCTGCTGCCGCGCTTCTTCTCCCGCGTCCACCCGCGCTTCCGGACCCCGCACCGGCCGACCATCCTGCTCGGCGTGGTCATCGCGATCGTCGCCGGTTTCACCAGCCTGAGCGAACTGGCCGAACTGGTGAACATCGGCACGCTCTTCGCGTTCGTGGTCGTCGCGATCAGCGTGGTGATCCTGCGCCGGACCCGTCCGGACCTGCCCCGCGCCTTCCGCACCCCGTGGGTCCCGGTCATCCCGGTCCTGTCGGTGTGCGCCTCGCTGTGGCTGATGCTCAACCTGCCGGCCGAGACCTGGCTGCGGTTCGCCATCTGGATGGTGATCGGTTTCGTCGTCTACTTCCTCTACGGCCGCACACACAGCGTTCTCGCCCTGCGGGAGAAGGAGGCTCAGCAGACCGCCGGGAACACCCCCTAGAAGGTTCGGCCGAGCACCGCGCGCGGGCCGGTGACCTCCGCGCCCAGTTCGGCCACCCTGCGGCGCAGTTCGCGGTCGGCGGTGACCACCAGGCAGGGGCGTTCACCGGCGGCCGCCGCGATCTCCACGATGCGGTCGTCGCCGCTTCCGGGTGCCTCCTCGACGCGTACGCCGGGCACGGAGGCCACACCCCGGGCCGCGCCCTCGACCACCAGGACCAGCTCCAGCGGCCCGGCCAGAGTGGCCACACCGGACCGCGCGTACGGCACCAGCCGGTCGCGCAGCCGCTCGGCGGCCCCCCGCCGGTCGCGCCACCAGCCGTCGGGCACGGATCCGACGACGTTCGCACCGTCGACGACGAGCAGCGGAAGGGTCGCGCGCGCCGTACCCGCCGGATCCGCTGCGTCCGTCATGGTGGTAACTGCCCTACTCTGTCGTGGTGGTGAGGTTCTCAGTCTGTCATGGGCGGGGAAGCGCTCGGCGGCGGTGAGAGGCCGGGCGCGGGGCGTCTTCGGCCAGGGCGCCGACCGGCGGCCCTTGCCACCTCGGCCGAGAGCTGCTGCCTTCGGCCGGCCACGGCCCGGTCACGGCGGTCCGCTGTGACCTCGACCGAGTCGGGCCCGACTTCCCCTGAGCATGCGAAAGGGCCCCCGCCGCCGCGGGGGCCCTTCACACGGTCACCGGTGTTACGCCGGAACCGACGCCACGCCCGGCGCCAGGAACTTCTTGCCGTTCACGCGCTCGGAGACACCCTCACGGTCCAGGTACGGCGTGATGCCGCCCAGGTGGAAGGGCCAGCCGGCGCCCGTGATCAGGCAGAGGTCGATGTCCTGGGCCTCGGCGACGACACCCTCGTCGAGCATGAGCCCGATCTCCTGCGCCACCGCGTCGAGCACCCGCGCCCGCACCTGCTCCTCGGTCAGGACGGAGTCGCCCTGCTTCAGCAGCGCGGCGACCTCCGGGTCCAGCTCCGGCTTGCCGCTGTCGTACACGTAGAAGCCACGCTTGCCCGCCTCCACGACCGCCTTGAGGTTGGGGGAGACCGTGAAGCGCTCCGGGAACGCGCCGTGCAGCGTCTCGGAGACGTGCAGGCCGATCGCCGGGCCGACAAGCTCCAGGAGGACGAGGGGAGACATCGGCAGGCCCAGCGGCTCCACCGCCTTCTCCGCGACGTCGACCGGGGTGCCCTCGTCGATGACGTTCTGGATCTCGCCCATGAAGCGGGTCAGGATGCGGTTCACGACGAACGCCGGCGCGTCCTTGACCAGCACCGCGGTCTTCTTCAGCTTCTTGGCGACGGCGAACGCGGTCGCGAGCGACGCGTCGTCCGTCTGCTCGCCGCGGACGATCTCCAGCAGCGGCAGCACCGCGACCGGGTTGAAGAAGTGGAAGCCGACGACCCGCTCGGGGTGCTTGAGCTTCGACGCCATCTCCGTCACCGACAGCGAGGAGGTGTTGGTCGCGAGGATCGCGTGCGCCGGGGCGACCGCCTCGACCTCCGCGAACACCTGCTGCTTGACACCGATCTCCTCGAACACGGCCTCGATGATGAAGTCCGCGTCCGCGAAGCCCTCGGCCTTGTCCAGGACACCGGTGACCAGCGCCTTGAGGCGGTTGGCCTTGTCCTGGTTGATCCGGCCCTTGCCGAGCAGCTTCTCGATCTCGGCGTGGACGTAGCCCACACCCTTGTCGACGCGCTCCTGGTCGATGTCGGTCAGCACGACCGGCACCTCCAGGCGGCGCAGGAAGAGGAGGGCGAGCTGCGAGGCCATCAGACCGGCGCCGACGACGCCGACCTTGGTGACCGGGCGGGCCAGGTTCTTGTCCGGGGCGCCGGCGGGACGCTTGCCGCGCTTCTGGACCAGGTTGAACGCGTAGATACCGGCGCGCAGTTCGCCACCCATGATCAGGTCGGCGAGGGCGACGTCCTCGGCGTCGTATCCCTGCTGCAGGTCGCCGTTCTTGGCGGCGGCGATGATGTCCAGGGCGCGGTAGGCGGCCGGAGCGGCGCCGTGCACCTTGGAGTCGGCGATGAAGCGGCCCTTGGCGACGGCCTGGTCCCAGGCCTCACCGCGGTCGATCACCGGACGCTCGACGGTGACGTCACCCTTGAGGACGTTCGCCGTCCAGATCAGCGACTGCTCCAGGAAGTCGGCGCCCTCGAAGAGGGCGTCGGCGATGCCGAGGTCGAAGACCTGCGCGCCCTTGAGCTGCTTGTTCTGGTTGAGGCTGTTCTCGATGATGACCGAGACGGCCTTGTCGGCGCCGATCAGGTTCGGCAGCAGCGTGCAGCCGCCCCAGCCGGGGACCAGGCCGAGGAAGACCTCGGGCAGCGAGAACGCCGGGATCGCCTTGGAGACGGTCCGGTAGGAGCAGTGCAGACCGACCTCGACGCCACCGCCCATCGCCGCGCCGTTGTAGTACGCGAACGTCGGGACGGCGAGGGCCGACAGGCGCTTGAAGACCTCGTGGCCGCCCTTGCCGATGGCCAGCGCGTGCTCGTGCTCCTTGAGGATCTCCACGCCCTTGAGGTCGGCGCCGACCGCGAAGATGAACGGCTTGCCGGTGACACCGACACCGACGATGGTGCCCTCGGCCGCCTCCTTCTCGACCTGGTCGATCGCGGCGTCGAGGTTCGCCAGCGAGGCCGGGCCGAAGGTGGTCGGCTTGGTGTGGTCCAGGCCGTTGTCCAGCGTGATCAGCGCGAAGCGGCCCGCGCCGAACGGCAGCTCGAAGTGGCGTACGTGGGCCTGGGTGACGACCTCGTCCGGGAACAGCTCCGAGGCCTGCTTCAGAAGCTCGGTGGTGGTGCTCACTTGTCCCCCTCGAAGTGCGGGTTCTCCCAGATGACCGTCGCGCCCATGCCGAAGCCGACGCACATCGTGGTCAGGCCGTAGCGGACGTTCGGCTGCTCCTCGAACTGGCGGGCCAGCTGCGTCATCAGACGGACGCCGGAGGAGGCCAGCGGGTGGCCGAAGGCGATGGCGCCGCCGTACTGGTTGACGCGCGCGTCGTCGTCCGCGATGCCGTAGTGGTCGAGGAAGGCCAGCACCTGGACGGCGAAGGCCTCGTTGATCTCGAACAGACCGATGTCGGAGATGGACAGACCCGCCTTGGCGAGGGCCTTCTCCGTGGCCGGGATCGGGCCGTAGCCCATGACCTCCGGCTCGACGCCCGCGAAGGCGTACGAGACGAGGCGCATCTTGACCGGCAGGTCGTGCTCGCGGGCGAAGTCCTCGGACGCGATGATCGACGCGGTGGCACCGTCGTTCAGACCGGCCGCGTTACCGGCGGTGACCCGGCCGTGCACGCGGAACGGCGTCTTGAGGCCGGAGAGGTTCTCCAGGGTGGTCCCGGGGCGCATCGGCTCGTCGGCGGTGACCAGACCCCAGCCGGTCTCGCCGCTGTCCGGGTTGGTGCGGCGCACCGAGATCGGCACCAGGTCCTGCTGGATCTTGCCGTCGGCGTACGCCTTGGCGGCCTTCTCCTGCGAGCGCACCGCGTACTCGTCGGCGCGCAGCTTGGTGATGTGCGGGTAGCGGTCGTGCAGGTTCTCGGCGGTCATGCCCATGAACAGCGCCGACTCGTCGACCAGCTTCTCGGAGACGAAGCGCGGGTTCGGGTCCACGCCCTCGCCCATCGGGTGGCGGCCCATGTGCTCGACGCCACCGGCGATGACGGCGTCGTAGGCACCGAAGGCGATCGAACCGGCGGTGGTGGTGACGGCGGTGAGGGCACCGGCACACATACGGTCGATCGAGTAGCCCGGCACGGACTGCGGCAGGCCCGCGAGGATGCCGGCCGTGCGGCCGAGGGTCAGACCCTGGTCACCGATCTGCGTGGTCGCGGCGATGGCGACCTCGTCGATCTTCTTCGGGTCCAGACCGGGGTTGCGGCGCAGCAGCTCCCGGATCGCCTTCACGACAAGGTCGTCGGCGCGGGTCTCGTGGTAGATGCCCTTCGGGCCCGCCTTGCCGAACGGGGTGCGGACGCCGTCGACGAAGACGACGTCCCTGACGGTACGAGGCACGATGGCTCTCCTCCAGAATGGGACGCTGAGCGCTTGCTCACAACCATGCTACTTGTGAGTAATGTAGCTGCCCAGTCCCCCCGGCCGTAGCGGCGAACGTCACACCTGCGGAGGGGCCGTCGACCCCCTCGGCGTCAGCACCGGCGTCGGCACCGGATGCGACCCCGCCCCCTCCCCGGTGATCACCCCGAACAGCGTCCGGGCCACCTCCGCTCCAAAACCGTGCACGTCGTGACTCATCGCCGACAGGGTCGGATGAGTCAGCCGGCACAGCTGGGAGTCGTCCCAGGCCAGCAGGGACACGTCGGCAGGTACGCGCAACCCCATCTCCGCCGCCACCGCGAGCCCCGCCACCGCCATGATGTCGTTGTCGTACACGATGGCCGTCGGCCGGTCCTGCGGCGCGGCTATCAGCAGAGACCGCGTAGCCCGCGCCCCCGACTCGCCGGAGAAGTCGGTCGCCACCTGCCACGCCCCGGCCAGCTCCAGCGCCCGCGTCGCCTCGTCGAAGGCCGCCGCGCGGATGCCGGTGTGGCCGAGGGCCGCCGCCCCGCCGACGCGGGCGATCCGCCGGTGCCCGAGCGCCGCGAGATAGCGCACGGCCTCGGTGACGGCGGTGGTGTCGTCGGTCCACACGGAGGTGAGCCCGCCGGTCAGGGACGGATGCCCGACGGCGACGGCGGGCAGTCCGAGCCGCCGGGCCACCGGCACCCGGGGGTCGTCCGCGCGCAGGTCGACCAGGATCGAGCCGCCGATGTGCCGCCCCTTCCACCACGACTCCAGCAGCCCGGCCTCCTCCTCGGGGCCGCGCACCAGCCGGAGCAGCAGCGAGCAGGAGTGCTCGCTCAGCACGCTCTCCACACCCGAGACGAACTCCATGTAGAACGGCTCCAGACCGAGCAGCCGGGCCGGCCGGCAGATCGCCAGCGCCACCACGTCCACCCGCGCCCCGGCCAGCGACCGCGCGGTGCTGTTCGGCGCCCACCCCAGCTCCCGGGCCGCCGCGAAGATCCGGTCCCGGGTGGCCTCCGACAGCCCCGGCTTGTGGTTGAAGGCCAGCGACACGGCCCCCTTGGACACCCCGGCACGCGCGGCGACGTCCTTGATCGTCACGCGGGCGGGCGGCGGCGAGGTCATCAGACGGGCTCCACACGATCGGGCTTCATGCGTCGGACTCCGTGCGGTCGGGCTCCATGCAGTACAGGGCGCGGCGGGCGGCGGACGGATCGGGAGTCCGCCCGCCGGTCACCCCGATCGTGACCCGTTCCCCGGGCAGCAGCGTGACCAGCCCGCGGTCGGCCCGCGCGGCCGGGTCCAGCCGGTCGGCCTGGAGCAGCAGATCGCGCACCAGCGTACGGGCCGTGACCGTCACCGACCCGGGGGCCACCTCCACGTCGAACTCCGGCCACGGGTACGGGATTTCGCGGTCCGGTGCCGGGAAGTACAGCGCCCGAAGCACGTCCGCGTCGGCGACCAGGAACTCCTTCGGTCCGTCGGGCCGCAGTTCGCGTGGTACGGCGAGGTCCGTGACCGCCCTCGGCCCCGCGTCCAGCGCCATGCTCGCCCCGCCCAGCACCTCCCCGTCGACACTCATCCGGCGCAGGGTCACCGACCCGGACCAGGCGTCGGCGGACTGGTTGACGGCGGCCAACACCAGCTCACCGTCACGCACTTGGAGCGTGAGCAGCCGGTCCGCGTACAGCCGCCTCAGCTCGTGGTAAAGGGGCTTCTCGCGTCCGTCGCCGTCGATCGCCGCCCACGAGGTCACCGGCCAGCAGTCGTTGAGCTGCCACACGACCGTGCCCGCGCACACCGGCCAGTGCGCCCGCCAGTGCTCGATCCCGGCGGCCACCGCCCGCGCCTGGTTGACCTGGGTGAGGTAGTGCCAGCGGGCGAAGTCCCGTACGGGAGTCGCGAAATGACGGGCCAGTCCGCGCTCCAGCTTGCCGTTGCCGTCGTCGGCCTTCTGGTGGTGCAGCATGCCGGGGGAGTCCGGCGCGAGATCCTCTCCGGGCAGCGCGCGCCGCAGCGTCGCGTACGCGGGCGGTGCCTGCCAGCCGAACTCGGCCACGAAACGCGGCACTTCGGCGCGGTAGACGGCGTAGTCCTCGCGGTTCCACACCTCCCACGAGTGATGCGTGCCGTGGGCCGGGTCGTTCGGATGGTGGTCCCAGGATCCCGACCACGGACTGCCCGCCGTGTACGGCCGCGTGGGGTCCAACTCGGCGACCACGCGCGGCAGCAGCCCCAGGTAGTACCCCTCGCCCCAGGACTCCCCGGCCAGCCGCCGCTCCCAGTTCCAGTCCCTGAAGCCCCACAGGTTCTCGTTGTTGCCGTTCCACAGCGCCAGCGAGGGATGCGGCATCAGCCGTACGACGTTCTCGCGAGCCTCCGCCTCGACCTCGCCGCGCAGCGGCTGCTCCTCCGGGTAGGCGGCGCAGGCGAACGGGAAGTCCTGCCAGACCAGCAGGCCCAGTTCGTCGCAGGCGTCGTAGAAGTCCTCGCTCTCGTAGATCCCGCCGCCCCACACCCGGACCAGGTCCACTCCGGCGGCGGCCGCCTGTCCGAGCCGCTCCCGGTACCGCTCGCGTGTCACGCGCGACGGGAACGCGTCGTCCGGGATCCAGTTGACGCCCCGCGCGAACAGCCGCTCTCCGTTGACGACGAGGGTGAACCCGGTGCCGTGCGGGTCCGGCCGCCGGTCCAGCTCCACCGTGCGGAAGCCGACGCGCCGCCGCCACACGTCCAGCGGCGCCTCCTCGTTCAGGAGAGTCAACTCGACGTCGTACAGCGGCTGTTCACCGTATCCGCGCGGCCACCACAGCCGTACGTCCGGCACCCGCAGCCGTACGACTCCGGCACTGCCGTCCAGCCCGGCCCGCACCGTCTGCCCGCCCGCCCGGGCCTCCACGGCGAGCCGCGCCGCCGCGTCCGTCCGCCCCACCTCGACGTGCAACTCCACGACGCCCGCGCCCTGTTGGACGGTGACGAGCGGGCGCACCCGGCTGATCCGGGCCGTGGACCAGTGCTCCAGCCGCACCGGTCGCCAGATCCCGGCCGTGACCAGGGTCGGTCCCCAGTCCCAGCCGAAGGAACAGGCCATCTTGCGCAGGTACGGGTAGGGCTCGGGGTAGGCGGCGGGCCGCTCGCCCAGCCGGTCGCGGACGGCCTCGGCCTCCGTGTAGGCGGACGCGAAGCGCACCGCCAGCCGGCCCTCCAGTCCGGTCACGTCGAGCCGGTACGACCGGTGCATGTTCCGTGTCCGGCCCAGGAGTCGACCGTCGAGCGTGATCTCGGCGGCGGTGTCGAGCCCCTCGAAGACGAGATCGGTCCGCTCATGCCCCGGCACCACGCCCAGCCCGGTCGCGTACCTCCACGCCCGCCGCCCGACCCAGGCCACCTCGGTCTCGTTCCGCCCGAGAAGGGGGTCCGGGATCACCCCGGCGGCGAGCAGATCGGTGTGCACGCATCCCGGTACCGCGGCGGGCAGTTCGCGTCCCTCGTGCTCCAGGATCCATCCCTCGCCGAACGGCGTGACCTCCAGCATGCGCACTCCCTAAACCGCTCTACTCCAGCACTGGGCGTACTTTCCGCATCCTTGGCGGGATTGGGACTTTACCGGTTGAGGAAAGCGCTGTCAGAGTGCCGAATCAGCCAACCCCGCACGTGCTCTTCCGTCACCGCGTCACTTCGGCGCGTCGTCACTTCGAGAACGGGAGCTGATGCACATGAACCGCCGTACGACCGCCCTCGCCACGGCCGTGGGAGCCGCCGCTCTCCTCCTCGCGGGCTGCACCGGTACCGGGGGCACCACGAAGGCCGCGGACGCCAAGGCGCCCACCGACCCGGCGACGGTGAGCGGGACCATCACCGTCCTCACCCAGCGCACCGACCTCGTCCAGGACGGCACGATGGACCGGTACGCGGCCGCGTTCAACCGGACGTACCCGAAGGTGAAGGTGAAGTTCCAGGCCCTCACCACCTACGAGTCCGAGGTCAAGATCCGGATGAACACCGAGAACTACGGTGACGTCCTGATGATCCCCGGCGTCGTCAAGAAGAGCGACTACCCGAAGTTCTTCGCCTCCCTCGGCACCCAGGCCGAGCGGTCGAAGAAGTACCGGTTCACCGACTTCACCGCCGTCGACGGCAAGGTGTACGGCCAGAGTCCCATCGGCGTGATGCCCGGCTTCGTCTACAACAAGCGCGTCTGGAAACAGGCTGGCGTCACCCAGTGGCCCACCACCCCGGCCGATTTCCTCGCCGACCTCAAGGCGATCAAGAAGAAGACCGGCGTGGTGCCGTACTACACCAACTTCGCCGCCCAGTGGCCGCTCACGTCCTGGACGTTCGTCAACGGCTCGGTGCACTGTGACACCGGCGCCACCACCAAGCTCGCCGACGGCAACCCCTGGGCCGAGGGCGCCGACCTGCGCGTCGGCGACACCCTGCTCTACGACATCGTCCACCAGGGCCTCGCCGAGAAGGACCCGACGACCACCAACTGGGAGGCGTCCAAGGGCCAGTTGGCCAAGGGCAAGATCGCCACACAGTGGCTCGGCACCTGGGCGATCATCCAGTTCCAGGACGCGGCGAAGAAGGCCGGCCAGAACCCGGACGACATCGGCTTCATGCCCTTCCCGGCCCAGGTGGGCGGAAAGTTCTGCGCGGTCGTCGGACCGGACTACAACCAGGCCGTCAACATCCACTCGAAGCACAAGGAAGCGGCCCGCGCCTGGATCGACTGGTTCACCGACAACTCCGGCTACGACAAGGACAACCTGGCGATCTCCCCGCTCAAGAACGCGTCCCTGCCGACGGTTCTGAAGCCGTACGAGGACGCGGGTGTGAAGCTCATCGAGCTGAACGACACCGACGGCGCCAGAGTCAAGCTGATCGACTCCGAGTCCGAGGTCGGCATCAACACCCCCGACTACCGGCAGAAGCTGGTGGACCTCGCCCGGGGCGTCGGCTCCGGCAGCCTCGACGACTTCCTCGCCGGCCTCGGCAGGAAGTGGACCGAGGCCGAGAAGCGGGTGGGCTCCTGATGAGGTGGCGCACGGTGACCCCCTGGCTGTTCCTCCTCGCGCCCCTCGCCCTGCTGATCACGTTCACCTACGCGCCGATCGCCAACATGATCGCGTACAGCTTCACCGACTGGGACGGCGTCAGCCCCGAACTCCACTACACCGGCGGCCACAACTACGCCGAGATCTTCACCCGGCAGGACCTCTTCGAGGTCTTCTTCGTCAGCGGCTACTACCTGGCCGCCTCGGTCATCCAGATCGTCGCCGCGCTCTACTTCGCGACCATCCTCAGCTTCAAGGTCCGCTTCCGGAACTTCTTCAAGGGCGTGCTGTTTTTCCCGTCCCTGATCAACGGGGTCGCCATCGGCTTCGTCTTCCTCTACTTCTTCCAGGACGGCGGCACCCTCGACACCGTGCTGCGCCTGTTCGGCGTCCACACCGACCACGCCTGGCTCGGCACCCCCGTCTCCGCGAACGTCTCCCTCGCCGGTGTCTCGGTGTGGCGTTACATGGGCCTGAACTTCGTGCTCTTCCTCGGCGCGATCCAGTCCATCCCCGGCGAGCTGTACGAGGCGGCCGAGCTGGACGGCGCGAGCCGCTGGCAGCAGTTCCGGTACATCATCGCGCCCGGCATCAAACCGGTGGTCACGCTCACGGTGATCCTGTCCGTGTCCGGCTCGCTGTCGGTCTTCGAGGTGCCGTACATCATGACCGGCGGCGCGACCGGCACCGAGACGTTCGTGACGCAGACGGTGAAGCTGGCCTTCCAGTACAACAAGACGGGGCTCGCCTCGGCCGCCGCGGTGGTCCTCCTGCTGATCGTCCTCGCGGTGACCTGGCTGCAACGCCGGCTGGTCCCCGACGACCGGGCGGACCTCGTATGACCCGCCGCCGCCTCGTCCGCGCCCTCGTCTACGCGACCCTGACCGCGGCCACGCTCGTGGTCCTGCTCCCGCTCGGCGTCGTCCTGCTCACGTCACTGAAGTCGTCCCAGGAGATGACGGACGGCAGCGGCGCCCTCACCCTCCCCGACGACCTGCTGAACCCGCACAACTACGTCACGGCGTTCCAGGACGGCCGGATGCTTCAGGCCTTCGGCAACACGCTCTTCATCTGCGCCTTCGCCATCGGCAGCACGGTCCTGATCGGCTCGATGACGGCCTACGCCATCGACCGCTTCACCTTCCGCCTCAAGAAACTGGTCGTGGCCCTGTTCCTGCTGGCCGCGCTGGTCCCCGGGGTGACCACCCAGGTCGCCACCTTCCAGATCGTCAACAGCTTCGGCCTCTTCGACACCCGCTGGGCGCCGATCGTGCTCTACATGGGCACCGACATCGTCTCGATCTACATCTTCCTGCAGTTCATCCGCTCGATCCCGCTCTCCCTGGACGAGGCGGCCCGCCTGGACGGCGCGAACGCGTTCACCATCTACTGGCGGATCATCCTGCCGCTGCTGAAACCGGCGATCGCCACGGTGGTGATCGTGAAGGGGATCGCCGTCTACAACGACTTCTACATCCCCTTCCTCTACATGCCGTCCCAGGATCTTGGCGTGATCTCGACGTCCCTGTTCCGTTTCCGCGGCCCCTACGGCGCCCACTGGGAGATCATCTCGGCGGGCACGATCCTGGTGATCCTGCCCACCCTGATCGTCTTCCTCGCGCTGCAGAGATTCATCTACAACGGGTTCATGCGAGGGGCGACGAGGTGAGGTCAGGCGCCCTGGGCGGACAGCGCCTTCACCAGGACCGGCGTCACCTGCTCCACCTGCCACGGACGCGCGCCGTACCCCGCCAGCGCGGCCTCCACGGACCCGGTGTCCACCATCTTCGGCGGTTCCCAGCAGATGCGCCGCACCGTGTCCGGGGACACCAGGTTCTCCTGAGGCAGGTTGAGCTGCTCGGCCAGAGCGGTCACCCCGGCCCGGGCGGCGGACAGCCGGGCCGCGGCGGCGGGATCCTTGTCGGCCCAGGCACGCGGCGGCGGAGGCCCGGCCACGGGCTGACCCGGCTGCGGCAGCGCGGCATCCGGCAGGGCCCGGGCCCGGTCGACCGCGGCCTGCCACTGCTCCAGCTGCCGCCGCCCCATCCGGTGCCCGAACCCGTTCAGCGCGGACAGGGCGTGCACCGTGCCCGGCACAGCGAGCGCGGCCTCGACGATGGCCGCGTCGCTCAGCACCTTCCCCGGCGACACGTCCCGGCGCTGGGCGATGCGATCACGCGTCTCCCACAGCTCCCGTACGACACCGAGCTGCCGGCGCCTGCGCACCTTGTGCATCCCGGACGTACGACGCCACGGATCCTTCCTCGGCTCGGCCGGCGGCGCGGCCGCGATCGCGTCGAACTCCTGCAGGGCCCACTCCAGCTTGCCCTGCCGGTCCAGCTCCTTCTCCAGGGCGTCGCGCAGGTCGACGAGCAGTTCCACGTCGAGGGCGGCGTACCGCAGCCACGGCTCGGGCAGTGGGCGGGTCGACCAGTCGACGGCGGAGTGGCCCTTCTCGAGGACGTACCCGAGCACGTTCTCGACCATGGCGCCGAGGCCGACCCGGGGGAACCCGGCGAGCCGGCCGGCCAGCTCGGTGTCGAACAGCCGGGAGGGGAGCATGCCTATTTCGCGCAGACACGGCAGGTCCTGGGTGGCGGCGTGCAGCACCCACTCGGTGCCGGAGAGGGCCTCGCCGAGCCCGGACAGCCGGCCGCCGACCGCCACCGGGTCGATCAGCGCGGTCCCCGCGCCCTCGCGGCGCAGCTGCACCAGATAGGCCCGCTGGCCGTAGCGGTAGCCGGAGGCGCGCTCGGCGTCGACGGCGACGGGGCCGGAGCCGGCGGCGAAGGCGGAGATCACCTCGGCGAGGGCGGCCTCGTCGGCCACCACGGGCGGAATGCCCTCGCGGGGTTCCAGCAGCGGTGTCGGCGCCCCCGTCACAGAAGATCCGGCGTCGTCCGGAGGAGTGCCTCCGGTGGTGCGCAGGGAGCTGTCTGCTGCGGTGTCTTGGGCGTCGGTCACCTGTCAAGGGTATCCGTGTATCGACGGCGCCCCGCGACGGGAACGTGCGGGGACGGGGGCCGGAGGGGCGGTAAACCGTCAGCCCCGGGGCACACCCCCCGGGCGGGGGGGGGGCGGGGGCGGGGCCCCACC
>NZ_JBIRXG010000023.1:0-153873 GCF_044388685.1 Streptomyces sp. NPDC020192 | reverse complement strand
CGCCCGGTTACATTCCGAACCCGGAAGCTAAGCCTCACAGCGCCGATGGTACTGCAGGGGGGACCCTGTGGGAGAGTAGGACGCCGCCGAACAATTCTTCCAAAAAGGTCGGATCCTGAACTTCGGTTCGGGGTCCGGCCTTTTTACGTTGTCCTTAACGTGTCGTTCACCCTGCGCGCCCAGCATCCAGCACATGGGAACTGCTGCAATGCTCAGGGCCGCCGGCGTCGGAGTGGGTGACGAGGTCGTCGTACCGGCCTTCGGAAACGTCGAAGTCGCCGAGGCCGTGACCATGGCCGGTGCCCTCCCGGTGTTCGCCGACATAGACCCGGTGACGTACTGCCTCGACCCCGGCGCTGTCGAGGCGGCCGTAACTGCCCGTACGGTGGCGGTCGTTGCCGTGCATCGGTTCGGACGGCGGGCTGACATCGGGCGGCTGCACGCGCTGGGGCAGCGGCAGGGGCTGCTGGTGCTGGAGCAGGGCGAGTCCGAGGTGCCGTACGACGAGATAGCGCAGCGCCGGCAGCGGGCCGCGTACCTCGACGCCAAGCTCAAGGGCGTACGGACGCCGGACGGCGGTGACGGGCACACGTATCAGCAGTACGTCGTACGGGTGCCGGGGAACGGCCGGCCGGACCGGGACGCCTTCGCACGAGCCCTGCGGGCCAGGGGAGTTGAGTGCCGGGTGCCGGTGAAGACGCCCGTGCACCGGCTGCCGGAGTTCCGGCGGTGCGTGTCGCTGCCCGAGACCGAGCTGGCCGCCGACGAGACGCTCGCGCTGCCCGTGGACGCCGCGCTCACCAAGCGGGAGATGCAGCGCGTCGTCTCCGCGTGCAACGCGCTCGGCGGACTGCTGCAGCCCGCCTTCTGATCGGGGCCCGAACGAATTTGGGAACTCGGGCTGGTTCGGGGTACAGTTTCTTCGTCGCCGCGAGGGAAACCTCGAAAATGACAGGCCCCTATAGCTCAGTCGGCAGAGCGTCTCCATGGTAAGGAGAAGGTCAACGGTTCGATTCCGTTTGGGGGCTCGCCAAAAGAAAGACCCCGCCCTTTCGGGCGGGGTCTTTCTCATGCTTCCTGGTGGATTCCCGGCACTCGCATCGCCAGAATCGCCATGTCGTCCGACGGGGCGTCGGACGCGAAGCGTTCCACCGCGCGCATGATGCGGGCCGCGACCGCGCCCGCCGTCAGCCCCGTGCACGTGGTGAGGACGTCGGCGAGGCCGTCGTCGCCCAGCATGCGCGTGCCCTCACGGCGTTCGGTGACGCCGTCCGTGACGCAGAGCAGCACGTCACCGGGGTCGAGGGTGACCGTCTCCTCGTACAGCTCCAGGTCCTCGATGACGCCCAGCAGCGGCTGGGGTTCGGCGGCCGTGACCACCGTGCCGTCCTGGCGCAGGCGCAGCGGGAGCGGGTGGCCGGCGCAGACCACCTTCAGCTCGGCGCTGCCGTCCTCCTGGAGGCGCATCTCGCCGTAGAGGAGGGTCAGGAAGCGGCTGCGGTCGCCCTCGTCGAGGATGGCGGAGTTCAGGCGCTCCAGGACCGCCGGGCCGGAGAGGCCTTCGCGGGCCAGCAGGCGCAGGGCGTGCCGGGCGAGGCCCGTGACCGCCGCCGCGTTGGGGCCCGTACCGCAGACGTCGCCGATGGCGAAGCCGTAGGCGCCGTCGCCGATGGGGAAGAGGTCGTAGAAGTCACCGCCGACCTCGTTGCCCTCGCCGGCCGCGCGGTAGATGACCTCCACCTCGACGCCGTCGATGTGCGGGGTGCCGGGCGGGAGGAGGCTGCGCTGGAGGGCCTGGCTGATGGCCGTGCGCTCCGAGTAGAGGCGGGCGTTGTCGAGGGCGAGCGCGGCCCGGCGGGACAGGTCCTCGGCCAGTTCCAGGATTTCCTGGCGGAAGTGCTCGTCGGTGGGTTTGCCGAGGACGAGCATGCCGATGACGCGGTTGCGGGCGACGAGCGGCAGGACGACCGTCTCGCCGCCGACCGCGGAGGCCGTGGCGAGGGTCGGGCCGATGCCGGCGCTGACCGGGTGCGTGGGGCCGCCGGACAGGCCGAGGGTGCGCATGGAGGTGCGCAGGGCCGCCTGGTGGGCCACCTCGGCGGGGACGGTCCACACGCGGGCGCCGGGAGTCGGTACCGGGTCCGGCGGGGCGATCTTGGACAGCAGCGACTTGATGCCGTCGATGAGGTCCTCGTCCTCGTGCAGGACGTACGACAGATACGGGTCCGAAGCCTGGTCGGCGATCGTGTAGACGGCGCACCAGGTGGCCAGGGTCGGTACCGTCATCTGGGCCATCAGGGCCAGGGTCTGGTCGCGGTCGAGGGTGCCGGCCAGCAGGTCGGAGGCCTCGACCAGGAAGCTCAGGGAGCCGCGGCGCAGGCGCTCCAGCTCGCCCAGGCGGGCCGATTCGACGGCCAGGGCGATGCGGTCGGCGGCGAACTGCAGGCGCAGCGCCTCCTCGTTGGAGTACCGGCCGGGCGCCTCGGCCGCGACGCCGAGGGAGCCGGTGAGGCGGCCCTCGACCTTCAGCGGGACCGTGACGACCGAGCGCATGCCGGTGCCGCTCAGCAGGGGTACGGCGCCGGGTACGGCCGTGAGGTCCTCGTGGACGGCGGGCATGCGGGCGGAGCCGTAGCGGCCGGGGCCCGCTTCGACGGGCACGCGCGCGAATCGCTGGCGGGCGGACGGCAGGCCGGTGGAGGCGCGGACCTCCAGCTCGGTCTCGTCATCGGTGGCCAGCAGCAGGAAGGCGGAGTCGCCGTCGAGCATGTCACGCGCGCGTTCCACCGTGCGCTGCAGGAGGCCGTCGAGGTCGTCCGGGGCGGGGGAGCCGATGAACACCTCGAACGGGTCGGCGCTCTGGCCGTCGGAGGACTGGCTCTGGTCGCCGGCCGGGACGCGCGGCGGCGTCTGGAGCACGGCCCGCTCGTGCTCCCGTACCAGGAGGCAGACGGTGGAGGGCTCGCCGCCGGTGTCGCGGACCCTGAGGTGGGAGGCGTAGACCGGGGCCACCCGGCCGTCGGCGCCGCGGATGCCGTAGCTGCCCTCCCAGCGGGAGAGCTGGAGGGCCTCGGCGACGCCGGTGCTGGTGCCGGGGGTGTGCGGCCAGGCCGCGAGTTCGGTGAGCGGTCTGCCGATGACCTCGGACGCCGTGTGGCCGAAGAGGTCCTCGGCGTCCTCGTTCCAGGCGGTGACGGCGCCCTTGCGGTCGACCTGGAGGACGGCGACGCGGACCCGGCCGTCGGCGTGCGGGAGCAGCTCGGCCGGCAGGGACGGGCCGGCGGTGCGGGTGCCGACCGGGCGCTGGGGGAGGTTCAGCTGGAACCAGACGTTCTTGTGGGTGGGGGTGTAGTCCACGCCCCAGCGGGCGGCGAGGGCCGCGGCGAGCTGGAGGCCGCGGCCGCCCTCACGGTCGGGGCTGCCCATCGTCGCGGCGGAGCTCTGCAGGGGGACCTCGCGCTCGGGGTAGCGGTCGGAGACCTCGATGCGCACGCCGTCCTCGGTGCGCAGACAGAGCACGTCCGCGTGCGTGCCCGCGTGGACGACGGCGTTGGTCACCAGTTCGCTGGTGAGGACGACGGCGTCGTCGACGATGTCGGCGAATCCCCAGCCCTGGAGGGTGTCGCGGACGAAGGACCGGGCGGTCGCGACCGATCGTCCGACGGGCTCGAAGGTGGCGGCCGCGCGCGCGGTGATCACAGAACTCCTCGGCCGGTTGTCGACGTGCAGTGCAGCATGGCCGGCCGGCTCGCTTCGCTGCTGGGGCAGCAGCTCGCCCGTCGGCTGTGGCTCCGGGGGCTGTCCCCCGGGGATGACTCCGGTGGTCATGGTCTGCGGCCGCCCCTCCGATGCCCGCTCGTTCTCGTGCCACCGCCCAAGCCGGTCGGACCGGTGCGGCTGGACAGCCGCATGCAAGGTTACTTACCTTCGCCGTCCGAGCGGATGCCGGTCGCGAGTGTTTACCCCCCACGGTGTGCGGGCGATGTGCGAAGCTGCCGAACTGTTATGGCCTGGTTCGGGCCAGGTGAAACACTGGGCAAGCTTCTGATG
The DNA here is from genome assembly GCF_044388685.1 of Streptomyces sp. NPDC020192. Lineage (NCBI taxonomy): Bacteria > Bacillati > Actinomycetota > Actinomycetes > Kitasatosporales > Streptomycetaceae > Streptomyces > Streptomyces sp. NPDC020192. The sequence continues at coordinate 149,823 of NZ_JBIRXG010000023.1, read as the reverse complement.
AAGGTCGGGCCAGGCTGCGTGCGTTCCGTGTACGGCGGGCAGCAGCCTCTGGTGTGGCCGGATCTCGTCTGGCAGAAATACGCAGCAGTAACGGGTACGCGGAAGTATCCGGTATGCCGATGACCGGCACGCCGGGACCGAGGCGGCCGAGCACGGAGCACAACAGTAGTGGTCTACCCCTCCGGGAGGGACACAGTGGAGTCTGGCGCGGCGACGCGTGGCACGAAGACGCGCGCGAAAGGCGGACCGTCCCTGGGCAGGAACGGCGGCACCACCGCCGTGGACACGGCTGCCCTGAACCGTCTGCTGGCGGCTCTCGTGGCGATGCGTGACGGCAACTTCCGCAAGCGGCTCACCGTGTCCGGGGACGGGGTGATGTCGGAGGTCGCGGCCGTCTTCAACGAGGTGGCCGACCGGAATCTGCATCTGACCGGTGAGCTGTCCCGGGTACGGCGCATGGTGGGGCGTGAGGGAAAACTCACGGAACGGCTGGAGACGGGGGCCTGCGAGGGCTCCTGGGCGTCCGCCATCGACGCCTCCAACGCGCTGGTGGACGACCTCGTCTGGCCGGTGTCGGAGGTCAGCCGGGTGCTGACGGCGGTCGCCGAGGGCGATCTGTCGCCCCGGATGGAGCTGCGCACGCAGGCGCCGGACGACGGCGCCGGGCATCCGCTGCGGGGCGAGTTCCTGAAGGTCGGCCGTACCGTCAACAACCTGGTGGACCAGCTGTCGACGTTCACCGACGAGGTCACGCGCGTGGCCAGCGAGGTCGGTACGGAGGGCAAGCTCGGCGGACAGGCCCGGGTGCGCGGGATGTCGGGTTCGTGGAAGGACCTGACCGAGTCCGTCAACACGATGGCGGACCGGCTGACCGCGCAGGTGCGCGACATCGCGCTGGTGACCACGGCGGTCGCCAAGGGTGACCTGTCACGCAAGGTGACCGTCCATGTCGCCGGTGAGATGCTGGAGCTGAAGAACACCGTCAACACGATGGTGGACCAGCTGTCGGCCTTTTCCTCCGAGGTCACGCGGGTGGCCCGGGAGGTGGGCACCGAGGGCATCCTGGGCGGTCGCGCGCAGGTGCCCGAGGTGGCCGGCGTGTGGAAGGAACTGACCGACTCCGTCAACACGATGGCGGGCAACCTGACGGCGCAGGTGCGCGGGATCTCACAGGTCACGACCGCCGTCGCGAACGGTGATCTGTCGCAGAAGGTGACGGTTCCGGCACGCGGCGAGGTGGCGCAGCTCGCCGAGACGATCAACCAGATGACCGAGACGCTGCGGATCTTCGCGGACGAGGTCACGCGCGTGGCGAACGAGGTCGGCGCGGAGGGGCGGCTCGGCGGTCAGGCGAACGTGCCGGGCGCGGCCGGGACCTGGAAGGACCTGACGGACTCGGTCAACACGGTGTTCCGGAACCTGACCACGCAGGTGCGGGACATCGCCGCCGTGACGACGGCCGTGGCCAGCGGTGATCTGTCGCAGAAGGTCACGGTGGACGTGGCCGGCGAGATGCTGGAGCTGAAGAACACCGTCAACGGCATGGTGGACCAGCTGTCGGCGTTCGGTGCCGAGGTGACCCGGGTGGCCCGGGAGATCGGTGTCGAGGGTGAGCTGGGCGGCCAGGCGCAGGTGCCCGGTGCCGCCGGTGCGTGGAAGGACCTGACCGACTCCGTCAACACCGCATTCCGCAACCTCACCGGGCAGGTGCGCAACATCGCCCAGGTGACCACGGCGGTGGCCAACGGCGACCTGTCGCAGAAGGTGACCGTCGACGTCTCGGGCGAGATGCTCCAGCTGAAGAACACCGTGAACACGATGGTGGACCAGCTGTCGAGCTTCGCCGACCAGGTCACGCGGATGGCCCGGGACGTGGGTACGGAGGGCCGGCTCGGCGGTCAGGCCCGGGTGGACGGCGTGTCGGGCACGTGGAAGGAGTTGACGGACTCCGTCAACTTCATGGCCGGCAACCTGACGTCCCAGGTGCGCAACATCGCCCAGGTGACCACGGCGGTGGCCAACGGCGACCTGTCCCAGAAGATCGACGTTGACGCGCGCGGCGAGATCCTCGAGCTGAAGAACACGATCAACACGATGGTTGATCAACTGTCCGCCTTCGCCGACCAGGTGACCCGGGTCGCGCGTGACGTGGGCACGGAGGGCCGCCTCGGCGGTCAGGCTCAGGTGCCCGGCGTCGCCGGTGTGTGGCGGGACCTGACCGACTCCGTGAACGGCATGGCCGGCAACCTCACCGCCCAGGTGCGCAACATCGCGCAGGTCGCCACCGCCGTGGCACGCGGTGACCTCTCCCAGAAGATCACCGTGGACGCGCGCGGGGAGATCCTGGAGCTGAAGAACACCCTGAACACGATGGTGGACCAGCTGTCGTCGTTCGCCCAGGAGGTCACCCGGGTGGCCCGTGAGGTGGGCACGGAGGGCATCCTCGGCGGCCAGGCCGAGGTCCAGGGCGTCTCCGGCACCTGGAAGGACCTCACGCAGTCCGTGAACTTCATGGCGAACAACCTGACGATCCAGGTGCGCAACATCGCCGAGGTCACGACGGGGGTGGCCAAGGGCGACCTGTCGAAGAAGATCACTGTTGACGCCAAGGGCGAGATTCTTGAGCTGGTCACGACGGTCAACACGATGGTTGATCAACTGTCCAGCTTCGCCGAGCAGGTGACCCGGGTGGCCCGTGAAGTGGGCACCGAGGGCATCCTGGGCGGCCAGGCGCACGTGCCGGGCGTCACCGGTATCTGGAAGGACCTGAGCAACAACGTCAACCTGATGGCCAACAACCTGACCATGCAGGTGCGCAACATCTCGCAGGTGTCCGCGGCCGTCGCCAACGGTGACCTGACGCGGCAGGTGACGATCGAGGCGCGGGGTGAGGTCGCGCAGCTCGCCGACACCATCAACACCATGGTCAGGACGCTGAGTTCGTTCGCCGACCAGGTCACCAAGGTGGCCCGTGAGGTGGGCACGGACGGCATCCTGGGGGGCCAGGCGCACGTACCGGGTGTGGCCGGTACCTGGAAGGACCTCACCGAGTCCGTGAACCAGATGGCGTCCAACCTGACGGGTCAGGTGCGCAACATCGCCATGGTCACCACGGCCATCGCCAAGGGTGACTTGACGAAGAAGATCGACATTGACGCCCGCGGCGAGATTCTTGAGCTGAAGACGACGATCAACACGATGGTTGATCAGCTGTCAAGCTTCGCCGAGGAGGTCACGCGCGTCGCGCGCGAGGTGGGCACCGAGGGACAGCTCGGCGGCCAGGCGCGCGTGCGTGACGTCGACGGAACCTGGCGGGACCTGACCGAGTCGGTGAACGAGATGGCCGGGAACCTGACCCGGCAGGTGCGTGCCATCGCGCGCGTGGCGACCGCGGTGACCCGTGGTGACCTGAACCTGAAGATCGACGTGGACGCGTCCGGCGAGATCCAGGAACTGCAGGACTACATCAACAAGATGATCGCCAACCTGCGCGACACCACGATCGCCAACAAGGAGCAGGACTGGCTCAAGGGCAACCTGGCCCGCATCTCGGCCCTCATGCAGGGCCGCCGCGACCTGGAGGACGTGGCCTCCCTGATCATGAGCGAGCTGACGCCGGTGGTGTCGGCGCAGCACGGCGCGTTCTTCCTGGCGATGCCGATGGTCGAGGGCAAGACGGTGGGCAACGGCGAGGACAACTACGAGCTGCGGATGCTGGGTTCGTACGGCTATTCGATGGGCTCCATGCCGACGTCGTTCCGGCCCGGTGAGGCGCTGGTCGGCACGGCCGCGCAGGAGAAGCGCACGATCCTGGTCTCGGACGCGCCCAGCGGCTATCTGAAGATCTCCTCCGGGCTCGGTGAGGCCCCGCCCGCGCAGGTGATCGTGCTGCCGGTGCTGTTCGAGGGCAAGGTGCTCGGCATCATCGAGCTGGCCTCCTTCACGCCGTTCACGCAGATCCAGAAGGACTTCCTCAACCAGATCGCCGAGATGATCGCGACCAGCGTCAACACCATCTCGGTCAACACCAAGACCGAGCTGCTGCTGAAGCAGTCGCAGGAGCTGACCGAGCAACTGCGCGAGCGGTCGGCCGAGTTGGAGAACCGGCAGAAGGCGCTGCAGGCCTCCAACGCCGAACTGGAGGAGAAGGCCGAGCTGCTGGCCCGGCAGAACCGCGACATCGAGGTGAAGAACACCGAGATCGAGGAGGCCCGGCAGGTCCTGGAGGAGCGCGCCGAGCAACTCGCGGTGTCGATGCGCTACAAGAGCGAGTTCCTCGCCAACATGTCGCACGAGCTGCGCACCCCGCTCAACTCGCTGCTGATCCTCGCCAAACTGCTCGCCGACAACGCCGAGGGCAACCTCTCGCCGAAGCAGGTCGAGTTCGCCGAGACCATCCACGGCGCCGGCTCCGACCTGCTCCAGCTGATCAACGACATCCTGGACCTGTCGAAGGTCGAGGCGGGCAAGATGGACGTCTCACCGACGCGTATCGCGCTCGTCCAGCTCGTGGACTACGTGGAGGCCACCTTCCGCCCGCTGACCGCGGAGAAGGGCCTGGACCTGTCCGTACGGGTCTCGCCGGAGCTGCCCGCGACCCTGCACACCGACGAGCAGCGGCTGCTGCAGGTGCTGCGCAACCTGCTGTCGAACGCGGTGAAGTTCACCGACTCGGGCTCGGTGGAGCTGGTGATCCGGCCGGCCGGCGCGGACGTCCCGGTGGGCATCCGGGAGCAGTTGCTGGAGGCCGGTTCGCTGACCGATCCGGACGGGCCGCTGATCGCGTTCTCGGTGACGGACACCGGCATCGGTATCGCTGCCAGCAAGATGCGGGTGATCTTCGAGGCGTTCAAGCAGGCGGACGGTACGACCAGCCGCAAGTACGGCGGCACCGGCCTCGGCCTGTCGATCTCCCGGGAGATCGCGCAGCTGCTCGGCGGTGAGATCCACGCGCAGAGCGAACCGGGCCGCGGCTCGACGTTCACGCTGTACCTGCCGCTGCACCCGAGCGAGCTGCCGCCGCAGGGCTACCAGCAGTCCGTGCCCCCGCTGGGGGCGGGCGAGCTGCTCGCCTCCGAATCCAGGCCGTCCTCGGAGCTGTCCGCCGTGGAGATCGAGACCCCGGCCGAGGTGAAGTCGTACCGGGAGACGCAGAACGGCGCCGCGGCGCTCTTCCGGCGCCGCCGCCGCGGTCTGCCGCAGGGCGAGCCGCGGCACGAGCAGTGGGCGGCACCCGAGCAGGAGGGCACGCCGCATCCCGCGCACGCGGTGCGGTTCGGCGGCGAGAAGGTGCTGATCGTCGACGACGACATCCGCAACGTGTTCGCGCTGACCAGCGTGCTGGAGCAGCACGGTCTGTCGGTGCTGTACGCCGAGAACGGCCGCGAGGGCATCGAGGTGCTGGAGCAGCACGACGACGTGGCGGTCGTGCTGATGGACATCATGATGCCGGAGATGGACGGGTACGCGACGACCACGGCGATCCGCAGGATGCCGCAGTTCGCCGGGCTGCCGATCATCGCGCTGACGGCGAAGGCGATGAAGGGCGACCGGGAGAAGGCGATCGAGTCGGGCGCCTCGGACTATGTGACCAAGCCGGTCGATCCGGACCATCTGCTGGCCGTGATGCGGCAGTGGATGGCCGGCAAGTGACGGGAGAAGTCACAGGAGGGGCCGCCGGGATGTGAACACTCGGGGAACCTCCGGCGGGCGCCGGGAGTTGTCCCTGTGAGGCGGCTGCGAAGGTAGGGCTCGAGAGGGCTGTGCACGTATGGGAATGCGGGATTCCGGGAACCATCCCGGCCCGTGCCGCGTTTCCGTTACGTGCACAGTGACATCGCGGTGACAGGGTGTGGCGACGGGCGGGGTGCGGCTACGATGACCGGCACAAGGACGGGCGGCGAAAGGGAGTCGTCCCCTGGGGCGGCGCCCGGTGTACCGCCGGGGCGAGGAGGGCGGGCCATGGTGCAGAAGGCCAAGATCCTCCTGGTCGATGACCGGCCGGAGAATCTGCTGGCGCTGGAGGCGATCCTCTCGGCGCTCGATCAGACGCTGGTGCGGGCATCGTCCGGGGAGGAAGCGCTCAAGGCACTGCTCACGGACGATTTCGCGGTCATTCTGCTGGACGTCCAGATGCCGGGCATGGACGGTTTCGAGACCGCCGCGCACATCAAGCGGCGCGAGCGGACCCGGGACATCCCGATCATTTTCCTCACGGCGATCAACCACGGCCCCCACCACACCTTCCGGGGGTACGCGGCGGGCGCGGTGGACTACATCTCCAAGCCGTTCGACCCGTGGGTGCTGCGCGCGAAGGTGTCGGTCTTCGTCGAGCTGTACATGAAGAACTGCCAGCTGCGGGAGCAGGCGGCGCTGCTGCGGCTGCAGTTGGAGGGCGGCGGCAAGGGCGCGGTCGGCGGCAAGGAGTCGGCCGGGCTGCTCGCCGAGCTGTCCGCGCGGCTCGCGGCCGTGGAGGAGCAGGCCGAGGCGCTGTCCAAGCAACTGGACGATGACTCGGCGGACGCGGCCGCGGTGGCCACGGCGGCCCATCTGGAGCGCAAACTCACCGGGCTGCGCCGCGCGCTGGACGCCCTGGAGCCGGGCGCCGGGGCCAGCGGTTCGTCGGTGCCGGCGCAGAACTGACGTACACGCGGGCGGCGGTTGGCCATGAGCGTGCGTCAGTTCCGCATCCCCGCAAGGGCGACACGAACGGGTGAAGCTGTGGCCACGCGTGTCCGCTGTCGTCTCCCCCGGTAACCTCACACTCATGGCCTCACGTCCCTCCGCAGCCAAGAAGCAGCCCGCGAAGAAGGCGGCCGCTCCCGCGAAGGCTCCGGCGAGGAAGGCCGCAGCGAAGAAGGCCCCGGCCAAGAAGGCGCCCGCCAAGAAGGCCCCGGCGAAGAAGGCGGCGCCGCCGAAGCCGGCACCGAACCCCACCGGGGGCGTGTACCGGCTGGTGCGCGCCCTCTGGCTCGGTGTCGCGCACACCGTCGGCGCTGTCTTCCGCGGCATAGGGCAGGGCGCGAAGAACCTCGACCCTGCCCACCGCAAGGACGGCATCGCGCTGCTGCTGTTCGGCATCGCGCTGATCGTCGCCGCCGGTACCTGGGCCGACCTCAAGGGCCCCGTCGGCGACCTCGTGGAGATCCTCGTCACCGGCGCCTTCGGCCGGCTCGACCTGCTGGTGCCGATACTGCTCGCGGTGATCGCCGTACGGTTCATCCGGCACCCGGAGCAGCCGGAGGCCAACGGGCGGATCGTGATCGGCCTGTCCGCGCTCGTCATCGGCGTGCTCGGGCAGGTCCACATCGCCTGCGGCTCGCCCGCGCGCAGCGACGGCATGCAGGCGATAAGGGACGCCGGCGGCCTCATCGGCTGGGCGGCGGCGACCCCGCTGACGTACACCATGACCGACGTGCTCGCCGTACCCCTGCTGGTACTGCTGACGATCTTCGGTCTGCTCGTGGTGACCGCCACCCCGGTCAACGCCATCCCGCAGCGGCTGCGGGCGCTCGGCGTGCGCCTGGGCGTGCTGCACGACCATGAGGCCGAGGGGTACGAGGAGTACACCGACGACGACGCGCGCTACGACGAGCAGTGGCGCGAGGCGCTGCCCGCGCGCCCCCGCAGGCGCTCGAGCGCCCCCCAGGCGTACGACCCGGACAGCGCCGAGGAAGACGCCCTCTCGCACCGCCGCGGCCGCCCCAGGCGCTCCGCGGTGCCCCAGCCGGATCCGCAGCGCCAGATGGACGCCGTGGACGTCGCAGCGGCCGCCGCTGCCGCGCTCGACGGTGCCGTGCTGCACGGCATGCCGCCCTCCCCGCTGGTCGCCGACCTCACCCAGGGCGTCAGCATCGGTGGGCGCGAAGAGACCACCCCGGTGCCCACGCCCACGCCCGACCCCGCGCCGGCCCCCGCGCCCTCGCCCGTCCCGGCCGCGCGCCCCAAGCAGGAGAAGCTCCAGCCCGGGATCGTCCCCGACCTGACCAAGAAGGCCCCCGAGGAGCCCCGCGACCTGCCCCCGCGCGCGGAGCAGCTCCAGCTCTCCGGGGACATCACCTACGCGCTTCCCTCCCTGGACCTCCTCACCCGTGGCGGCCCCGGCAAGGCGCGCAGCGAGGCGAATGACGCCGTAGTCGCCTCGCTCACCCAGGTCTTCTCCGAGTTCAAGGTCGACGCGGCCGTCACCGGCTTCACCCGCGGCCCGACGGTCACCCGCTACGAGGTGGAGCTCGGCCCGGCCGTGAAGGTCGAGCGGATCACCGCGCTGACCAAGAACATCGCGTACGCGGTCGCCAGCCCGGACGTGCGGATCATCAGCCCCATCCCCGGCAAGTCCGCGGTGGGCATCGAGATCCCGAACACCGACCGCGAGATGGTCAACCTCGGTGACGTGCTGCGGCTGGCGGAGTCCGCCGAGGACGACGATCCGATGCTGGTCGCCTTCGGCAAGGACGTCGAGGGCGGGTACGTCATGCACTCGCTGGCCAAGATGCCGCACATGCTGGTCGCCGGCGCCACCGGCTCGGGCAAGTCGTCCTGCATCAACTGCCTGATCACCTCGGTCATGATGCGGGCGACCCCGGAGGACGTCCGGATGATCCTGGTCGACCCCAAGCGGGTCGAGCTGACCGCGTACGAGGGCATCCCGCACCTGATCACGCCGATCATCACCAACCCCAAGCGGGCCGCCGAGGCGCTCCAGTGGGTCGTACGCGAGATGGACCTGCGCTACGACGACCTCGCCGCGTTCGGATTCCGGCACATCGACGACTTCAACCAGGCCATCCGGGACGGCAAGGTGAAGTTGCCCGAGGGCAGCGAGCGCGAGCTCCAGCCGTACCCGTACCTGCTGGTGATCGTGGACGAGCTGGCCGACCTGATGATGGTCGCCCCGCGTGACGTCGAGGACGCGATCGTGCGCATCACGCAGCTCGCGCGCGCGGCGGGCATCCACCTGGTGCTCGCCACCCAGCGCCCGTCGGTCGACGTGGTCACCGGTCTGATCAAGGCCAACGTGCCCTCCCGGCTGGCCTTCGCCACCTCCTCGCTGGCCGACTCCCGGGTCATCCTCGACCAGCCCGGCGCCGAGAAGCTGATCGGCAAGGGCGACGGGCTGTTCCTGCCGATGGGGGCGAACAAGGCGACCCGTATGCAGGGCGCCTTCGTCACCGAGGCCGAGGTCGCCGTCGTCGTACAGCACTGCAAGGACCAGATGGCGCCGGTCTTCCGGGACGACGTCACGGTCGGCACCAAGCAGAAGAAGGAGATCGACGAGGACATCGGCGACGACCTCGACCTGCTGTGCCAGGCGGCCGAGCTGGTCGTCTCCACGCAGTTCGGGTCGACCTCCATGCTCCAGCGCAAGCTGCGCGTGGGCTTCGCCAAGGCCGGGCGGCTCATGGACCTCATGGAGTCCCGGGGCGTCGTGGGGCCCAGCGAGGGCTCCAAGGCACGTGATGTTCTTGTGAAGCCTGACGAGCTGGACGGCGTGCTCGCGGTGATCCGCGGGGAGTCTGACGGGTAGGTAGTGCGAAGGGCCGTCCGGCGGACACGGGTTACGCCGGGTGGCCGGATCGTCGTGACCCACCCGTTAGAGATGAGCGGGCAACCGTTTCCCTTTGTGGTACGTCAAGTTGAGCGAGAGGACGGGCAGGCGTCCCACCATGGGACATCTGCCTGTTCGACCGTCGGGACGACCGGCCATTCCGATGGCGTAAAGGTCCGACCGCCCGGTTGCCCCACCCTTTCGTACCCCCCCTAGACTGAGCTTCCAGCACAGGTGGCTACACGCTCGAAAGGCGCCCCCGTGTCCATCGGCAACTCCCCTGAAGACGAGCGTCCGTTCCCAGACGAGTCCCAGGAACCCCGTGTCTCCGTGGGCCGCGCCCTGCAGCAGGCGCGGATCGCGGCCGGGCTCACCGTGGACGACGTCAGCAGTGCCACTCGTGTCCGTATCGCCATCGTGCACGCCATCGAGGCGGACGATTTCGCCCCCTGCGGCGGCGACGTGTACGCGCGCGGGCACATCCGCACGCTGGCCAAGGCCGTCCATCTCGATCCCGCGCCCCTGATCGCCCAGTACGACGCCGAGCACGGCGGGCGTCCCGCTCCCACTCCGGCGGCCCCCCTGTTCGAGGCGGAACGGATCCGTCCCGAGCGGCGCGGGCCGAACTGGACCGCGGCCATGGTCGCCGCGATCGTCGTCGTGATCGGATTCGTCGGCTTCACCGCGCTGAAGGGCGGCGACGGCGGAAACGACTCCAAGACCCAGGTCGCCGAGGGCGCCAAGTCCTCCGCCAGTAAGTCCGCCTCGCCCACGCCGAAGAAGGACAAGCCCGCCCAGCCGACCGGCGAGCCCTCCGACAGCGCCATCGCCGCGGCCCCCCAGGACAAGGTGACCGTGCAGGTCAGTGCGCCGAACGGACGCAGCTGGATCTCGGCCAAGGACCACAACGGCCGGATGCTCTTCGACGGGCTGCTGAAGAAGGGCGAGTCCAAGACCTTCCAGGACAGCTCCAAGATCAACCTGATCCTCGGCGACGCCGGCGCGATCGAGCTGTACGTCAACGGCAAGAAGATCGACGACAACTTCCAGCCGGGCGCGGTGGAGCGCCTGACGTACACGAAGGGCGACCCGGTCGCGGGGTGATCTGCCCTGCGGTCCGCCGGGGAGGCCCTGACCCCGTCGACGTGGGCTGTCAGTGAGACAAAGTACTCTTGAGCCCATGCCTGAACGCCGTACCGTCGCACTCGTCACTCTCGGCTGCGCCCGTAACGAGGTGGACTCGGAGGAGCTCGCAGGCCGTTTGGAGGCGGACGGCTGGCAGCTCGTCGAGGACGCCGCGGACGCCGACGTCGCCGTGGTCAACACCTGTGGCTTCGTCGAGGCCGCGAAGAAGGACTCCGTCGACGCCCTCCTCGAGGCCAACGATCTCAAGGACCATGGGAGAACCCAGGCTGTCGTGGCCGTGGGCTGCATGGCCGAGCGGTACGGCAAGGAGCTGGCCGAGGCGCTGCCCGAGGCCGACGGCGTGCTCGGCTTCGACGACTACGCGGACATCTCCGACCGCCTGCAGACCATCCTGTCCGGCGGCATCCACGCCTCCCACACCCCGCGCGACCGCCGCAAGCTGCTGCCGATCAGCCCGGCCGAGCGGCAGGAATCGGCCGCCGCCGTCGCACTGCCCGGCCACGGCCCGGCGGACCTCCCCGACGGCGTCGCGCCCGCCTCCGGCCCGCGCGCGCCCCTGCGTCGCCGTCTCGACGGCTCCCCGGTCGCCTCGGTGAAGCTCGCCTCCGGCTGCGACCGGCGCTGCTCCTTCTGCGCCATCCCCTCCTTCCGCGGCTCCTTCATCTCACGCCGCCCGAGCGACGTGCTGAACGAGACCCGCTGGCTGGCCGAACAGGGCGTGAAGGAGATCATGCTGGTCTCCGAGAACAACACCTCCTACGGCAAGGACCTGGGCGACATCCGCCTGCTGGAGTCCCTGCTGCCGGAGCTGGCCGAGGTCGACGGCCTCGAGCGGGTGCGCGTGAGCTATCTCCAGCCGGCCGAGATGCGCCCGGGGCTCATCGACGTCCTGACCTCGACCCCCAAGGTCGTCCCGTACTTCGACCTGTCCTTCCAGCACTCCGCGCCCGACGTGCTGCGGGCCATGCGCCGCTTCGGCGACACCGACCGCTTCCTGGAGCTGCTCGACACCATCCGCAGCAAGGCCCCCGAGGCCGGCGTGCGCTCCAACTTCATCGTCGGCTTCCCCGGCGAGACCGAGGCCGACCTGGCGGAGCTGGAGCGGTTCCTGACCGGCGCCCGCCTGGACGCCATCGGTGTCTTCGGCTACTCCGACGAGGAGGGCACGGAGGCGGCGACGTACGAGAACAAGCTGGACGAGGACGTCGTGGCCGAGCGGCTCGCGCACATCTCCCGGCTCGCCGAGGAGCTCGTCTCGCAGCGCGCCGAGGAGCGCGTCGGCGAGACCGTGCGCGTCCTGGTCGAGTCCGTGGACGAGGAAGAGGGCGTCTACGGCCGCGCCGCGCACCAGGCGCCGGAGACCGACGGCCAGGTGCTGCTCACGAGCGGCGGAGGCCTGAGCGTCGGACGTATGGTCGAGGCGAAGGTGGTCGGTACGGAAGGTGTCGACCTGGTGGCCGAGCCGCTGGCCGGCTCGCTCGCATGTAGTGAGGAGGCGGGCAGATGACCGGAGTCCCGGCATCCGCCGCAGGCGGCTCCTCCGGCGCACAGGGCCCCCGGGGTTCCGCCGCCGCTGCCGACGGCACCCGGTCCGAGGCCTCCGGTACTGCTCCTGGCACCGACAACGGCGGCAAGCCCGCGCGGGGCGGGAAGATCGCGGCCGCGGCCGTCAACCAGGCGAGCGTCTGGAACGTCGCCAATCTGCTGACCATGCTCCGGCTGGTGCTGGTGCCCGGCTTCGTGGCCCTGATGCTGGCGAACGGCGGCTACGACCCGGCCTGGCGCTCACTGGCCTGGGCGGCCTTCGCCGTCGCCATGATCACCGACCTGTTCGACGGGCATCTGGCGCGTACCTACAACCTGGTCACGGACTTCGGGAAGATCGCCGACCCCATCGCCGACAAGGCGATCATGGGGGCGGCGCTCATCTGTCTGTCCGCCCTGGGCGACCTGCCGTGGTGGGTCACCGCCGTGATCCTCGGCCGGGAACTCGGCATCACACTTCTGCGTTTTCTGGTCATCCGCTACGGCGTGATCCCCGCGAGCCGGGGCGGCAAGCTCAAGACGCTCACCCAGGGCGTGGCCGTCGGGATGTACGTCCTGGCACTGACGGGGTGGCTGGCGACTCTGAGGTTCTGGGTGATGGCCGTGGCGGTCGTCCTCACCGTCGTCACCGGTCTCGACTATGTAAGACAGGCCATTGTGCTGCGCCGAGAGGGAATCGCGGAGCGCGCGGCGGCGTTGGAGGATGAGGAAGCGTGAGTTCCACGGCCACCGAGCTGGTGCGACTACTGACTGTGAGGGGCGAGACCCTCGCCGTCGCCGAGTCGCTCACCGGTGGCCTGGTGGCGGCGGAGATCACCGCGGTCCCCGGAGCGTCCAAGGTGTTCCGGGGGTCGGTCACCGCCTACGCCACGGAGCTGAAGCACGAGCTGTTGGGCGTCGACGCCGCCCTGCTGGCACGGCAGGGAGCGGTGGATCCGCAGGTCGCGGCCCAGATGGCGGCCGGAGTACGCAAGGCTCTGGGCGCCGACTGGGGTCTCGCGACCACCGGAGTCGCCGGCCCCGACCCGCAGGACGGCAAGCCCGTCGGGACGGTGTTCGTGGCCGCCGACGGGCCGTTCACCGACCGTGCCGGTTCTGCCGGTGGCGGAAAAGTGGAGGCTCTGCGGTTGAACGGCAGCCGTGCGGAAATTCGTATGGAGAGTGTACGGAGCGTACTCGCAGTGCTCCTGAAGCAGCTTGCGGGCGAACAGACCGGGAATGAGCGGGCACAGGATACGGAACGGAACGGGGGGTTTTGATGTTTGCAGCCCTGAGTGAACACGACATCGCTCCCCGCACGGCCGCAGCGCGAGGCGGTACGGTGGGGCGAGAAGGATGCGGCTACGCGGTCCGAGGAGGGAGCCACCGATGATTCTGCTCCGTCGCCTGCTGGGTGACGTGCTGCGTCGGCAGCGCCAACGCCAGGGCCGTACTCTGCGCGAAGTCTCCTCGTCCGCCCGAGTCTCACTCGGCTATCTCTCCGAGGTGGAGCGGGGGCAGAAGGAGGCTTCCTCCGAGCTGCTCTCCGCCATCTGCGACGCGTTGGACGTACGGATGTCGGAACTCATGCGAGAAGTGAGCGACGAGCTGGCGCTCGCCGAGCTGGCCCAGTCCGCCGCGGCCACCGAGCCCGTGCCCACGCCGGTCCGTCCGGTGCTGGGTTCCGTCTCGGTGACCGGTGTGCCACCGGAACGGGTGACCATCAAGGCGCCCGCCGGGGCGGTGGACGTGGTCGCCGCGTGAGGTTCGCGCGCGCGGCCCGGTGACCCGATACGAGTGACAGCCCCGGTCGGCTGCTCCAGGGAGACCTGGGGGAGGCGGCCGGGGCTTGTCTCGTTCTCGGCCCGGGTTGCGTCCGTTTGCCGGGTTTGTGCGGTGCGGTCATGGTGGAGGGACGTGACGGCGCCGAAGCACCGGAGGAAGCGGATGTACGTCGTGAAGAGCCCGTTGCCCGACGCGGACCTGAAGACCGTGTCCGAGGCGTTGCAGGGCGCCCTCGTCGACCTGGTGGATCTCTCGCTGGTCGCCAAGCAGATCCACTGGAACGTCGTCGGGCCGCGCTTCCGGTCCATCCACCTGCAGCTCGACGAGGTCGTCGCCTCCGCGCGCACCCACTCCGACACGGTGGCCGAGCGGGCCTCCGCCCTCGGCGTCCCGCCCGACGGGCGCGCGGCCACGGTGGCCTCGTCCAGCGGCATCGGCACCACTCCGGCGGGCTGGATCAAGGACGGGGACGCGGTCAGAGCGATGGTGGACGCGCTCGGCGCCGTGATCACCCGGATGCGGGAGCGGGTGGCCGCCACGGCGGAGCCGGATCCGGTGTCCCAGGACATCTTCATCGGGATCACCGCGGATCTGGAGAAGCATCACTGGATGTTCCAGGCGGAGAACGCGTAGCGGCTCGTCCAGGGACGCTCGACGCGCTGTCTCATGCGGCTCGACCGTGGCTCGACAATGTGCATCGATGAGCCCTCGATGCGCCTCCCGCGCCGGACAGGCGGCGGTCTAGCGTCTCGCAGGAGGTGATGGCGGCCATGGTGGCGCGGACAGTGCGCTGGGCGCTCGGGCTGGGGCTCACGGCCGTGTGGTGGTGGGCCGTGCTGCGGCTCGCCCTGGGGCAGAGCCCGGGTGTGGTGGAGGGCGCCGTCGTGGCCGGCGGGTGGGGGCTGAGCGTGCTGCCCGTGCACTGTGTGCCCAAGGGGCGGGCGGACGGGGCGCTGCCGACGGGGCGCTGGGGGGCGGCCTGGCGGGCCGGAGACGTCACCAGGGCATCGCCACACCCCCGTTCGGGCGAAGTATCTGACCCGTCGTGAACAGCGAGGCGTCCGACGCCAGATGCAGCACCGCGTGGGCGACGTCGTCCGGCTCGCCGACCCGGCCGAGGGGCGCCATCCGGGCCATCATGCCCTCGGTGTGCGCCTGGGCCTCGCCGTCGTGACGCTGTGTCATGGGGGTGCGGATCCAGCCCGGCGCGACCGCGTTGACCCGGATGCCGTGCGGGCCGACCTCGGTGGCGAGGGTCCTGGTCAGCTGGACCACGGCCGCCTTGGCCGCGCCGTAGCAGAGCAGCCCCGGTCTGCCGGTGTCGACCGCGCCGGACGCCATGGTGACGATGCTGCCCCGGGTGCCCTGGGCGAGCATCAGCCGGGCCGCCTCCTGGCAGGCGTACAGCACGCCCTTGAAGTTGACGTCCAGGACCCGGTCGAGATCCTCGTCGCGGGTCTCCAGCACCGGGCTGCTGTGCATGATCCCGGCGATCGCCGCCATCACGTCCAGGCGCTCGCAGGACCGTACGGCCTCGGCGAGCGCGGTCCGGTCGGCGACGTCCAGGACGTGTACGAGGGCCGTGCCGCCGTGGTCCTTGATCTGCGCGGCCGTGCCGTGCAGGCCGTCCGCGTCCCGGTCGGCACAGTGCACCGTCGCACCCGCCTCGGCGAGCAGGACGGCACTGGCCCGGCCGATACCGCCGGCGGCTCCGGTGACGAACGCGGTGCGTCCGGTGAGGTCGTACGCGGTGAGGGGCATGCAGCGACCGTACGAGCATTTCTGACGGGTCGTCAATTAGTCGGTGGGGATCGGGCTGGGGCCGGGGTGTGGGATCGGTCGGCCGGGGCGCGGAGCGCGGGGTATGGGCCGGCTCGGGATCCGGTCGGTTCGGGCGCCCGGCAGGGTGTGGCGGGGCGCGCGTCCGGTGTCAGGCGGGGCGGCGGGGAGGGTGGTCTCGCCGACGTTGCGGTGAGCCGGGGGCCGGTGCGGGGCCGATCTGGCAGGTGGGGCACCAGTAGGTGGGGCGGGTCCGGGAGCCGTCGCCCTGGTCGGCCACGCGGACGGGGGTGTGGCAGCGCAGACAGGGGTGGGGTGCGCGGCCGTAGACGAACAGGTCGTGCCGGTGCAGGCCCGTGGTCTGGCGGACCGGGCGGTCGCGGTTGGCCTCCAGCAGCTTCTTGGCGAGCGGGGGCAGCCTCTCGGCGCGGTCCGCGGGCAGGGCGCCGACGCGCAGCCAGGGGGTCACGCCGAGCAGGAAGCACAACTCGCTCTTGTAGACATTGCCGATACCGGCCAGGTTGCGCTGGTCGAGCAGGGCCTCGCCGAGCGGGCGGGCGGGGTCGGCGAGGAGGTTGGCCAGGGCGAGCCCGGGGTCCCAGTCCGGGCCGAGCAGATCGGGGCCGAGATGGCCGACGACCCGCTCCTCCTCCCGCGTGCGCAGCAGCTCCAGGACCTGGAGGCGATAGCCCACGGCCGTGCGGTCGGCCGTGCCGAGGACCGCCCGGATCTGGTGGGCCGGCCCGCCCCGCCAGCGCTCGCCCGCGCCGTACACCCGCCACGCCCCCTCCATCCGCAGATGGGTGTGCAGGGTGAGGCCGCCCTCGAACCGGGTCAGCAGATGCTTGCCGCGCGGGATGGTGTTCAGCACCGTACGGCCGGTGAGGTCGACCGTCGCGTACTTCGGCACCCGGAAGTCGCTGCGGGTCAGTGCCTTGCCCGCGAGGGCCTCGTGCAGCCGCCGCGCGGCCTGCCAGACCGTGTCACCTTCGGGCATGCGTCCAGGGTCCCACGGGGGATGTGGGGTGTGCCGGGCATGCGGTGGCCGTGGTGGTCAGGCGTGGCTCTTCCAGCGGTGCGTCACGCTCTCAGGCGCAGACCGCGTGGTGTGGCCACGAAGCCCGCGGCCTCCAGAAGGGTGCCTATGGGGGAGGTCAGGGCCTGGGCGCCGTTGATCCGCTCGACCGTGACCGTGCCCAGCGAGCCCGCGCGGGCCGCCGCGGCCAGAGCCTCGGCCGCCGTACGCAGACGGGGGTCCTCCGGGGCCGGGGTGTCCGGGCCGGCGGGCCAGGCCAGCAGCGTCTTGCCGCCGCGCTCCATGTACAACGTCAGCTCGCCCTCCACGAGGACGACCAGTGAGCCCGCCTTGCGGCCCGGCTTGTGCCCGGCGCCGGTGGGCGACTCCGGCCAGCCGAGGGCCGCGCCGTAGGCGTTGGCGGGGTCGGCCGCAGCGAGGACCACGGCTCGCGAGTCGGGCGCCGACGGGCCTGTACGACCGCTGCCGTAGCCTCGGTTGGGGGCCGCGCTGTAGGCGCCGCCGCCCCGGGGGCCGCCGTAGCCGGGGGAGGCGAAGGGGTCGGCCAGATCGCGTGGGGAGACGTACTCGCCGGGAGCGGGCGGGTCCGCCGGTGGCCAGGTGAAGTCGCCGTCGAGGCCGGGGTGGGCGAAACCGCCGTCCGAGCCGTCGAACGCGCCGGGAAGGGTGCGGTCGTGGGGCGAGCCGTCGCCGCCGTCGAAGGCGCTCGGGAACGCCAGCTCGGCGTAGCCGTTCGCAGGACCCGGGAAGCCGTTCGGCCGGGACGGGGAGGCCAGGGCCTCGCCGCGGTCGCGGGCGCTCGCCACCGCGCGGAGGCGGTCCACGGCGCCGTCCATGGCGAACTGGGCCGCGCCCAGCCCCTCGACCACATAGCCGCGCCGCGCCTGGCCGCTCTCCTCGAAGACGGACAGCACCCGGTACACCGCCGAGAAGCCGCCTTCGACGCCCTCCGCCGCGACCGCCCCGCGTGTCACCACGCCGTGCCGGTCCAGGAGGGTGCGGGCCAGGGCGTGGGCGCGCACGGTGGCGTCCCGTTCGGCCGTCGGCAGCAGCGACCAGCGGCCGGCGACGGTCGGCGGGCCCGAGCGGGAGGCGGGGCGGGCGGCGGCTGTCAGGGAGCCGTAACGCCCGCGCGGGACGGCCCGCCTGGCACGGTGCGCGGTCGATCCCGCCGTACGGCCCGAGCCGAGCAGGGAGCGCATCGGCGCCAGGGTGTCGTTGGTGAGCCGTCCGGACCAGGCCAGGTCCCAGAGCGCGTCGGCCAGATGAGGATCGGTGACGTCGGGGTGGGTCGTGGCCCGCACCTGGTCGGCGATCTGGCGGAAGAACAGACCGTAGCCGCCGGACAGCGCGTCCAGGACGGACTGGTGGAGCGCGGTCAGCTCCAGGGGGTGCGGCGGAGGGAGGAGCAGCGGGGCCGCGTCCGCCAGATAGAGGGAGACCCAGCCGTCCTTGCCGGGCAGGGCGCCCGCGCCGGCCCACACCACCTCACCGGCCGCGGTCAGCTCGTCGAGCATCGCGGGCGTGTAGTTCGCCACGCGGGAGGGCAGGACCAGTTTCTCCAGCGCGGAGGCGGGCACGGAGGCCCCCTGCAACTGCTCGACGGCGCGCACCAGTCCGTCGATCCCGCGCAGCCCGTGCCCCGTGCCGATGTGCTGCCACTGCGGCAGGAACTGAGCGAGAGCGGCGGGCGGGACGGGCTCCAACTCGTGCCGCAGCGCGGCCAGGGAGCGGCGGCGCAGGCGGCGCAGTACGGCCGCGTCGCACCACTCCTGGCCGATGCCCGCCGGATGGAACTCGCCCTGGACGACCCGGCCGCTCGCGGCGAGCCGTTGCAGGGCGCCTTCGGTGACCGCGACGCCCAGGCCGAAGCGGGCCGCCGCCGTGGCCGACGTGAACGGGCCGTGCGTACGGGCGTGGCGGGCCAGGAGGTCGCCCAGCGGGTCCTTGACCGGCTCGGTGAAGGCCTCCGGCACGCCGACCGGCAGTGCCGTGCCGAGCGCGTCCCGCAGCCGGCCCGCGTCCTCGATCGCCGCCCAGTGGTCGGCGCCGGCGATGCGGACCTTGATGGCCCTGCGGGCCCCGGCCAGCTCCCGTGCCCAGTGCGGATCCGCGCCCCGCGCGACCAGCTCGGCGTCGGTCAGCGGGCCGAGCAGCCGCAGCACGTCGGCCACGCCCTCCACGTCCTTGACCCGGCGGTCCTCGGTGAGCCACTGCAGCTCGCGCTCCAGCTCGGTCAGCACCTCGGCGTCGAGCAGCTCGCGCAGCTCGGCCTGGCCCAGCAACTCGGCCAGCAGCCGGGAGTCCAGGGACAGCGCGGCGGCCCGGCGCTCGGCGAGCGGGGAGTCGCCCTCGTACAGGAACTGGGCGACGTACCCGAAGAGGAGGGACCGTGCGAAGGGCGACGGCTCGGGGGTGGTGACCTCGACCAGGCGCACCTTGCGGGACTCGATGTCGCCCATCAGCTCGGCGAGCCCGGGGACGTCGAAGACGTCCTGGAGGCACTCGCGGACCGCCTCCAGGACGATCGGGAAAGAGCCGAACTCGCTCGCCACCTGGAGCAGCTGGGCCGCGCGCTGGCGCTGCTGCCACAGCGGGGTGCGCTTGCCGGGGTTGCGGCGCGGCAGCAGCAACGCGCGCGCGGCGCACTCCCGGAACCGGGAGGCGAACAGGGCCGAGCCGCCTACCTGGTCGGTGACGATCTGGTCGACCTCGCCCTTGTCGAAGGCGACGTCCGCCGCGCCCACGGGTGCCTGCTCGGTGTCGTACTCCGTGCCGGCCTTCATCGGTGCCTGGTCGAGCAGGTCCAGGCCCAGCAGGTCGGCGTCGGGCAGGCGCAGCACGATGCCGTCGTCGGCGTGCATGACCTGCGCGTCCATGCCGTACCGCTCGGACAGGCGGGCGCCGAGCGCGAGGGCCCAGGGGGCGTGGACCTGGGCGCCGAAGGGGGAGTGGACGACGACCCGCCAGTCGCCCAGCTCGTCACGGAAGCGCTCCACGACGATCGTGCGGTCGTCCGGGACATGGCCGCAGGCCTCGCGCTGCTCGTCCAGGTACGACAGCACGTTGTCCGCCGCCCACGCGTCCAGGCCCGCCGCCAGCAGGCGCAGCCGGGCGTCGTCCTTGGGCAGCGAGCCGACCTCGCGCAGGAACGCGCCCACCGCGCGGCCCAGTTCGAGCGGGCGGCCGAGCTGGTCGCCCTTCCAGAACGGCAGCCGGCCCGGCACGCCCGGGGCGGGGGAGACCAGGACCCGGTCGCGGGTGATGTCCTCGATGCGCCAGGAACTCGTGCCCAGCGTGAAGACGTCGCCCACGCGGGACTCGTAGACCATCTCCTCGTCCAGCTCGCCGACCCGGCCGCCGCCCTTCTTGGGGTCGGAACCGGCGAGGAAGACCCCGAACAGGCCCCGGTCGGGGATCGTGCCGCCGGAGGTGACGGCGAGGCGCTGGGCGCCCGGGCGGCCGGTGATCTCGCCGGTCACGCGGTCCCACACCACGCGCGGGCGCAGCTCGGCGAACGCGTCCGACGGATAGCGGCCCGCGAGCATGTCGAGGACCGCCGTGAACGCCGACTCGGGCAGTGAGGCGAAGGGCGCCGCGCGGCGGACCGCGGCGAGCAGGTCGTCGAACTGCCAGGTGTCCAGCGCCGTCATGGCGACCAGCTGCTGGGCGAGTACGTCCAGCGGGTTCGCGGGCACCCTCAGGGACTCGATCGAGCCCGCGCGCATCCGCTCGGTGACCACGGCGGCCTGGACGAGGTCGCCGCGGTACTTGGGGAAGACGACACCGGTGGAGACGGCGCCCACCTGGTGTCCCGCGCGGCCGACGCGCTGGAGCCCGGAGGCGACCGAGGGCGGGGACTCGACCTGGACGACGAGATCCACCGCGCCCATGTCGATACCGAGTTCGAGACTGGAGGTGGCGACCACCGCGGGCAGGCGTCCGGCCTTCAGGTCCTCCTCGACCAGGGCGCGCTGCTCCTTGGAGACCGAGCCGTGGTGCGCGCGGGCGATCACCGGGGGAGCGCCCTGGGCCGCGCCCGAGCCGCCCATCAGCTGCGCGGGGGCGTGATGCTCCTCCAGGGTCTCGCCCGTCGCGCGCTCGTACGCGATCTCGTTGAGCCGGTTGCACAGCCGCTCCGCGAGGCGCCGCGAGTTGGCGAACACGATCGTGGAGCGGTGGGCCTGGACCAGATCGGCGATCCGCTCCTCCACATGCGGCCAGATCGACGGCTTCTCGCCGCCTTCGGCGGCGTCGGCCGCAGGGGAGCCGCCCAGCTCGCCCATGTCCTCGACCGGGACCACCACCGACAGGTCGAACTCCTTGCCGGACTCCGGCTGGACGATCTCCACCTTGCGGCGCGGCGAGAGATAGCGGGCCACCTCGTCCACCGGGCGCACGGTCGCCGACAGGCCGATCCGGCGGGCCGGCCTCGGCAGCAGCTCGTCCAGCCGCTCCAGGGAGAGCGCGAGATGAGCGCCGCGCTTCGTGCCCGCGACGGCGTGCACCTCGTCCAGGATCACCGTCTCCACGCCCGTCAGCGCGTCGCGCGTGGCCGAGGTCAGCATCAGGAACAGCGACTCGGGGGTGGTGATCAGGATGTCCGGCGGGCGCGTGGACAGGGCGCGCCGCTCGGCGGCCGGGGTGTCACCGGAGCGGATGCCGACCCTGACCTCTGGCTCGGGCAGGCCCAGGCGCACGGACTCCTGGCGGATGCCGGTCAGCGGGCTGCGCAGATTCCGCTCGACGTCGACCGCGAGGGCCTTCAGCGGTGACACGTACAGCACCCGGCAGCGCTTCTTCGGGTCGGCCGGGGGCGGGGCCGAGGCCAGCTGGTCCAGGGCGGCGAGGAACGCGGCCAGGGTCTTGCCCGAGCCGGTCGGCGCCACCACCAGCACGTCCGAGCCCGCCCCGATGGCCTGCCACGCGCCCGCCTGGGCCGCGGTGGGCGCGGAGAACGCCCCCGTGAACCAGCCGCGGGTCGCGGGCGAGAAGCCGTCGAGGGCTCGATGTGCGGAGCTGACCATGCGTCCATCCTGCACCCGACCACTGACAATCGCGCTGACCTGGGGAAACGCCGTGCGGCGGGGTGCGCGGAGGCCGGTCGCGGGCAGCGGGGCGGACAATGGGCGCATGGCGGGTGCGGCTCGGCGGGGCGAGGAACGGACGGGTGGGAAGACGGGCGGGCGTCGGCCGGCGGAGCGTGCGCGGCACTGGCGGTACGACGACCTGCCGGGCGTGGACCTGCTGCGGGCCCGGTACATCCACAAGACCTTCGTCCGGCACACCCACGAGCACTTCGTGATCGCGGCCATAGCCGACGGCGTCGAGGTCTTCCACCACCGCGGCTCCGACGTGTACGTCCCCGCCGGCGCCCTGGCTCTGGTCAACCCGGACACCGCGCACACCGGCCGCGCAGGCGTCCCCGACGGCTGGCGGTACGGCGCGGTCTACCCGTCACCCGAGGTGGTCGCCGCGATCGCGGCCGAGACCACGACCATCCGGGGCACGCCCGGTTTCGTCAGCCCCGTCCTCGACGACCCCTACACCGTCCGCCTGGTCCACCAGGTGCTGCGCGCCGCCGACGAGGGCAACGCACTGGCCGCCGACACCCTGCTGCGCGTCGCCGTGACCAGACTGCTGCGGCTGAACGGCGGACCTCTGCCCCAGCGGCCGGTCCGCACGGCCGGAGCCGGCATCGCGGCACGCGCGCGTGCGGTGCTGGCGGAGCGGATGGCCGAGCCGCCGACCCTGGAACGGCTGGCCACCAACCTCGGCACCAGCCCGTTCGCGCTGCTGCGGGCGTTCCGTGACGCCTACGGCATGCCGCCGCACGCCTGGCTGACCGACGCCCGCGTGCGCCGCGCGCGGCTCCTGCTGGACGCCGGCACACCCCCCGCCGAGGCGGCCACGGCCGTCGGCTTCACCGACCAGCCGCACCTCAACCGGCACTTCACCCGGATCGTCGGCGTGCCCCCGGGGGCCTACCAACGCGAGCGCCGGAACGCGGGCGAGCCGAGGAACACGCGCGGGCGCAAGAACGTACAAGACCCGGGGTGAGGGACGTCCGTACCGTCCGGGGCGTGGCACAGCAGACAGCATGCGCGGACATGAGCGCCGGCGGCGCGGACAAGCCCGACCGGGCCGTCGTACGGGACGCTCTCGGGGTCGGCGTCGCCGTGGGTCTGTCCGGATTCGCCTTCGGGGTGACCTCGGCCGGCAGTGGACTCGGGCTGCTCCAGACCTGCGCGCTCAGCCTCCTGGTCTTCACCGGCGCCTCCCAGTTCGCCCTGGTCGGAGCGCTCGCCGCCGGAGGCAGTCCGTTCACGGCGGCCGCCGGCGCCTTCTTCCTCGGCGTGCGCAACGCCTTCTACGGGCTGCGGCTGTCGCAGCTGCTCGCCCTCCCGCGCGCGGTACGGCCGTTCGCCGCCCAGTGGGTGATCGACGAGACCACGGCGGTCACCCTGGCCCAGCCGACCCGGCGCGCCCGGCGGATCGGCTTCACCGTCACCGGGCTCACGCTGTACGCGCTCTGGAACCTCACCACGCTGCTCGGCGCGCTCGGCGCCAAGGCCATCGGCGACACGCACGCGTGGGGCCTGGACGCGGCCGGGCCCACCGTGTTCCTGGCGCTGCTCGCGCCGATGCTGAGGACGATCACCGAGCGCGCGGTCGCGGGCCTGGCGGTCCTGCTGGGCCTCGGCCTGCTGCCCGTCCTGCCGGCCGGCGTTCCGGTCCTGGTGGCGGCCCTGGCGGCACCGATCGCCCTCGTCGCCGAGGGCCGTCGCGAAGGGCGTGGCCGACCGGGCGTACGCCGCGGGCCGGGCCGGACGGGTGGACCGGCTGGACTCACCGGATCGGATGGAGCGGCCCGGGTGGACCGGATTGACCAGGTTGACCGGATCAATGGAGTGGACGGAACGGACGGCGGAGCCGTGGCGGAGGGGGACCGGTGAGCACCTGGATCGCGATCGGCTTGACCGCCGTCGGCTGCTACGCCGTCAAGCTCGCCGGGCTGCTGGTGCCCGCGGGCGCCATGGAGCGGCCGTTCGTGCGGCGGATCGCCGCCCTGCTGCCCGTCGCCCTCCTCGCCGCGCTCACGGCTCAGCAGACGTTCGCCGACGGGCACGCGCTCGTGCTGGACGCGCGGGTCGCGGGGCTCGGCGCGGCCGCCGTGGCCCTGGTGCTGCGCGCGCCGTTCCTGCTGGTCGTGGCCGCGGCCGTGGTGGTGACGGCGGGCGTACGGGCGTTTGGCGGCTGACGCGGGACCGGCGCAGGCCGGAGCGGCTCACGCCGGCGTTCCGCGCGCGCCGGTCGGGCTCGGCCACCGGGTGGGTGGCCGCACGGCACCGGCTCAGCCCACGAAACGGCCGTACGACCTCAGTGTGCGCAAGGCCGCGATCGTCACCAGGGGGCGTGACTCCAGGGCGGGAGCCGGGGCCCACTGGCGCCAGCGGACGGGCCAGCCGCCGTCGTCCTGTTGCTCGGCCGCCAGGTGGTCCAGGGAGCGGGCCATCTCGTCGTCCGTGAACCACGCGCGCGCGAGCGAGTCCGGAGTCCGCGCGAAGTCGTGCGGGAAGTGGTGCTCGGCCGGGGCGTAGCCGGGCGCGACCGGGTACTTGTCGAGGCGGGCCGGGTCCAGTGCCGCGAGCCGCTGCTCGCGCACCATGCGGCCCAGCCGGTCGGCCGCGGCCTGCGCGCGCGAGCGGTCGGGGACGGAGTCCAGGAAGGTCACGGCGGCCTCCACCTCGTAGGGGTGGGACTTCTCCAGGGACTCCACGGCCTGCCAGCAGAAGTCGGTGGCCCGGAACAGCCAGGCGTGCCACACCTCGTTGCGGTGCAGCAGCCCGACCACCGGTCCGGTGGCGAGCAGGTCGCTGGGCGGGTCGTCGACGACCGGCACGAACGGCGCCGCCGGATAGCCGCGCTGGCTGGGATGGACCGCCGGCAGGGCGCCGTCCGCCGTGGAGACCGAGGTGAGATAGCGGCACACCCGCTCCACCCGCTGCCCGCCGCAGCGCCCGATGGCGTCCAGGACGCGCAGCGCGTGCGCGGTGTGCAGGGGCTGGCTCGCGGGTCCGCGCAGATCGGGCTCCAGCGCGTGCCCGTACCCGTTGTCCTCGTTGCGGTAGGCGTCCAGCGCCGTCTCCACCGCCTCCGGAGTGCCGTGCAGGAAGTGGTGTGCGAAGAGGCGCTGCTCCAGCACGCGCGCGGTGAGCCATACGAACTGTTCGGCGCGGAAGAGCGGGGAGCGCGCCTGGGGCGTGGAGGGGAGCGGGGAAACTCCGGTGTCGGCCATGGATCAGACCGTAGGACGGAAAGCGGTCTCGGCAAGCGGTCCCGGCCGGGGCCCACCCCCAGGGGCGGGATACTGGAGTCATGCGGTTGACGGTCTTCTGGCAGCGGATGGCGGAACACTTCGGTCCGGGGTACGCCGACACCTTCGCGCGCGATCACGTCATGGCGGAGCTGGGCGGACGCACGGTGCACGAGGCGCTGGACTCCGGCTGGGACGCGAAGGACGTCTGGCGCGTGGTCTGCACGGTCATGAACGTGCCCGGTGAGCGGCGCTGACACGCTGACCGGACGCTCCGTCACCCCGCTGTCTGATATGTGTTGATTGTTCGTGAAAGCGGCTGCGGTACGGCACTGATCGGTCACGAAATCGCAGGTGGACGCCGGTTGTCGGTGGCGTCGGCGAGACCTGGCACGTGGCATCCACGGACGACGTCAACGAGCCGCTGACCCGGCACGCGGCATCCACCGCTACGACAGCGCCCGACCGGCCCCCGGCCCCGGGCACCGTCGTCCCGGGCGGCCGCATGCCGCGCTGGCTGCCGCGGGCCATGGTGCTCGCGCTCGCGCTGATCGCCGTGTTCCGGCTGGGCACCTGGGCTTTCCACCAGCTGACCGGACTGTTGATCAACGTGTTGATCGCGTTCTTCCTGGCCCTCGCGATCGAGCCCGCGGTGAGCCGGATGGCCGCCCGCGGTATGCGCCGGGGCCTCGCCACCTTCCTGGTCTTCCTGACGTTGGCGATCGCCGCCGCCGGGTTCATCACCTTGCTCGGATCCATGCTGGCCGGCCAGATCATCAAGATGGTCGAGGGCTTCCCGGGCTACCTTGACTCGCTCATCAGGTGGATCAATGACTCCTTCCACGCGGACCTCAAACGCGTGGACGTCCAGGAGGGCCTGCTCCACTCCGACTGGCTGCGCACGTACGCGCAGAACAGCGCGGCGGGTGTCCTCGACGTGTCCCAGCAGGTGCTCGGCGGGCTGTTCCAGTTGCTGACCGTGGGACTTTTCTCGTTCTACTTCGCCGCCGACGGCCCCCGGCTGCGCCGCGCGCTGTGCTCAGTGCTGCCGCCCGCGCGCCAGGCCGAGGTACTGCGCGCCTGGGAGATCGCCGTCGACAAGACCGGGGGCTACCTCTACTCGCGTGGTCTGATGGCGCTGATCTCCGGCGTCGCGCACTACATCCTGCTCCAGGCCCTGGGCGTGCCGTACGCGCCCGTGCTCGGTGTCTGGGTGGGTCTGGTCTCGCAGTTCATCCCCACCATCGGGACGTATCTCGCGGGCGCGCTGCCGATGCTGATCGCCTTCACCGTCGACCCCTGGTACGCGGTGTGGGTGCTGGCCTTCGTCGTGGCCTACCAGCAGGTCGAGAACTACATGCTCCAGCCCAAGCTGACCGCCAGGACCGTCGACATCCACCCGGCGGTCGCCTTCGGCTCGGTCATCGCGGGCACCGCGCTGCTCGGTGCCGTCGGCGCGCTGATCGCGATCCCGGCGGTGGCCACCCTCCAGGCCTTCCTGGGCGCCTACGTGAAGCGCTACGCCGTCACGGACGACCCCCGGGTGCACGGGCACCGCGGCCCGGGGCCGGGCGGTCCCGGGATCCTCGCGCGCATACGCGGTCTCCGGGTCCGGGAGCCGGAGGCGGAGGAAATACCGTAACTCCGGGTGTGCTCAGTACGTCAGCACCGCCCACACGCCCGCCCCGGCGACGGCCGCGGCGTAACAGCCGACCGCCGTGGCCACGATCCGCCGACGCGTCCGTTCGCTCCAGGGCGAGCGGGACAGCAGCCAGGCCAGCAGCGGCAGGACGAGGACGGCGTGCAGGCTGACGCCGTGCAGGGGCTTGAGCGGGGCCGTGGAGTGGTAGGCGGCCTCCTGGTGGCCGGTCCGGGTCAGCACGACCCCGCGCGCGATCATCGCCGCACCCGAGGCCAGTCCCACCAACAGCACGGCGAACCCGGAGCGGACCGCCAGCGGCATGCCGGCGGGGCCCGTCGGCCGGTGCCGGAAGGACGCGACGGCGAAGAGCGTGAGCACGACCACCAGAATCGCGCCGCCCACCGCGAGCGTCATGGACACCGCCGTGTCGAAGGGCGTCTCCATGTTCAGATGCGAGGGCACCCGGCGCCACGCCTGGAGGGCGATCCCGCCGACCTCCACCACGCAGTCGGTGGCGAAGACGAGCAACAGGACCGCACGCAGCCGCGCCCCTACGCGCACGTACGACGTGACCCAGGTGATCGCGATCAGCGTCAGCCCGAAGGAGAGCCCGAACGTGAACGGCTTGCGCCAGGAGACCGGGCCGTCCCAGGGGCCGCCGTCGACCGCGAACACCACCAGGTGCACGAGAGCGGACAGGACGAGGAACAGCCCCGTCGCATGACAGAGGCGGTCGACGGAGCGCGCAATCTTCATGGGCCAAGGCTCGCCGGAGCCACCAGCGCGGTCGTCGTCCGGCCGAAGACACCCGCCGTACGCCGGCGGAAGTAGCCGTACGGCGCCCGGTCGAGAGGGATCAAGTGGGCTTGCCGCCCGGGTGGCCGTGGATGCCGGCTTTCCGATGAGCATGCCGCTGAGGGCCTGCGGCAGCGCCCGGCCGCGGGCGCGGCGCAGGGTCGTGGGGTCCCGGGCGGGCCGGTCGGCGGCGTGGAAGCGGTCGGCGGCCTCCGCGGCGCTCGTGGCGGGGGCACGCGGCGTGAGGGGGAGCCAGGCGTACTTGGCCGCCGAATCCAGGATTCCGGCACCGTGTGGCGCGCTTGACACGAAAATCGAACATCCATTCTCATGGAAGCTCAGGCGAGGCTCTAGGTGGCGGATTTCGTCCCGTTTCGCGGGAAGATGTCCCCCGGTTATCCACAGGCTGGGCCTGCGTCGGGGCGCATTGTCAGTGGCAGGGGTTAGCGTCTTTGACGTGAAGCGATCGACTCAAGCAAACCGGGTGGAACCCATGGCAGGAACCGACCGCGAGAAGGCGCTCGACGCCGCGCTCGCACAGATTGAACGACAATTCGGCAAGGGCGCGGTCATGCGCATGGGCGAGCGGGCGAAGGAGCCCATCGAGGTCATCCCGACCGGGTCGACCGCGCTCGACGTCGCCCTCGGCGTCGGTGGCCTGCCGCGCGGCCGTGTCGTGGAGATCTACGGACCGGAGTCCTCCGGTAAGACGACCCTGACCCTGCACGCCGTGGCCAACGCCCAGAAGGCCGGCGGCCAGGTCGCGTTCGTGGACGCGGAGCACGCTCTCGACCCCGAGTACGCGAAGAAGCTCGGCGTCGACATCGACAACCTGATCCTCTCCCAGCCCGACAACGGCGAGCAGGCCCTGGAGATCGTGGACATGCTGGTCCGCTCCGGCGCCCTGGACCTCATCGTCATCGACTCCGTCGCCGCGCTCGTCCCGCGCGCGGAGATCGAGGGCGAGATGGGTGACAGCCACGTCGGTCTGCAGGCCCGGCTGATGAGCCAGGCGCTGCGGAAGATCACCAGCGCGCTCAACCAGTCCAAGACCACCGCGATCTTCATCAACCAGCTCCGCGAGAAGATCGGCGTGATGTTCGGCTCCCCGGAGACCACGACCGGTGGCCGGGCGCTGAAGTTTTACGCCTCGGTGCGTATCGACATCCGCCGCATCGAGACCCTGAAGGACGGCACCGAGGCGGTCGGCAACCGCACCCGCTGCAAGGTCGTCAAGAACAAGGTCGCGCCGCCCTTCAAGCAGGCCGAGTTCGACATCCTCTACGGCCAGGGCATCAGCCGCGAGGGCGGTCTGATCGACATGGGCGTGGAGCACGGCTTCGTCCGCAAGGCCGGCGCCTGGTACACGTACGAGGGCGACCAGCTCGGCCAGGGCAAGGAGAACGCGCGCAACTTCCTCAAGGACAACCCCGACCTGGCCAACGAGATCGAGAAGAAGATCAAGGAGAAGCTGGGCGTCGGTGTCCGGCCGCCGGAGGAGCCCGCCGCCGAGCCGGGTGCGGACGCGGCGGTCACCACCGCGGCCGAGGGCGACGCCAAGACGGCATCCGCGCCGGCAGCGGCCAAGGCCACCAAGCCCAAGGCCGCCGCAGCCAAGAGCTGACCGACCCGTGACACGACGAACCGACTGGGCCGAGTACGAGTACGCCACCCCCGGTGCCCCACGGGGGAGGGGCACCGGGGGCTACCCGGACTCCGCCCCGGACGGTGACGACGGGCACGACGAGTACGGCGGGTACGACGGACCCGGTGAGCACCGTGGAAGCGGTGGCGCCGGTCACGAGGGCGACGACGGTGCCCGCCGGGGCGGCCGGGGCCGCCGTCGGCGCGGCTTCGGGGACGCGCCCCGGGAGGACGAAGGCGCCCCTTCCTCGTCGAGGGCCGAGCGGGGGGAGTCTTCAGGGGACCCGGCTGAGCGGGCACGGGCGATCTGCCTGCGCCTGCTCACCGGGACCCCGCGCACCCGCAAGCAGCTCGCCGACGCCCTGCGCGAGCGGGAGATTCCCGAAGACGTGGCCGAGGAGGTGCTGTCGCGGTTCGAGGAGGTCGGGCTGATCGACGACGGCGCGTTCGCGGACGCCTGGGTGGAGTCCCGGCACCATGGCCGGGGGCTCGCCCGCCGTGCGCTCGCCCGGGAGCTCCGTACCAAGGGGGTCGACTCGGCGCTGATCGACGAGGCTGTCGGCCAGCTCGACTCCGAGCAGGAGGAGGCGACCGCCCGCGAACTGGTCGCCCGCAAGCTGCGTGCCACCCGAGGCCTCGACCGCGACAAGCGGCTTCGCCGCCTCGCCGGCATGCTCGCCCGCAAGGGCTATCCCGAGGGCATGGCCCTCCGCGTCGTCCGCCAGGCCCTGGAAGAGGAGGGCGAGGACACGGAGTTCCTGGGGGACGGGGACATCTGAGGTCTTGGGGCGCGGGGCTCGATGTCCGACGGTGGGGGACACCGGGCGCTCCGACGCCTGACGGCGGGGGCAGCCTTTGGGCGACCCGCGGTGGGGGCGGCTCTCGGATGTCCTGCGCCGGGACCGGGTCTCGGGATGTCTGGCGGCGGGGGCGTTGCCTCGATGCCTGATGGCGAGCCTGGCCATGGACGTTTCACGGCAGGGCTGGCCCTCGTATGCCTCACGCGCAGGCCCGGGGCCCTTGGGCGTCTCGCAGTGAGCCAGCCCCCGGATGTCATGCAACTGGGCGGGGCGGGCGGGGCTTCGATGCCCGATGGCGAGGTTTACTCTCGTGCGCCCCCACGGCAGGGACGGTTCGTAGTGAAGCCGGTCCTCGGATGTCTCGCGGCGGGGGCAGCCCTCGGGCGGCTCGGGGTGGGGTTAGCCCCCGTTGAAGAGGCTGGGGTGCCGCAGTGCTTGGGGGCTTTGTGCGGGCGAAGCTGGTTGGGCGCGCTGGGTCGTGGCACATCGGTGCCGGCCGAGGCCGGGCGTGTTTGACATTGCCGACGCGTACAGCAGAAGAGAGCCCGCCCCGATGATGCTGCGTTACGCCCTACAGACAGTCCGCGCCCGGAAGGCGGGCTTTCTCGGTGCCTTCCTCGCGTTGATGTGTGCGGCCGCCCTGGTGACCGCGTGCGGCACCCTTCTCGACACCGGTCTGCGCGGCACCATCCGCACCGAGCGCTATGCCGGCGCCCCCGTCGTGGTCTCCGGAGACCAGTACGTTCACCAGACCACCGTCAAGCACAAGAAGGGCAAGACCAAGGTCAAGCACAAGGCGAAACCCATCGCCGAGCGGGCCTGGCTGTCCGAGGGGCTGCGGACCCGGCTCGACCATGTTCCCGGCGTGGCCCGGATCGTTCCCGAACTGACCTTTCTCGCCCAGCCGTTGACCCCGGCCGGCACCGGCGGCCGTACCGCCTACGGGCACGCCTGGGACTCCGCCGTGCTGACGCCGTACCGGTTGACCACGGGCAGCGCGCCACGGTCCGACGGCGACCTGGTCGTCGACAGCTACCTTGCCGCCCGGGCCCGTCTGCGCCCCGGTGACCGGCTCACCGTGCAGTCCACGCGGGCTCCGCGCAGTTACCGGGTCACCGGTATCGCGGCGCCCGCCACCGCTGTACCCCACCAGACGTCCCTGTTCTTCTCCGCCGCCGAGGCCCGGCGGCTGGCCGGGCATCCGGGGCAGGTCAGCGCGTTCGGTGTGCTGCCGGAGCAGGGGACGGACCCCGGGCGGGTGCGGCAGGCCGTGGCGGCGGCGTTGCACGGCACTGCCGCCCAGGTCGCCGACGGAGACGCCCGGGGACCCGTCGAGTTCCTGGACGCGGCGACCGCCCGCACCCGGCTGGTCAGCATGGGCGGTGCCATGGGAGGTACCTCGCTGCTGGTGGCCGTGCTCGTGGTCGTCGGCACCTTCGGGCTCACCGTGCAGCAGCGCCACCGTGAACTCGCCCTGCTCCGCGCCATCGCCGCCACGTCAGGGCAGATCCGCGCGCTGCTCGGCCGGGAGGCGCTGGTCGTCGGCGCGGCGGCGGGCACCGTGGGCGCGCTGCTCGGGCTGCCGCTCGGGGGCGTGCTGTACTCCAGGTTCGTCGCCCTGGGCGCCGTACCCGACACGCTCGAGCGCACCGTCAGTGTCTTCCCGCCGCTCGCCGCTCTCGCCGTCACCCTGCTCGGTGCCTGGGCCGCGGCCCGGATCGCCTCCCGCAGGATCGCCCGCATCCGGCCGACGGAGGCCCTGACCGAGGCCAGGACCGAGCCCAGCCGTCCCCCGTGGGGCCGCATCGCCGCCGGGCTGCTGCTGCTCGCCGGCGGAACCGTCCTTGTCGTCGTCCTCACCTCGCTGCGCACCGAACCTGCCTCGACTCCCGTCACGTTCCTCGCCGTCGTCGTCCTGTCCACCTCCGTCGCCCTGCTCGGCCCGCTCTTGGTCAGGGCGGCCGCCCTGCTGCTCGCCGGCCCGCTCCGGCTCACCGGTCACAGCGGCCGCCTCGCCACCGCCAACCTGCGCGGCAACGCCGCCCGTATGGCCTCCGTCGTCACCCCTCTCACCCTGCTCGTCGGCATGACCTGCACCGTCCTGTTCGTCCAGTCGACCCTCGGCGACGCCGCCCGCGCCCAGGCCCGCAACGGCATTCGGGCCGACTGGGTCGTCGCCGCGCGGGGGCCCGGCGTGCCCCACGAGGCCGCCCAGCGGCTGCGGGCGGGGCACGACACCGTCACCGAGGTCGTCCGTACGACTGTCCGCATCGGCCTCGACAAGTACCCGGCGCAGGGCGTCACCCCGGCCGGCCTGACCCGCACCTGGGACCCGGAGGTCGCCGCCGGCTCCCTCGACCGGCTCGCCCCCGGCACAGTCGCCGTCAGTCAACTGGTCGCCGATCAGCACCACTTGAAGCCCGGCAGCACCCTGAAACTCACCCTCGGCGACGGCACGCCCGCCACGCTCACCGTCGCCGCCGTCTATGCCCGGGGTCTGGGCTTCGGCGACCTCACCTTCGCCCACGACCTCCTCGCCCGGCACGTCGACAACCCGCTCGCCTCCTCCGTCCTCGTCAGCACGACCCGCACACAGACACAACTCTCGACTACGCTCCGTGAGTTCCCGGGGCTCCGGATTCTTTCTCCGGCCGCCGCGGATGCCCTCCAGGCGGACCGGCAGCAGACGAACGCCGAGGTCAACTACCTCGCCATGGGGCTGGTGCTGGCGTTCACCGCCATCGCCGTCGTCAACACGCTGGCCATGTCGGTGGCGGAACGTGTCCGGGAGTTCGCCCTGCTCCGGCTCGCCGGGGCGACCCGCCGCCAGGTGCTGCGCATGCTGCGCACCGAGGTGCTGAGCGTGCTGCTCCTGGCCACCTCGCTCGGCAGCGGGATCGCCCTCGCCGTGCTCACCGCGTTCAGCGTCGGGATGACCGGCCGAGCCGCGCCCACGGTCACGCCCCTGCTTTACGTCACCGTCGTCGCGGTGGCCGGACTCCTCGCACTCGTGGGCAGCGCGGTGCCGGGGCGCGCGGCGCTGCGGGTGCGGGCGGTGACGGTGGCGACGGCGAAGGAGTAGCACGGAGAGGACCTGGCGCTGAACCTCCGCTCCCCGAAACGGAGGTTCAGCGCCTGCCTCTCTCATGTCTCAGAGCGGCGCTTTCAGCGCGCCGCCGGTTGCACCGGCAGCCCCGCCGACCGCCAGGCCTGGAAGCCGCCCACCAGGTCCGTCGCCCGGTGCAGGCCGAGTTGGTGGAGGGAGGCGACAGCCAGGCTGGAGGCGTAGCCCTCGTTGCAGATCACCACGATGCGCAGGTCGTGGCCGGTGGCTTCGGGGGTGCGGTGGCTGCCCTGTGGATCGAGGCGCCACTCCAGTTCGTTGCGCTCGATGACGAGGGCGCCGGGGATCACACCGTCCTGCTCGCGCAGGGCCGCGTACCGGATGTCCACCAGCAGCGCCGCACCGGTCCGCGCCGCCTCGTGCGCCTCCCGTACATCAATGCGCCGGTAGCCCGCGCGCACCCGCTCCAGGAACTCGTCGATGCCGACCGGCGTACGACCGGTGCTGTCGCTCACTGCCAGTCCTCCGGGCGCTCCACCTGCTCCAGGCGCAGTACCTGGCCCGTGCGGCTGTAGCGGCGGATGCGGGGGAGGGGCGGGTAGTAGGCGTGGACGGAGATGGCGTGTTCGGTGCGGGACTCGTTGAGGACCTCGTGGACGTGGTGGCGGCCGAAGGAGCGGCCCTGACCTGCGGGGAGGCGGCGCTCGCGGTCGACGTCCTCGGTGAGTTCCAGGGTCCGCCAGCCGTCGGTCGGCAGCCGGGCGGCGAGCGAGTTCTCCTTGAGCTCGCCGGAGGCCGTGAGGAACGCGCCGACCGACTCGGCGTGGTCGTGCCAGCCGGTGCCGGTGCCGGGCGGCCAGCCGATCAGCCAGGCCTCGCTGCCGCCCGGCCCGTCCAGCCGCACCCAGGTGCGGCCCTCCGGGTCGAGCGGAAGGGAGGCGATCAACCCGGTGTCGGCGGCCGTACGCCGGGCGAAGTCGAGGAGGTCCGCCTGGGTGGGCGGCGCGGAGCCGACGGCAGGGGACGCGGGAGCAGGGGAGACAGACACGTTCACCGTCCTGAAGAGCGTTCGCGGAACGGGCGCACGACGGCGCCCGGGGAGGGAAGAGGGGTGCGAATTCAGCAGGACGGGCGACACACGCAGCCCGCGTAGCGGACGAGGTCCATGTGGACCCTCCGCCACAGGCGCACGCAGGTGTCGGTCATGGTCCGGAGTACAGCATGCGCGTGCACCACGGTCAACTCACCGTCACCATGTGGACAGAGCGTGACCGGAGCGCGGGTCAGCGCGCGCTGGAGGCGGCCTGCGCCTCCTCCTTCACCGCGCCTCCCACCGCCGCCTCCGCCGCCGCGTACAGGTCGGCCGGGCGGACCCCGCTCAGCGCCGTGACCAGGTGGCCGTCGGGGCGCACGAGCAGCACGCTGTGCGCCGGCGCACCCGGGTACTCCTCGGCGACCAGCAGCTCGGCCGGGTGCGGCAGCGCGGTCACCGCGGCCGCCAGGCGGGGCATCACTCCGGCGGACACCCAGTGCTTGCGGTCCCACACGCCCGTGCCCGGCGCGATCAGGACGGCGAGCAGGGCGCCGCGGCCGAGCCGGTCGCGCAGCCGGACGAAGGAGCCGTCCTCCGCGGTGACCCGGACGTCGGTGACCGGTGCGCCCGGCGCGGTCTCGACCGGGATCTCGCCCTCCAGATGCCGGGGCGCCAGCGGCGAGCCGGCGTACGCCCCCGGCGCGCCGAGCGGACCGCGCCCCAGGTGACCGTCCGTGAGCAGTGCGTCATGGCCACGGGCAGCGCCCGGGACCATGTGGCGCAGCCCGCCGGAGCCGCGCAGCACCGGCAACACCTGGTCGGCGGCGCGCAGCCGGGCGGCGACCACCGCGCGCCGCTCGGTCTGGTAGCTGTCGAGCAGCGCCTCGTGGTGCCCGTGGTGCCAGGCCGGGGCGAGCTTCCAGGCGAGGTTGTCGGCGTCCCTGAGGCCCTCGTCGAGCCCTTGGGTGCCGAGCGCGCCGAGCAGATGGGCCGCGTCCCCGGCGAGGAAGACCCGGCCGGCGCGCCACCGTCGGGCGAGGCGGTGGTGCACCGTGTGGACACCGGTGTCGAGCAGGTCGTACGGCGGTGTGGAGCCCTCCGTCCAGCCCGCGAGGGTCTCGCGGATCCGGGCCACCAGGATCTCGGGCGTGACCAGGTCCTTGCCCGGGGGCAGCAGCCAGTCCAGGCGCCACACGCCGTCCGGGAGGGGGCGGGCGGTCACCTCCCCGGCCGAGGGCCCGGACTGCCGCCACGGCGGCATCCGATGGAGCAACGCCTGGCCCTCCCACGGAAGTTCCGTCCGCAGCGCGGCGACCGCGTGCCGCTCCACCGCCGTACGGCCCGGGAAGCGGATGTCCTGGAGTTTGCGGACGGTGGAGCGGGGGCCGTCGCAGCCGACCAGGTAACTGCCGCGCCACCAGGTTCCCTTGGGGCCGCGGCTGTGCGCGGTGACGCCGGAACGGTCCTGCTCGATCGCGTCCAGGCGGCTGTCCACGGCCGTCTTCACCAGCGGCTCGTCGGCGACGGCCGCGCGCAGGGCGGCGGTGAGGACGTGCTGGGCGATGTGCAGCGGGGCGGCGGGGTCGGCCTCGGCGAAGTCGATCTCGCTCATCACCTGCCTGCGCCTGAGGGACCGCCATCCGGCCCAGCGCACGCCGTACTCACCGAGCGCCATGCCGGTCAGCCGCTCCAGCAGGGCGGCCGTGTCCTCGCGCAGCACGACCGTGCGCGCCGGGCGGGGTTCGTCCTTGCCGGGGCCCTCGTCCAGGACGACGGACGGCACCTCCTGGCGGGCCAGCGCCAGGGCGAGCGTGAGCCCGACCGGCCCCGCTCCGACGATGATCACCGGGTCCATGACGCGGCGCCCCCTGCCCGTGACGATGCCCTGACGGAGACAAGTGAACAGGAAGGGGGAGCGGGGTGCACGATCACAGAACGTATGCAACCCATTGGCAGAGTTTGCGTCAAGCGAACAGGGGCAGTGGCGATCATGCCACTGCCCCCGGGTGACGCATTCGGGTCTGATCCGGCGTCAGGCCGCGGTTCCCGCTCCCGCGTGGCCCGGGATGTCCACGGTGTCCTGGACGCCCAGCACCGCGCCGGTCGACTTCTTGCCCCGCCGCAGCCGGCCCTCCAGCCAGCTCGCGAACGAGGTCAGCGAGAAGTTGATGACCACGAAGATCACGGCCACCACCGTGAAGGACGCGATGACGTTGGCGCCGTAGTAGCCGCTCATGGTGTTGGCCGACGACAGGAGTTCGGGGAAGGTGAGGACCGCGCCGCCGAGCGCGGTGTCCTTCACGATCACGACGAGCTGGCTGACGATCGCGGGGAGCATCGTGGTGACCGCCTGCGGCAGCAGGATGAGCCGCATCACCTGGTTCTTGCGCAGACCGATCGCCAGGGCCGCTTCGGACTGCCCCTTCGGCAGGGCGAGGATGCCCGCGCGGACGATCTCCGCGAGCACCGACGCGTTGTACAGCACCAGGCCGGTGACGACCGCGTACAGCGGACGGTCGTCGGAAGTGACGTTCGTGTACTGGCTGTACAGCTCGTTACCGAAGATCATCAGGACGAGCACCGGGATCGCGCGGAAGAACTCGACCACGACGGTTGCCGGTATCCGCACCCACACATGGTCCGAGAGCCGGGCGATGCCGAAGAAGGCACCCAGCGGCAGCGCGATGACCATGGCCAGCGCGGCGGCCTTCAACGTGTTCTGCAGGCCGGGCCAGATGTACGTGGAGTAGGCCTCGGTGCCGCTGAAGAAGGGCTTCCACAGGGCCCACTCCAGCTGGCCCTTGTCGTCGAGGGACGTGTACACCCACCACACGAGGGCGACCAGGGCGACCAGGAAGACCGCCGTGTAGAGGATGTTGCGCCGCTTGGCACGCGGCCCCTGGGCGTCGTACAGGACCGAACTCATCGCTTCACCGCCACCTTCTTGCCCACCCAGCCGAGGATCAGACCGGTCGGCAGCGTCAGGCAGCAGAACCCGAAGGCGATGACCGCGGAGATCGCCAGCAGCTGTGCCTCGTTCTCCACCATCTGCTTCATCAGGAGCGCCGCTTCCGCCACGCCGATCGCGGCCGCCACCGTCGTGTTCTTCGTCAACGCGATCAGCACGTTGGCCAGCGGGCCGACGGCCGCGCGGAAGGCCTGCGGAAGGACGACCAGACCCAGCACCTGGGTGAAGCTCAGGCCGATGGCCCGGGCCGCCTCCGCCTGGCCGACCGGCACCGTGTTGATGCCGGCGCGGATCGCCTCGCACACGAAGGCCGACGTGTAGACGATCAGGCCCAGCACGGCCAGCCGGAAGTTGGTCGTGTCGACCTTGTCCGAGCCCAGGGTGACGCCCAGCGTGTTGCTCAGGCCGAGCGAGGCGAAGAGGATGATCACCGTGAGCGGGATGTTCCGCACGATGTTCACGTAGGCGGTGCCGAAACCGCGCATCAGCGGCACGGGGCCCACCCGCATGGCGGCCAGCAGAGTGCCCCAGACAAGGGAGCCCACGGCCGACAGCAGCGTGAGCTGCACTGTCGTCCAGAAGGCGCCCAGCACGTCGTACTTGTCAAGAAAGTCGAACACGATCTCCCGCGCTTTCGCGTGTAGGGATGCCCCCGGTGCGCCGCTGCCGTCGCAAGCGGCGCACCGGCCGGGCCCTGCCTCAGCTCTTGATGTCGCCGATCTTCGGGGCGGGCTCGTTCTTGTAGTCGGCCGGGCCGAAGTACTTCTTCACGGCCGCCTCCCAGGAACCGTCGGAGACCATCTCCTCAAGGGCCTTGTTGATCTTGTCCTTGAGGGCGCTGCCCTTCTTGACGCCGATGCCGTAGTTCTCGTTCGTCATCTTGAAGCCGCCGAGCTTGAACTTGCCCTTGAACTGGGCCTGGGAGGCGTATCCGGCGAGGATCGAGTCGTCCGTGGTCAGGGCGTCGATCGCCTTGCTCTGCAGACCGGTCAGGCACGCGGAGTAGGTCGGGTACTGCTGGAGCTGAGCCTTGGGGGCCAGCTTGTCGTGCACGTTCTGCGCCGACGTCGAGCCGGTCACCGAGCACAGCTTCTTGTTGTTGAGGTCGGCCGGCGACTTGATGGAGGTGTCGTCCGCGCGCACCAGCACGTCCTGGTGGGCCAACAGGTACGGGCCCGCGAAGTCGACCTTCGCCTGGCGCTTCGGGGTGATCGAGTAGGTGGCGGCGATGAAGTCGACGTCACCGCGCTGCAGCATGGTC
Source organism: Streptomyces sp. NPDC020192 (assembly GCF_044388685.1). Classification (NCBI taxonomy): domain Bacteria; kingdom Bacillati; phylum Actinomycetota; class Actinomycetes; order Kitasatosporales; family Streptomycetaceae; genus Streptomyces; species Streptomyces sp. NPDC020192. The sequence continues at coordinate 111,482 of NZ_JBIRXG010000023.1, read as the reverse complement.
TCGCGGTCGGCGCTCTTCGACTCCTTCCACTCGATCTGGTCGGCGCTGTAACCGAGCTTCTTGGCGACATAGGTGGCCACGTCGACGTCGAAGCCCGCGTAGCCCTGCGGGGTCTTCTGCCCGAGGCCCGGCTGGTCGTACTTGATGCCGATGGCGATCGACTTGCCGCCGCCGGAGGAGCCGCTGTCGTTCTTCTTGCCGCCGCCGCAGGCGGTGGCGGACAGGGCGAGGGCGAGGGTGACGGCCGAGGCGGCGGTGACCTTGCGGAGCTTCATGCTGAACATCCTTCGAAAATGGTGCGGGACGAGGTCCGTTGGAAAGGGCGACCCAGCTGGTGCGGGGCCGGGCGCATGCCGTCAGTGGTGCAGGATCTTGGACAGGAAGTCCTTGGCCCGGTCGCTGCGTGGGTTGCTGAAGAAGTGCTCCGGCGCGGCCTGTTCGACGATCCGGCCGTCGGCCATGAAGACCACCCGGTTCGCGGCCGAGCGTGCGAACCCCATCTCGTGGGTGACGACGATCATCGTCATGCCCTCACGGGCGAGCTGCTGCATGACCTCGAGGACCTCGTTGATCATCTCGGGGTCGAGGGCGGAGGTCGGCTCGTCGAAGAGCATGACCTTCGGGCCCATCGCCAGCGCCCGCGCGATCGCGACGCGCTGCTGCTGGCCGCCGGAGAGCTGGGCGGGGTACTTGTCGGCCTGGGTGCCCACCCCGACCCGGTCGAGCAGCGCCCGGGCCTTCTCCTCGGCCTGCTTCTTCTCCGTCCTGCGGACCTTGAGCTGGCCCAGCATCACGTTCTCGAGCACGGTCTTGTGCGCGAAGAGGTTGAAGGACTGGAAGACCATCCCGACGTCGGCCCGCAGCCGGGCCAGTTCCCTGCCCTCCTCGGGCAGCGGCTTGCCGTCGATGGTGATGGTGCCCGAGTCGATCGTCTCCAGGCGGTTGATCGTGCGGCACAGGGTGGACTTTCCGGACCCGGAAGGCCCGATGATCACGACGACCTCGCCGCGGTCGATCGTCAGGTCGATGTCCTGGAGCACGTGCAACGCGCCGAAGTGCTTGTTGACACTCTTCAGGACGACCAGTTCGTCGGACGTGACCGTGTCTTCCTTGGTCAGCGCTGCTTCGGTCATCGCTCTCGGGCTCCGTCCTGCTCGGTTTCGGAGGACAGTAATGAGCGGCTGTGACCTGCGTCATCACATCTGAGGGAGATCTGAGCATCACGATCCGATAGCAGGCGGACACGTGTCGTAGCACCGGCCACGCGCGCGCGTATCGGCCGGATAACGGAAGCGGCGGGCAACCGGAACCCTCTTGACGCCGTCCTTCTCCATCGGCGTGACTGCCATGGTGCACGCGCGCGTGCACTACAAGACGCACGGGAACCCACACCGTACGACCGCTGAACCGGAGGGGGCCGGGATGAGGCTGCTGCTCGTCGAGGACGACAACCATGTCGCCGCGGCCCTGTCCGCCGTGCTCGCCCGGCACGGATTCGACGTCACGCACGCGCGGAGCGGCGAGGAAGCCCTCCAGGCGCTCGTCCCCGAGGGCAGCGGTTTCGACGTCGTCCTGCTCGACCTGGGCCTGCCCGACCAGGACGGCTACGAGGTCTGCGGCAAGATCCGCAAACGCACCAGCACCCCGGTGATCATGGTCACCGCGCGCTCCGACGTCCGCTCGCGCATCCACGGGCTCAACCTGGGCGCCGACGACTACGTCGTGAAGCCGTACGACACCGGGGAACTGCTCGCCCGGATCCACGCCGTCAGCCGGCGCACCGTCCACGAGGACGCGGGCACCGGCGGCGACAGCTCGCTGTTGCTCGGCCCGGTCCGCATCGAACTGCCCACCCGGCAGGTCACGGTGGACGGTTCGGTCATCCAGCTGACTCGCAAGGAGTTCGACCTGCTCGCCCTGCTCGCACAGCGCCCGGGCGTCGTCTTCCGGCGCGAGCAGATCATCAGCGAGGTCTGGCGCACCAGTTGGGAGGGCACCGGCCGCACCCTGGAGGTGCACGTCGCCTCCCTGCGCGCCAAACTGCGCATGCCCGCGCTGATCGAGACCGTACGCGGGGTCGGCTACCGGCTCGTCGCGCCGGCCGCCTAGCGGGGCCGGGTTGCGCGCACGTCTGCTGCCGCTGCTGTTCGTTCTGATGGCGGCCGTCCTCCTCGCCCTCGGTGTCCCGCTCGCCGTCAGCGTGGCCGCTGCCCAGCAGCAGCGGGTCGTCGTCGACCGGATCGACGACACGGCGCGCTTCGCCGCGCTCGCCCAGTTCGTCACCGACGGGCCCAGCGGGTCCCGCCGTACGAGCACGGACGAGCGGCTGGAGGCCCTGCGCAGCGAACTCGACAGCTACTACGGCGTCTACGGCATTCGCGCGGGCGTCTTCTACCGCAACGGCTCGGCGATGGCCAACGCGCCCGACGACTGGTTCGTCCCGCAGAGGGGGGAGGTCCGGGAGGCGTTCGACGAGGCGCTGCTCAGCCGGCGCAGCCATGACCCGCGGCAGGTGTGGCCCTGGCAGCGCAGCCGGGTGATCGTCGCCTCGCCGGTGATCCGGGACGGGGACGTCGTGGCGGTCGTGGTCACCGACTCGCCCACCGGGCAGATGCGCTCCGGGACCCTGCACAGCTGGCTGCTCATCGGGGCCGGGGAGAGCGCGGCGATGCTGCTCGCCGTCGGCGCGGCGCTGCGGCTGACCGGCTGGGTGCTCCGGCCGGTGCGGGTGCTGGACGCCACCACCCACGACATCGCCACCGGGCGCCTGAAGTCCCGGGTCGCGGCCGCCGGCGGGCCGCCGGAACTCAGACGGCTGGCCCGGTCGTTCAACGAGATGGCGGACAACGTCGAGGACGTGCTGGAGCAGCAGCGCGCCTTCGTCGCGGACGCCTCGCACCAGTTGCGCAACCCGCTCTCGGCGCTGCTGCTGCGCATCGAACTGCTCGCCCTCGAACTCCCCGAGGGCAACGAGGAGATCGCCTCGGTCCGCACCGAGGGCAAGCGCCTCGCGCAGGTCCTGGACGACCTGCTCGACCTGGCGCTGGCCGAGCACGCCGAAGCCGACCTGAGCCTGACCGACGTCGGCGCGCTGGCCGAGGAGCGGGTGGCGGCCTGGGCCCCGGCCGCCGACGCGAAGGGCGTCCGGCTGACGGGCGACTGCCCGCCCACGACGGCCTGGGCGGACCCGATCACCCTGTCCAGCGCCCTGGACGCGGTGATCGACAACGCCGTGAAGTTCACCCCTGCGGACGGCACGGTGACGGTCACCGTGGCCGCCGACGGCGCCACCTCCACGATCGTGGTGACGGACACCGGCCCCGGCCTCACCGACGAGGAACTCGCCCGCGTGGGCGACCGCTTCTGGCGCAGCGGCCGCCACCAGAACATCAAGGGCTCAGGCCTCGGCCTGTCCATCACCCGCGCGTTGCTCGAGGCGGGCGGCGGCTCGATCGAGTACGACCACCACGACGGGGGCGGGCTGCGGGTGACGGTGGCGGTGCCGCGGCACGGAGAGCGCTGAGGACCGGTTCGACAGGGGGCTCCCGCCCGTCCCGCTAGGGCTTCACCGAGCGGTAGTAGCGGCGGGCGCCCTCCTGGAGGGGGAGCGGGTCGGTGTAGATCGCGGTGCGCAGGTCGACCAGTTGGGCGGAGTGGACGTGCGCGCCGATGCCGTCGCGGCTCTTGATGACCGTGCGGGTCACCCACTCGGTCAGCCGGGGATCCACGTCCGTGCGGGTCATGAGGAGGTTGGAGACGGCGATCGTGGGCACCTCGTTGCCCTGCTGTACGGCCGGGTACGCCGACTCGGGGATGTTGGCGGGCCGGTAGTAACGGGTCTCCTGGCCCTCGCTGTGCAGCTCGGCGACGAGGCTGCCGTCGATCGGCACGAACTTGAAGGCGGACCTCTGCGCCAGCGGCACCAGCCCCTTGGTGGGCAGGCCGCCCGACCAGAAGAACGCGTCGATCTTCTTCTGCCGCAGCCGCTCCGGCCCGGTGTCGATGCCGTCCGCGACCGGGGTGATGTCCGTGCGCGGGTCGATTCCGGCGGCCCTGAGCACCCGGTCGGCGATCAGCCGTACCCCGGAGTCGGGCAGCCCGATCGCCACCCGCCTGTGCCGCAGGTCCGCCACGCTCCTGATGTCCGAGCCGCTGCGCACGATGAGATGCACGTAGTCGTCGTAGAGCCGGGCCACCCCGCGCAGCCGCCCGGCGCCGCTGCCGTGCTCCAGCTCGTACGTCTCCACCGCGTCCGCCGCCGCGATGGTGAAGTCGGCCCTGCCGGTCGCCACCCGCTGCACGTTCTCCTGCGAACCAGCGCTGTTGAGCAGCTCCACCTTCAGCCCGGGCATGTCCTTGGCCAGCTCGCTGCGCAGCCGCTCGCCATACTCCTGGTAGACCCCCGAGGCCGTGCCCGTGCTGAAGACGATCGTCCCGCTCGGCGGCTTCTGGCCCAGGGGCAGCAGCCACCACAGCAGCAGCCCGAGCGCCACCGCTCCGGCGGCCGCGACCGGCAGCGCCCGGCGCCTGCCGGGCCGGGGGAACACCTTTGACATGCGGCGATCCTGCCAGCCGACGCACCGCGCTGGCCAGGGCCGAGGTCACTCCGGGGCCGGAGAGCGGCCCAGGGCGTTGTCAGTGGTGGCCGTTAGAGTCGTCGCATGAGCACTTCGCCCGCCGACCTCGTCCGTGAATTCCACCACGCCTTCGGCCTCGACGCCCGCAGCACGCCGACCGAGGTGGCTCCTGAACTGGCCGCGCACCGCGGGGAACTGCTCGCCGAGGAGGCCGCGGAGGTCGCCGAGGTCGCGGTCGAGGGCCCGCTGGACAGGCTCGCACACGAACTGGCCGACGTGGTGTACGTCGCCTACGGCACGGCCCTCGTCCACGGCTTCGACCTCGATCAGGTGATCGCCGAGATCCACCGCGCAAACATGAGCAAGCTCGGCCCGGACGGACAGGTCGCCCGCCGGGCCGACGGCAAGGTCCTCAAGGGGGAGCACTACCGGGCGCCGGACGTGTCGGCCGTACTGCGCCGCCAGGGCTGGATACCGGCGGCGGGGCAGGACGGTTCCGGTCTCGGCTAGAGCGTGCCGCCCGCCAGCTTCCACTCGCGGTGCAGCACGCCGAGCGGGATGTCCCGCTGGACGACCGGCGTGCCGAAGAGGGACAGCTGGAGCCGCAGGGTCCCGGACAGGTCGACCCCGCCGTACACCCCCCAGGCCAGCCCGGCCTTCACCCCGCCCGCACCGGTCGAGCCGGAGACCGTGCCGGAGGCCTCGCCGCGGAGGTACGGGGCCAGGTCCGCGGTGACGCCGACGGTGCCGTAGAGGCCGACCGAGGCCTCGGCGCCGAGGGCGGTCTTCAGGCTCCCGGCGCTGGTGACGGAGGCGTGTACGGGGGTGCTCGTCATGTCCGAGGAGCTGACCGGCGTCCAGCCCCTGGACGGGCCGAAGGTGCCGCCCGCCCTGAAGGCGCCCTTGAGGCTCTGCTCGACGTCGACGGTGACCCGCCCGTCGCCGCTGATCCGGGCGTAACAGGTCAGGTCGAGGTTGACGACGACCGGGACGGGGCCGACCTGGAGGACGGGGTCGGCGTGCAGCTTGGCGAACGGGATCCGTAGCGGGGCGCCGGTGGTCGCGGCGGCCCGGCCCCCGACCGACCAGCCCGAGGTCCACGTGCCGGAGACGCCCAGGTACGCCGAGCCGGGCGCCGCGTTCGTCCCGCTGCCCCCGTAGGCGAAGTCGACCCGCGGGGCGACCTGGACGTAGCCGCGCACCGAGGCGCTCGCCGAGGCCGGGGCGTCAGCGGCCGTCGGCACCTCGGCGCGCACGTCGAGCCGGAGGCTGCCGAGCGGCACGGTCCCGCCCTCGGGACCGACCCGCACGTCACCGGCCTTCGCCCAGGACACCTTCACATCGGGCAGCAGCTTGTCGACGGTGAAGGACGAGGGGTCGACCGGTACGGCACCCTTCGCGGTGTCGTCGCCGAGCAGCGCGTTGAGCGTGGCCGGTTCCGTCTGCACCTCCGTGCCGCGGTCCGACTCACCGACCACCTTGGTGACCTTGGCGAGCAGCCCGTGCGGCGCCCCGGGCGCGGGCGCGCTGGCGATCACATCGCCCACCGCGGTCCGGTGCGGGGCGGCGGAGGGGGACGGGGAGGGGGAGAGAGCGGTGGGAGAACTCCCTTTCCCGGATGGCCTGTTGGAGAGTACGGCCCGTCGCGTGCGGCTGTCGTACGAGCTGACGGCGAGCGTGGTCCTGTGCGCCCGCTGCCCGGTGCCGGGGGGTCCCGCCGTGGCGGTCGGGGTGGTGGCGGGAGCGGCTGCGACGGTGAGCGAGTGGTCGGTGCCGTCGGCCGTACGGTCGATGGTCGTGATCCGCTGTCCGGGCCCGGCGGCGGCCGACGGCTCGGTGTGCGGCGGGGGCGAGGAACAGGCCGCGGCGAGGAAGAGGGTGGACACGGCGAAGGCGGGCAGCAGGGCGCGCCGGTGCCTCATGCGTCTGCGCAAGGTACGTCCTGAGGGGGGTGGGGGTGGTAGAGAGGTACCGACGAGCGGGCTACTCATAGGTAGAACCAGCCGGTAACTTGATGTCAGGCCATGAGCATGCCACGCCGCACCCATCGTTCCCTCACCATCCGGCCACAGGTGAACGTGAGGTGTGACACGGCGAGTTCGGGCCGCCGCTGACCCGAACTCCGCCAGATTTCGGCCGTGTTGAGGCCGACCGCCGCCCGGATGCGGACGGACGGCGGCCCGCCGTAACTGACCCGATCTCAGCGGTTGTCGAGACCGGCGCCGCCGAGCCGGGTCAGCAGTCCCGACAGTTGTGCGATGTCCTCGGCGCTCCATGCCGAGGCCGCGAAGACCTCGGCGGCGGTCTCCTCGGCCGTGGCGCGCATCTCCGTCAGCCGCTGCCGGCCCGTCGGAGTCAGTGACGCGTACGCCACGCGCGCGTCCCGGGCATCGGACTCGCGGGTCACCAGCCCGATCCGCTCCAGCGGGGCCAGCCCGCGGGTGACCCCGGAGGCGGTCAGGCCCAGGGCCTCGGCGAGGTCGACCCGGCGCATCCGGCCGCCCGGCGCCTGCCCCAGCCGCAGGAGCAGGGTGAAGTCGGCGAGGCTGACCCCGTGCAGCCCGCTCAGCCGGGAGTCGAAGCGCCGTACGAGCGCCGTCTGTGCCCTGACCAGCCGCAGGGCCGCGTCGAGGGTGTCACTCATCGCCACTCCCCCGTGTCGCAGACCCACTCATTGCCAGATCCTTGAGTACTCAAGTTTATGCCCCGTTGAAACCGTGGAAACCGTCGGCACGCGCCGCGCGCCGCTGCCGCTTGCCCATCGGGGCCTGGGAGAGGTCCTCGGCGCTGGAACGCAGCTGCTTGAAGCCGTAGCCGCGCCCGGCCAGCCAGGCCTTCGCCGCTTCCTCGGCCCGCTCGGTCGCCTCCAGGATGTCCTCCTCTTCCTCGCCGGTGTCGGAGAAGCGGAAGACGAAGGCGGGGCGGGCGGCGATGTCGTAGGTGAGGGTGCCCTCGGGCGTGAACGCGGCCCGCAGGACGTCGTGTTCGGCGGCGTCGGCCAGCAGCGCGGCCCGCTGGGCGTCGGTGAGGCCGTCGAAGACGCCGCGGACGGTGATCCGGAAGGTACGAGTACTCATCCCGCGACCTTAGGCACGGCGGGCGCGTCGGCTCCACCGGGTTTCCCGAGGGCGGCTGGTTCCTCGTCGAGGTCGGGCAGGTCCAGGGAGCAGATCCGGGCGGCCTCGTCGGCGGGGATGCCGAACTGACGCAGCAGGCCCCGGGCGACCAGATCCGTGAAGGCCCCGTCGTCGCGGTCGGGCTGCGCGTGCAGCAGGGAGCCCAGGGCCAGGGTCGCGCCCGCCGTGACCGCCGGCGCGAGGTCCGGGTCCTCCACCTCGAACCGGCCCGCGGCCACCGCGGCGCGATGTCGTGCAGGGCGCGTGGCGCCAGGCCCCGAGGAGGGGGACACCCGCAAGTGCAGTGGGCGCGCAGGCGCGCACCAGGCCGACGGGAACACCTGGTTCCCGCCGGCCCGTCGTCCCCCGTGACCCCAGGATGGCCCCGGCCCGGCCCCCTTCGCACCCGCGTTTCCGTCAACTCCCGTACCACGCCCGGGATTCGACCGGCCCACGCCCATTCGCCCCGCCCGGTGGCCGCCGCCCGGGCGAACCCCGGGCGGGGCTCGGCCCGAGAGTTCCGCCGGCCCGGTGACCGCTGCTTCGCTGGTGGTGGGGAGCCGGGCGGTGGAGGGGGACGGTGGTGACGGGGGGCTGGATGACGGGGGAGTCGGGCGGCGGGAGGGGCGCGATGGTGGCGGGGGAGCCCGGCTAATGGGGGGAGGTGGCAGTGCAGGGGAGTCGGGCGGCGGAGGTGGGACGGGGTGACGGGGGTCAGGCGGCGGACGGGAGACGGCGGTGACGGGGATCCGGCGGCGGAGTGGGACGGCGGTGAAGGGGGAGCCGGATGACGGACGGAGACGTGGGAGTCGGGCGGCGGAGGGGAGACGGCGGTGACGGGGGAGCCAAGCGATGGAGGGGGACGGCGTGGACATCGGAGGGGCGACCGTGTCGGTGGCCGTCGCGGTCGTCGGTGTCGTCGGGACGCTGCTGTCCGCGTTGCTGACCCAGCGCGCGGCCTACCGCAGCCGCCGGCGCGAGCTGGAGCACGCCGAGCGGGTGCGGGAGCGGCGCGGAGAGGCCCGGGAACTGCGCGCGTGCTACGTCGCGCTCAACACCGCCGCCCGCCAGTATCTGGCCGCCCTCACCGACCAGATGCACGCCCTGGGACGGGACGAGGAGGCACGGGCCGTACGGCAGCGGCTGGCCGAGGCGCGCGACCAGTACCGGGACGCGTACGCGCAGGCACAGATGCGGATGCCGGAACCGGTGCTCGACCTCGCGGGCGACCTCAGCCGCGAACTGGGCGCGCTGTACGGCATGGTGCGCCGGCTGGACGAGGGTGTCCCGCGGGCCGGGGACGCGCCGGACGTCGCACGGGTGGGCATCGAGGCCCAGTGGGGCCGACTGCGGCGGATGCGGCGCGAGATGCGGGCGGGCCTGGGCGTGTCCGGGGCGGATTCCGGGCGCTGACACGGCAGTTGCGGATTCTCACTGGCCTCGGCCCCAGAGGGGCGGCACAGTGGCGGCGGTTCCAGGGCGGCCGGGCAGCCGAGGAGGACAGGGAAGGGCGGATGCCGGTGAGCGACGAGGAGGGCGGCGGCGTACGAGGGCTGCGGACCTGGGCGGACGACGCCATGGCGCGGGCCAGGCGGCTGACCCCGGGGCTGACACCCGACGCGGTGCCGCTGCGGGCGGGTGTCGTACCCCGCCGGGACTACGGCACGTCGGTCGCCGAACTCGAGCAGCTGACGCGGCTGCTCGACCACGACCCCCGGCTGCGCAGCGCGGTGGGCGTCCGGCTGGGCGGCGCGCCGGCCATGCGGCACCTGGCCTGGGGCGGCGAGGCGGCGGAGCGCGAGCGCGCGGAGACGCTGCTGCGGCAGGCGCGGGACCCGGGGGGCGCGCTCGGCGCCACCGCGGCCGAGGAGGACCGGCGGTGGGCGGCGCTGTTCCTGCTCGCGCTCATCGCACCACTGCCGCCGCAGCCGGCCCTGGCCGGTGCGGCACCCGACCTCTCCGCGTTCCTCGCCTGGGCCGAACGCGCGGGGCCCGACCTCGCCGCCACCGCCGCCCGTGAGGCCGCCGTACGCGACCACCGCACCGACCCCGCCGTGGAACAGGCCTGGGAGGAGACGCTCGACGCGCTCTGCGACTGGGCCCACGCCCACGAGGTGCTCGCCCCCGTCCTCGCCGACCCGGAGCGGCGCCTCCTGGGCCGGAGCGAGGGCGAGGGAGCGGCGCTCGGACGCGCGCCCCGGGGCGCGGCGACGGCCCCGGTGTTGCCGGCCGATCCCGGCATGGCGCTGCCGTACGCCGAGGTCGAGGTCAGGCTCTGCGGAACGCCCTCCACCGGCAGGCCAGGCTGTGCGGCGGGATCTCCGAGCTGCCCGGCAGCGAGCCGGCCGCCGCCGGCACACCCGACGACGTCCTCGCCTTCCTCCACGGCGAGGCCTCGCCGCTCCACATCGCCTCGCACGGTTCGGCGCGCATCCGGCCCACGGTCTCGGCGCTGCATCTGGAGGGCGACCTGACGGTGCAGCGGCTCCTGGACCGGACGGAGAGTCAACAGGGCGCTGATAACGGGCCGCTCACCCTGACCACGGCGTTCGTCGCGGCCGGCGCCCGGGACGTCGCCGGTTCCCGCGGGATGGCCCGGGACGGTGCGTCGGCCCTGCTCATGGCGGTGTTCCACCAGTGCATGAACGTCGACGGACTCGGCCCCGCCGACGCGTTGCGGGCCGGGCAGCTGTGGATGCCCGACCCCGAGCGCGAGAACCCGGGCTCGCTGCACGGCCGGTTGCTGCGCGAGATGCGCCGTCCGGGGCTCGAACACATCTCGCTGTGGGCACGGTTCATCCATCAGGGCCATCCAGGCGATCAGGGCCATCCGGGCCATCCCGGCCTCCCCGAGGGGGAGCGGGCGGAGAGGAGTACGGCGTGAACGACGCGAACGCGGGGGCGACGGAACGGTTGCTCGCCCTGATCGGCGCACACCTGGACAGCATCCGCGAGGCCCTGGACGACGAACAGTACGCGGAGCTGCTCACCCGCCTCGCGGCGCTCGCCGGGACGGCGCCGGACGACGACCGGGAGGTACGCCGGACCTTCCAGCGCGTCCGCCTGGCGCTCCTCGAGCTGCCGTTGGACCATCCGGTGCACGAGGCACTGGACTCCGTACGGCTGGTCGCGGCGCCACCGGGACCGCGGGCCGTGACAGGGGCCCAGGACCTGCTGGCACGGCTCCGGCTCACGTCACCGCCGTACCGACCGGAACCCCAACCGGTGGCCCCGGACCCGGAACTGGACCTGCTACGGCAGGCACCCGGCCTCTCCGCCGCCGAGGCGCGGGCCCGCTGCGGCGGTCCGCCGCCACCGGAGCTGATCAGAATCCCGGACGCCCGGGACGGCGGCGACCGCTACCCGGAGTTCCAGTTCGCCGCGGGCGACGGCACCCCGTACGAGGTCGTGCTGGAGGTCAACCGGCTGCTGCTCGCGGAGATCGACCCCTGGGGTGCCGCGGCCTGGTGGCTCAGTGCCAACACCTGGCTGGGCGGCACACCCGCGTCGCTGCTCGGCCGGCTGCCCGACCACCGGCTGTTCGGCGCGGCCGGCGCACTGGCGGAGGGGGAATGATGAACGGCTTCTTCCCCATGATCGACCTGGAACTGCGCCCCAACCGCCAGGTCGTCCCGGCCGGCACGGAGCTGTGGCGGGTGCACCAGTCCCAGTACGCCCCGGACCAGTTCAACCCGAGGCTCGCCGACATCCACTTCGACGGCGGCCGCTTCGAGGGCACCGTGCTGGATCCCTACCACAGCCTCTATCTGGCCGACACCGCGCTCACCGCCCTCGCGGAGAGCGTGCTGCGCTCCCGGCCCTTCGAGCGGCCGCACAGCAAGCGGACGATTCCCTACCGTACGGTGTGGCAGCGCTCGCTGAGCGCCCTGCGCACCCGGTACGAGCTGACCCTGGTCTCCCTGGTCGACGGCAAGGACCTGGCCGCCGTCTGCCAGGACTCCACGCTCCTCGAGGACGAGAGCAACTACGCCAGATCACGGCGCTGGTCGAGCGAGATCCGGGCGCAGGCACCGGATGCGATGGGGCTGATCTGGGAGTCCCGGCGCAACCGGTCCCAGTTCGCGATGGTCCTCTTCCACGACCGCTGCGAGCACGGCACCGGAGGCCCCCTGGAGGTACTGCCCGACCGGGGCATCCCGGACCTCGGCTCCCGGGCGGGCCGTGAGCGCGCGAACGAGATCCTCGAACCCCTGCGGGCGGAGATCTCGGAGCCTGTGTGGCCGTGATGGTGTGAGGCCGCCGGAGGGCGTCCTCAGGGAAGTTCCGCGTCGTTCGGCGGGAAGCCGTATCGTCCCTGCAGCCGGACGAAGCAGGCCCCGGTCAGCACCCGCACCGGTTCCAGACCCGAGGTGGTGCGCTCGAAGCGGATCACCTGCTCGTGCCCGCCCGGCCCGATCGGCTGCACCAGGCGGCCGCGCTGTCGCACCTGCGCGACCAGCGGCGCCGGTACCTCCGGGAACGCGGCCGACACAAGGACCGCGTCGTAGGGAGCGCGGTCCGGCACGCCGCCGCTGCCGTCGCCGACCCGAAGCTCCACGTTCCGCACACCCTGCCGCGCAAGATTCGCGCGTGCCTGCCGGGCGATGTCCGGCCGTATCTCGATGCTGACCACGTCGGCCGAGAGCTGGGCGAGCAGGGCGGTCTGGAAGCCCAGGCCGGTACCCACCTCGAGGACGTGCTCGCTCCCGTCCAGGTCGAGGCTCTCGATCATCATGGCGGACAGTGACGGCTGTGTGGTGACCTGTCCCTGCCCGATGGCCACGGGTACGTCCCGGTAGGCGGCGGCCACCTGTCCGGCCGGGACGAATTCCGCCCGGGGTGTCGTCCGCACGGCCGCGAGCAGTCGCTCGTCCCTGATCCCGGCGGCCCTGAGGGCTCGTTCGAGATCTTCGGGCTCCCCGGACACGGAGTTCACAGGCAGATCACCACACCACCAGGCTAGGCGGCCTGTGGTGTGGGCGGCGGTGCCGTCAGGTCCCGGCGTTGAACACGTCGGTGCCGAAGTGGTCGAGGCCCTTCTGCCCGGCGTAGCCGAGGTACGGCAGTCCGAACCGGGGGAGAGTACGAACGGCTTCCGTACGGCCGCCGCCGAGGCCGGTGACACCGGGCAGCGGGGTGTTCGGGGCCGGGCCTTCGCCGCAGCAGGCGGAGGCGTCCTCCTGCGGCCCGTCCGACTCCTCGAAGGTGATCACCAGCATGCCGTCCTTCTCGAAGGCGGGGAGGAGGTGATGACCGGGATTTATTGCTTCAGCCAGGCGTCGGCGGAGGCCAGCCCGCCCGGACGGCCGTCCACGCAGCCGTGATGCCTTGCAGGTCGGTGGCGAGCGCCGAGAGGTCGACGACGTGCCCGGCGCAGGTGTCCTGCTGGTCGATGACGGGGTGGAAGTACATGAAGGGGTTCTGGTGGGTGACGTACTCGTCGCCCACCCGCGCCTTCTGCGTGTCGTTCCACCGCGCCGACCGCGGGGTGACGGCACGGATGTCCGTGTCCGGCGCCTGGCCGGAGATCTGCGCGAGGTAGTTGTCCAGGCTGTTGTGGCCGATGCCCTGGTCCTGCGAGAGCAGCACGCCCTTCGAGCGCGGCGTCTGGCTGAGGTGCGGCGCCTTGGAGTCGGGGCCCAGGCTTCGTCGTACCCCTTGTTCTCCAGGTTGATCACGAAGACGTGGTGGGGGCCCGCGGCGGGCGCGGCCTCGGCCTGCAGCGCCGTCCGGGTCGTTGTACTGGCAGCCCGGCCTGCTTGCCGTCGGCGCCGGGAGGGAGGGCCTGCTGTGCGGAGGGGAAGGTCTGACCGGCGTCGGCCAGACCTTCCGTGACGAGGGGGGCGGTTGCCGTCGCGGCTGCGGCCCCGATGATCAGCCATCTGCGGGAGATGCTCGCAGGGCTCTTATGGCCGACCCATATAACCGGAGAGTAATAATCCGTCGGCAGTCACGGTCCGTGGCCGGAATGGTCTGCCGCGATCACGGCGGCAGGGGTCCTCCAGGGAGCACCTACCCTTGAGGCATGACCAGCAGCAGCGACCGGAGCCTCGAAGTGGACGTTCAGGGACCCAAGACCTACGAAGTGCGTACCTACGGGTGCCAGATGAACGTTCACGATTCCGAGCGATTGTCCGGGCTGCTGGAGGAGGCCGGCTACGTGCGCGCCCCGGAAGGCTCCGACGGCGACGCGGACGTCGTCGTCTTCAACACCTGCGCCGTGCGCGAGAACGCCGACAACCGGCTGTACGGCAACCTCGGCCGGCTGGCGCCGAAGAAGACCTCGCGGCCCGGCATGCAGATCGCGGTCGGCGGCTGCCTGGCGCAGAAGGACCGCGACACCATCGTGAAGAAGGCGCCCTGGGTCGACGTCGTCTTCGGCACCCACAACATCGGCAAGCTCCCGGTCCTGCTGGAACGCGCGCGCGTGCAGGAAGAGGCGCAGGTCGAGATCGCGGAGTCCCTCGAGGCCTTCCCCTCCACCCTGCCGACCCGCCGCGAGAGTGCCTACGCGGCCTGGGTGTCGATCTCCGTCGGCTGCAACAACACCTGCACCTTCTGCATCGTCCCGGCCCTGCGCGGCAAGGAGAAGGACCGCCGCCCCGGCGACATCCTCGCCGAGGTCGAGGCGCTGGTCGCCGAGGGCGTCTCCGAGATCACGCTGCTCGGCCAGAACGTCAACGCCTACGGCTCCGACATCGGCGACCGCGAGGCCTTCAGCAAGCTCCTGCGCGCCTGCGGGAACATCGAGGGCCTGGAGCGCGTCCGCTTCACCTCCCCGCATCCGCGTGACTTCACCGACGACGTCATCGCCGCCATGGCCGAGACCCCGAACGTGATGCCACAGCTGCACATGCCGCTGCAGTCCGGCTCGGACACGGTCCTGAAGGCGATGCGCCGCTCGTACCGGCAGGAGCGTTACCTCGGGATCATCGAGAAGGTGCGGGCCGCCATCCCGCACGCCGCGATCACGACCGACATCATCGTGGGCTTCCCCGGCGAGACCGAGGAGGACTTCGAGCAGACCCTGCACGCCGTCCGCGAGGCCCGGTTCGCGCAGGCCTTCACCTTCCAGTACTCCAAGCGGCCCGGAACCCCGGCCGCGACGATGGAGAACCAGATCCCCAAGGAGGTCGTCCAGGCGCGTTACGAGCGTCTCGTCGCCCTTCAGGAGGAGATCTCCTGGGAGGAGAACAAGAAGCAGGTCGGCCGCACCATGGAGCTGATGGTCGCCGAGGGCGAGGGCCGCAAGGACGGCGCCACGCACCGGCTCTCCGGCCGCGCCCCCGACAACCGGCTCGTCCACTTCACCAAGCCGGAGCAGGAGGTGCGCCCCGGCGACGTGGTCACGGTCGAGGTGACGTACGCCGCCCCGCACCACCTCCTCGCCGAGGGCTCCGTCCTCGCCGTGCGCCGCACGCGCGCGGGGGACGCCTGGGAGAAGCGCAACGCCGCCGAGGCCGCCAAGCCGGCGGGCGTCATGCTGGGCCTCCCCAAGATCGGCGTCCCGGCTCCGCTGCCGGTCGTGACGGGAAGCGGCTGCGGCTGCGACTGACCCGAGACCGGGCCACCAGCTGACGACCGGGGGTGTGGCTGGGGGTGAGGCGTTCGGCTCCGGGCTGCCCTGGGCACCCCGGTCGCCCGGGAGCCGGACACCGGCTCCCGGCCGCCCTGGTCCGCCCGTCCGTGCTGCCACGGCGTTACGCTGCCGATCATGCTTGTCGCCGCCGCAGTCTGCCTCTGCCCTCCGCTGCTCGTTCCCGAGGTCGCCGCGGGTGCCGCATCCGAGATGGACGCCGCGCGCTCGGCCTGTGCCGACGCGCTCGGAGTGCTCGCCGCCGCCCGCCCGGACCTCCTGGTGGTCGTCGGCCCCGCCGAGCGCAGCGGACGCGGACCGTTTCTGCAGGGCACCCCGGGCTCGTTCCGCGGCTTCGGCGTCGACCTGGAGGTACGGCTGGGCCCGGCCACGGACACCGTCCCCGAGGGCGAGCTGCCGCCCTCGCTCGCCGTCGGCGCCTGGCTGCTCGGGCGGACCGGCTGGGCGGACGCCCCGATCGAGGGACTCGGCGTCGGGGAGGCCCTGGAGCCCGAGCGGTGCATCGAGGCCGGCCGGGAGATCGGCGCCCGGGCCGGGCGGGTGGCGCTGCTGGTGATG
Source organism: Streptomyces sp. NPDC020192 (assembly GCF_044388685.1). Classification (NCBI taxonomy): domain Bacteria; kingdom Bacillati; phylum Actinomycetota; class Actinomycetes; order Kitasatosporales; family Streptomycetaceae; genus Streptomyces; species Streptomyces sp. NPDC020192. Next base: position 95,634 of record NZ_JBIRXG010000023.1, on the reverse strand, counting down.
GGAGACGCCAGCGCGTGCCGCACGCTCAAGGCGCCGGGCTACCTGGACGAGCGGGCCGCCCCCTTCGACGCCGAGGTCGCACGGGCACTGGGCACGGCGGACGTGGCCGCCGTCAAGGCGCTGGACGCTCGGCTGGCGTACGAACTGAAGGCCTCCGGCCGGGCCCCCTGGCAGGTCCTGGCCGGCGCCGCCGAGGACACGGACCTCACCGGCGCACTGCTGTACGAGGACGCGCCGTACGGCGTCGGGTACGTGGTCGCCACTTGGTCGTAAGAGACCACCTGTGCGCCTCTGGACCGACGTTCCAGGCCCGCCGGTGCTGCGAGGCGGGGCCTTCACGTGAGCTGAGGAGCCGAGCCGCCGTACCCGGACACGGCGGACGGCCGGGAGCCGCTGTGCTCCGCGACCGTCCACCGATCCGTGTGCCCTGTCCGCCTGCCGTACAGGAGGCTCGTGACCGCCTGTCGTGCAGATGGCTCAGGAGGCCGGCGGCGGACCCTCCGGCCGGGTGGGTGTCACCGGGTCCGTGGCGCCGGTGTCCGGACCGGTGCCCTCCTTGTGCGCGAGGCGGTCCATCGCCTCCTTGGCCTTGCCGGTACCCGCGTGGATCTTGTCGCTGTACTTGCCCTTGGTCCGCTCGTCGACGGCCTTCGCGGCCTTGTCGATGCCGTGCGTGACCTTGTCCCCGTGCTGCCGCGCGAGGTCCGACACCTTGTCCTTGGCCGGGCCGAGCTTGGCCTTCATGTTGTCCAACAGACCCATGGTCCACCTTCCCTCGCGGGACACTTACCTGCGGGCGCCCTCGCCGGCCGCGCTGTCGGCGGCCTCCTCAGCGGACTGCTGCTTGGGGATGCCGGAGCCCTCGGACGACTCGTCCGTACCCGCGTCCGACCGCGCCGACACGTCCGCGCGCTCTTCCCCGGCCGAACCCTTCGCCTCCGCCGCTCCGGCTTCCGTCTCCGCCGCCTCCGACTCTGTCGACTCCGTCTCCGCCACCTCGGCCCCGTCCGGCTCCACACCGGCCGTCGCCTCGGCGTCCGACGTCTCCGGAGTCGCCTTCGACTTGCCGAAGATTCGAGCAAACACGCCCATATCCACTCCATACGGTACTCGTGCGGGCGAATTCCCGCGTCACCCGGTGCGTACGGTTGCGCCGCCCGGGTCACCGCCTCCGGTGGACCGGACGGCGCACCTCGCCACGGGCAACGACGCGGGAACCCACCCGTCACGTAACTCGTTCGAGACCCCACCGGGAGGTTTGCGAAACTGGTGCGGTGAGCAGTGCACTCCTCTTCCCCCGCGTCATCGCCGTCGTCGGACCCACCGCGGCCGGAAAGTCCGATCTCGGCGTCTTTCTGGCCCAGCAGCTCGGCGGCGAGGTCGTCAACGCCGACTCCATGCAGCTCTACCGAGGGATGGACATCGGCACCGCCAAGCTGACGCCCGAGGAGCGCGGCGGCATACCGCACCACCTGCTGGACATCTGGGACGTGACGGTCACCGCCTCCGTCGCCGAGTACCAGAAACTGGCCCGCGCCCGGATCGACGCCCTGCTCGCCGAGGGCCGCTGGCCGATCCTGGTCGGCGGCTCCGGCCTGTACGTCCGCGGGGCCGTGGACAACCTCGAGTTCCCCGGCACCGACCCCGAGGTCCGGGCCCGGCTGGAGGAGGAGCTGGCCCTGCGCGGCTCGGGCGCCCTGCACGCCCGGCTGGCCGCCGCCGACCCCGAGGCGGCCCGCGCGATCCTGCCCAGCAACGGCCGCCGTATCGTCCGGGCGCTGGAGGTGATCGAGATCACCGGCCGGCCCTTCACCGCGAACCTGCCCGGGCACGACTCGGTCTACGACACCGTCCAGATCGGTGTCGACGTCGCTCGTCCAGAACTGGACGACCGCATCGCGCGCCGCGTCGACCGGATGTGGGAGGCCGGTCTCGTGGACGAGGTGCGCGCACTGGGGGCGCAGGGATTGCGCGAGGGGCGCACGGCGTCGCGCGCGCTGGGTTACCAGCAGGTCCTCGCGGCGCTCGCCGGGGAGTGCACCGACGCGGAGGCGAGGGCCGAGACCGTACGCGCGACCAAGCGCTTCGCGCGCCGTCAGGATTCATGGTTCAGGCGGGACCCCCGGGTGCACTGGTTGAGTGGGGCCGCGGCCGACCGCGGGGAACTTCCGCACCAGGCGCTGGCGTTGGTCGAACGACCGGTTACAGCCTGATCACGTGATGGCATCGGGATGCGCCGCCGGTCATCGCGGCCTTCGGCGCCGTGCCATCATCGAGCTTCGATCGACCAAGTGGAGCCTAGTTGGGAGGGCGCGTGGCGATGGAGGCCGGCCCTCGCGACACCGCACACAGTGCCGAGCACGTCACCACCGCCGGCGATGAACCGGACCCCGCCGAGGCCTGCCCGACCATGAGCGGACTCACGGAGAACCGGCCGGCCGACGACCGCCTGGACAGGGACCGCTGGACCGACGAGCGGCTGACGGACGTGACCGACGAGCAGCTGATCGACGACCGGCTCGACGGGGACCGCCTGCCGGGTGACCGGCTGGCCGATGACGGCCCCGACGAGTCCCCGGACGGGGTGACCGCCGACGGACCGACGCCCGAGGAGATGTACGAGAGCGGGCCCGAGGTCGAGGTCGAGCTGCGCCCGCAGCGCCGGCTGCGCATCTGGCAGCTCGCGCCCATCGTGGCACTGTCCGCCGTCGGCTCCCTGATGTTCGCCTTCCCGCTCGCCTTCGACTTCGGCGACAGCGGCGCGGTGATCGCCATGCTCGGCCTGCTGATCTGCTCCTGCGCCGCGGGCTGGGGCATGATGGCCGCCCGCCGCGTGGGCTACACCTGGCCCGGCCTGCCCCCGCGCGGCTCCGGCCGCCGGGCCGACTGGCGGGTGGTGATCGGGTACGTCCTGCTGGTGGCCATGGTGGTCGTCCTCGCGGTGTGGCGGGTGGCCCGCCTGCGCGGCTAGCCCCGCACCGAGGCTGATCACGGGCGGCGCGGGGAGTGTCGTGCCCACCCCGTACGATCGAAGAATGAGCACGCGCACGCGCATCCCCTTCCTCAAGGGCCACGGCACCGAGAACGACTTCGTGATCGTCCCGGACCCCGGGAACGCCCTCGACCTGCCCCCGGCCGCCGTCGCCGCCCTGTGCGACCGCCGCGCCGGCATCGGCGGCGACGGAGTGCTGCACGTCGTACGGTCCGCCGCGCACCCGGAGGCGGAGGCGATGGCCGCCGAGGCCGAGTGGTTCATGGACTACCGCAACGCCGACGGCTCGGTCGCCGAGATGTGCGGCAACGGCGTCCGTGTGTTCGCGCGCTACCTCCAGCACGCCGGACATGTGGCCGAAGGTGACTTCACGATCGCCACGCGCGCGGGCGTGCGCTCCGTCCACCTCGCGAAGGACGGAGACGTCACCGTCGGCATGGGCCGGGCCCGCCTCCCCGAGGGGGAGGTCACGGTGACCGTCGGCGAGCGCAGCTGGCCCGCGCGCAACGTGAACATGGGCAACCCGCACGCGGTCGCCTTCGTGGCGGACCTCGCCCACGCGGGCCGGCTGTTCGACCCGCCCCCGGTCAGCCCGGCGGAGGCGTACCCGGACGGGGTGAACGTCGAGTTCGTGGTCGACCGCGGCCCCCGCCACGTCGCCATGCGCGTGCACGAGCGCGGCTCCGGCGAGACCCGCTCGTGCGGCACGGGCACGTGTGCCGTCGCCGTGGCCGCCGCCCGGCGCGACGGCGTCGACCCCGCGGTCACCGGCATCCCGGCCACGTACACCGTGGACGTGCCCGGCGGACGCCTGGTCATCACCGAGCGGCCCGACGGCGAGATCGAGATGACCGGACCCGCCGTGATCGTCGCCGAGGGGGAGATCGACGGAGAATGGCTGGAAAACGCCGTCCGCTGACCCGGCGACAGATCTGACGCAACGACGACTACGGCGGCCCCCGGCGCCCGGAACAGCGGTTTCCGGCGCCCGCGGGCGCCCGGGGACGCCCGCATCCGCAGCCGAGCCCAGGCCACATGGCGCAAACCCTAAACCTCATTTCCATCACTCGAATGGGTGATCCGTTTCACGCTCGGCGAGAGGCGGTCGGTCGCACGTGGTGGGCTCGATAGCATCAAGCACCGGCACGGACGGGGGAACGTCGCCATCCCTGAGCCGCGTCCGCCCTGGAGCCCCGTCCGCCGGTCCACGAGCCGGAGGTGCCCATGAGTGCGGAGGCCACGAACCCTGCGACCCCTGGCCCGGTAGCGCCCGCGGCGTCCGCGGCGGCCACCGCCCCCGCGGTGCCCCGGGCGGACCGCAGGAAGTCCCGGCCCCGGATCGACCTGCGCAGGCTCGGCCGGGCCGCGCTGCTCGGCCCGGCCGTCCGCGGCAAACTGCCCGACGCCATCAGCCATGTCGTGGAGGCGCACCGCGCCCACCACCCCGACGCCGACCTCGACCCGCTGCGCCGCGCCTACGTCCTCGCGGAGTCCTCGCACCGCGGCCAGATGCGCAAGAGCGGCGAGCCGTACATCACCCACCCGCTCGCCGTGACCCTCATCCTCGCCGAACTCGGCGCGGAGACCACGACATTGACCGCCTCGCTGCTCCACGACACCGTCGAGGACACCGACGTGACGCTGGATCAGGTGCGGGAACAGTTCGGCGAGGAGGTTCGTTATCTGGTCGACGGGGTGACGAAACTCGAGAAGGTCGACTACGGGGCCGCCGCCGAGCCCGAGACCTTCCGCAAGATGCTCGTCGCCACCGGCAGCGATGTGCGCGTGATGTCGATCAAGCTCGCCGACCGTCTGCACAACATGCGCACGCTCGGCGTGATGCGCCCCGAGAAACAGGCGCGGATCGCCAAGGTCACCCGTGACGTCCTCATCCCGCTCGCCGAGCGCCTCGGCGTGCAGGCCCTGAAGACCGAGCTGGAGGACCTGGTCTTCGCCATCCTGCACCCCGAGGAGTACGAGCACACCAGAGAACTCATCGCCGAGAACGCCACCCGCCCGGGCGACCCGCTCGCCGAGGTCGCCGACGAGGTGCGCGCGGTGCTGCGCGAGGCCGGCATCCAGGCCGAAGTCCTCATCCGCCCGCGGCACTTCGTCTCCGTCCACCGCGTGTCGCGCAAACGCGGGCAACTGCGCGGCGCCGACTTCGGCCGCCTGCTCGTGCTGGTGAGCGAGGACGCCGACTGTTACGGCGTCCTCGGCGAGCTGCACACGTGCATGACCCCGGTCGTCTCGGAGTTCAAGGACTTCATCGCCGTACCGAAGTTCAACCTGTACCAGTCGCTGCACACCGCCGTCGCCTGCCCCGACGGCCAGGTGGTCGAAGTCCTCATCCGCACCCACCAGATGCACAAGGTCGCCGAGGCCGGCGTCGTCGCGCTCGGCAATCCGTACGCCCCCGCCTCCGACGCCCCCGCCTCCGACGCCCCCGCCTCCGACGGCGCCGACGGCGAGCGCGTCGACCCCACCCGACCCGGCTGGCTCTCCCGGCTCCTCGACTGGCAGCAGGCCGCCCCCGACCCCGACACCTTCTGGTCGACGCTGCGCGAGGACCTCGCCCAGGACCGCGAGATCACCGTCTTCCGCCCGGACGGCGGCACCCTCGGCCTGCCCGAGGGCGCCACCTGCGTGGACGCGGCCTACGCCCAGTACGGAGAGGACGCGCACGCGTGCATCGGCGCTCGGGTCAACGGCCGCCTGGCCACCCTCAGCACCGTTCTGAAGGACGGTGACACCGTCCAGCTCCTCATGGGGCAGGACCCGGCCTCCGAGCCGTCCCGCGAGTGGCTGGAGCACGCCCACACCCCGGCCGCCCGCATCGCCATCCAGCGCTGGCTGGCGACCCACCCCGGCGGCGGCGCCGGGACGGAGGAGGCGACCGCGCCCCGCCCCGAACCGACCGACGGCACTTCCCCCGCAGAGAACACAGCGCGGGAGAACGCGGCCAGGGACAGCGCGGCCCGGGAGAGCACCGACCGCTCCCGGGGCGCGGACGTCCTCGTGGACCGGCCCGGCGCCGCCGTACGGCTCGCCGGCTGCTGCACACCCGTACCGCCCGACGAGATCACCGGCTTCGCCGTCCGCGGGGGAGTGGTGACGGTGCACCGCGTCGAGTGCGCCATGGTGGCGCACATGAAGAGCCGGGGGCGCGCGGAGATCGGCGTGCGCTGGGGGGACACCACCGAGATCCGGGTCACGCTGGTCGCTGAATCGTTCGGCCGCCCCCATCTGCTCGCCGACCTCACCGAGGCGATCTCCTCCACCGGCGCGGACATCGTCTCGGCGACCGTGGAACCGCCCACCCAACAGCGGGTACGGCACACGTACACCCTCCAGCTCCCCGACGCGGCCCACCTCCAAGCCCTGATGCGCGCCATGCGGGACGTGCCGGGCGTGTACGACGTGGCCCGCGCCCAGCACCAGGGCCCGGCCTTCTGAGCGACTCCGGGCATACATGATCAGGAAGCCGCTGGATCTTGATCACGAGGGGCTGGAAGCTGATCGGAAGGCGTCCGGGCCGAACCCGTTCGGGTGGGCCGGGCGCGCGTCGCCGTCGTAGCGGAGCAGCGCACTGGTAGCGGTGGTCCATGCTGCTCACCCCCCGCTCCCGGCGCACGCCCCGGATCTCCCGGCACCACAAGGCGGCCCTGCTCGCCTCCGCCGTCTCCGTCTGCCTCCTCGCCGCCGCGGCCCCGGCCGAGCCTCTGGGCATCGGTGACCGCCTCTACCCGTACCTGGGCAACCCCGGCTACGACGTGGCGTCGTACGACCTGTCCTTCACCTATCCCGGCAGAAACGACAAGCCGCTCGAGGCCGTCACCACCATCGACGCCTGGACCACCGCCGACCTGGAGCACCTCAACCTCGACTTCACGCACGGCACCGTCCGCTCCGTCGAGGTCGACGGGCACCCCGCGGACTTCACCCAGGCCGGCGAGGACCTCGTCGTCACCCCGGACCACACTCTGTCCGAGGGCAGCTGGACCCGGATCACGGTGCGGCACACCAGCGACCCCGTGCCCGCCAAGGGCCAGGACGGCGGCTGGGTGCAGACCACCGACGGCCTCGCCATGGCGAACCAGGCCGACGCGGCCCACCTGGTCTTCCCGTGCAACGACCACCCGTCCGACAAGGCGATGTTCACCTTCCACATCACCGCGCCGAACGGCTACACGGTCGTGGCCAACGGGGTGCCCACGGGCGCGGACCGGGTCGGGAGGTCGACCACCTGGACCTACCGCACCCAGCACCCCATGGCGACCGAACTCGCCCAGGTGTCCATCGGCCGCACCGCCGTGCTGCACCGCGAGGGACCACACGGACTGCCGATGCGTGACGTCGTCCCCAGCGCCGACACCAAGGCCCTCGAACCGTGGCTGGCCAAGACGCCCGGCCAGATCGCCTGGATGGAGAGCAAGGTCGGTAAGTTCCCCTTCGAGACGTACGGCGTGCTCATGGCACAGGCCTCCACCGGGTTCGAGCTGGAGACCCAGACCCTCTCGCTCTTCGAGAAGAACCTGTTCACCGAGCCCGCCTACCCCAAGTGGTACATCGAGTCGATCATGGTGCACGAGCTGTCCCACCAGTGGTTCGGCGACAGCGTGAGCCCGCGTGCGTGGTCCGACGTCTGGCTCAACGAGGGGCACGCCACCTGGTACGAGGAGCTGTACGCCGAGGAGACCGCGCACCGGCCCATGGAGGACCGGATGAAGGCCGCCTACAGCGCCTCCGACAGCTGGCGCGAGGCCGGTGGCCCGCCCGCCCGGCCCAAGCCGCCCGCGCCCGGCCAGAAGATCGGCATCTTCCGCCCGAACGTCTACGACGGCGCCGCTCTCGTGCTCTACGCCCTGCGCCAGGAGATCGGCCGCCCGGCCTTCGAACGCCTGGAGCGTCTCTGGGTCCGCACCCACCGGGACTCCACCGCCACCACCGCCGACTTCGTCCGGCTGGCCTCGGCGGTCTCCGGCCGCGACCTCGGCGGCTTCCTGCAGCCCTGGCTGTACGGCGACAAGACCCCGCCGATGCCCGGCCACCCGGACTGGAAGCCGCAGGCACCGGTCAAATGGGCCGAGCCGGCCGCTTCCGGGGGACCGCGGAGCACGCGATAACACGGTGACGAGACGGGCCGCCTCGTGCGACCATCTTCGGGTCGGCGTGCGCCGGGACACGGGAATCTCCCGGGGCACTCGTACGTTGTCCGGACAGGCGGTTCTGACGGCCGCCGTACGGCGCCGAAACGGCACTCCCCATCGACGTAAGGATCCAATGACCTCCTCTTCTTCCCCTTCCCAGGACACCAAGCGCTTCGCGCACGCCCATCCCGAGGGTCTTCGGGCCGATGCCCTGATGGAAGAGGACGTCGCCTGGAGCTACGAGATCGACGGCGAGCGGGACGGCGACCAGTTCGACCGCTCCGAGCGCGCGGCCCTGCGCCGTGTGGCGGGCCTGTCCACCGAGCTGGAGGACGTCACCGAGGTCGAGTACCGCCAGCTCCGTCTGGAGCGGGTCGTGCTCGTCGGCGTGTGGACCACCGGCACCGCCCAGGACGCCGACAACTCCCTCGCGGAGCTGGCGGCCCTCGCCGAGACCGCGGGCGCGCACGTGCTCGACGGCGTCATCCAGCGCCGCGACAAGCCCGACGCGGCCACCTACATCGGCTCCGGCAAGGCCCTGGAGCTGCGCGACATCGTCCTCGAAACGGGCGCCGACACGGTCATCTGCGACGGTGAGCTGAGCCCCGGCCAGCTGATCCAGCTGGAGGACGTGGTCAAGGTCAAGGTCATCGACCGTACGGCCCTGATCCTGGACATCTTCGCCCAGCACGCCAAGTCCCGCGAGGGCAAGGCGCAGGTCGCGCTCGCCCAGATGCAGTACATGCTGCCGAGGCTGCGCGGCTGGGGTCAGTCGCTGTCCCGGCAGATGGGTGGCGGTCGCGGCGGCCTCGCCACGCGCGGCCCCGGTGAGACCAAGATCGAGACGGACCGGCGCCGGATCCGCGAGAAGATGGCGCGGATGCGCCGGGAGATCGCGGAGATGAAGACCGGCCGCGAGCTCAAGCGCCAGGAGCGCCGGCGCAACAAGGTGCCGTCCGTCGCCATCGCGGGCTACACCAACGCCGGCAAGTCCTCCCTGCTCAACCGCCTCACGGGCGCCGGTGTCCTGGTCGAGAACGCCCTGTTCGCGACCCTGGACCCGACCGTCCGCCGCGCGGAGACGCCCGGTGGCCGCCTGTACACGCTCGCGGACACGGTCGGCTTCGTCCGCCACCTGCCGCACCATCTGGTCGAGGCGTTCCGCTCCACGATGGAGGAGGTCGGCGACTCCGACCTGATCCTGCACGTGGTGGACGGCTCGCACCCGAACCCGGAGGAGCAGCTCGCCGCCGTGCGCGAGGTCATCCGGGACGTCGGCGCCACCGACGTGCCCGAGATCGTCGTGATCAACAAGGCGGACGCGGCCGACCCGCTGGTCCTCCAGCGACTGCTGCGCGTCGAGAAGCGCTCCCTCGCGGTCTCGGCCCGCACCGGCCAGGGCATCGAGGAACTGCTCGCCCTCCTCGACCACGACCTGCCCCGCCCCGCGGTCGAGATCGAGGCCCTCGTGCCGTACACCCACGGCAAGCTCGTCGCCCGCGCCCACTCCGAGGGCGAGGTCCTCTCCGAGGAACACACCGCGGAGGGCACCCTGCTCAAGGTCCGGGTACACGAGGAACTGGCAGCCGACCTGGCGCCGTACGTCGCGGTGTCGGCGGCCTGACCCTCGGCTGCACGAAAGGCCCGCTCCCTTGTGCAGGGGGCGGGCCTTCGTGTGCCCCGTCAGGGGCGGGGGGCCGTATCGATATGCGGCTCCGCCGCGTGGGCGCGATCAGCCACAGACGACCTTTACTGTCCGGCGAACTTCTTGCTCACCGACTGATACACACCCTTGGCCACAGAACCCAGCCGAGGCCCGGCCAACCACCCCGAACTCACCGGGCCGATAGACGTGTTGGACACCAGCGCCGGCTTACCGTCGGAACCGACCTCCACCCAGCCCCCTCCGGAGGACCCGGCGGTCATGGTGCAGCCGATCCGGTACATCGTCGGGTCGGACTGCTTGATGGACAGCCGGCCCGGCTTGTCCTTGCACTGGTAGAGCAGCTGCCCGTCGAACGGAGCCGCCTCCGGGTACCCGGACGCGGTGATGCTGTTCACCTTCGGCACCGCCGGGGCGCCGAAGTTCACCGGCAGCGCCCCGCCGACCGTCTCCTCCAGCGACTTGCCGCCGTTGCCCTGCTCCGGCGTCACATGGATCACCGCGTAGTCGTACGAGGCACCGGCGCCGCCGGTCTCACCGCCCCCGTCGATCCACTGCTGCGAGGTCTGCGCCGCGTCGGCCCACCACACGCCGTACGGCGCGATCTCGGACCTGCTGGCCTTCTGCAACTGGTCGACCGACTTGGCGGAGTTGTTGTACGACGGCACGAAGGCCATGTTGCGGTACCAGCCGCCGTTCTTGCCGGCGTGCACACAGTGACCCGCCGTCCAGACCAGGTTGGACTTGCCGGGGTGCGAGGGGTCCTCCACGACCGTGCCCGAGCACACCATGTGGCCCTCGGGAGAGTCGAAGAACACCTTGCCCGAGGTGGCCGCGTTGACGTGGTACGGCGCCGCCACCGCCTGCGCCTTCACCGGCTGCGGGGTCGGGTCGGTCACACCCTGGTCACCGGAGATGTCGTTGTCGTTGACGCCCTTGTTGGGGTCGTTGGCGTGCCGCATCCGGTCCGGGTCCCACAGGCCCTTGATGATCGGGTTGATGAAGTCGTTGGCCTCGCGCAGCCAGTCCTGCTTGTTCCAGTTCTGCCAGGCGCCGTGCTTCCACTTGTCGATGTCGATCCCGTGTTCCTTGAGCTTCTGCTTGAGGTCGTCCGGGATCCTGATCTTTCCGTCGCCGGCCGCGGCCGCGGAGGCGCTCGGCTTGCTGTCGGCGTTGTCGTCGCCGTTGCAGGCGGTGGCGGTCATCGCCAGCGCCGAGACGAGGGCGACCGCCGCGAGCGAGGTGGAGGTGCGGCGGGTGCCCCTCCCTCGCCGAACGATGAACGACGGCCGTATGGATCGCATGCTCTTGACTCCCCCTGTGCTGAAGGAACTCGGCGCTTGTGCCGTGTCACCGACGCGGAACTCATGAGGAGTTCATGCCGGTCTCACGGCGTTCTTGGAACGGCGTCCCACACTATGCCCTCGCTGTGGGGGACTTCCGACGGAACGGCAACGGTTCGGCTACAAGCCGTCTGACCTGGCCGATCCTCCGTGGATGTGCCGTGGAGACGCCGATGTGACGTCTGCTCACCCCGCCCGGCTCCCGGACCGCCCGCCTTTTCCCGGTCACATGGCAATGTTCTTCCCTTGACCCGTAACTCGCCGGGCGGTCCGCGGTTGTAGCGGTGGGGGGCCAGCTGCCTGTCTGCGGTCCCCGCGGATCAACTCGCCTCTGAACAGCGAGGAGGACAGCGAGCCGTGGCCGTTACGGAGTCGATGGCTGGGGGTGCACACGGGGAAGCGCGTGGTGTGCAGGAGGGGATCCTCAGACGCCAGTCGGCGCGGGAATCCTCGGCGCGCACCTATGCCCGGGCCCTGCCCATCGTCCCCGTGCGGGCACGCGGACTCACCATCGAGGGCGCCGACGGCCGCCGCTACCTGGACTGCCTCTCCGGCGCGGGCACCCTCGCCCTCGGCCACAACCACCCGGTCGTGCTGGAGGCCATCCGCAGGGTCCTCGACTCCGGCGCCCCCCTCTCCGTCCTGGACCTGGCGACCCCCGTCAAGGACGCCTTCATCACCGAGCTGTTCCGTACCCTCCCGCCCGGCCTCGCCGACCGGGCCCGCGTCCAGTTCTGCGGACCGGCCGGCACCGACGCCGTCGAGGCCGCGCTGAAACTGGTCCGGGCCGCGACCGGCCGCACCGGCATCCTCGCCTTCACCGGCGCCTATCACGGCATGACCGCCGGCGCCCTGGCCGCCTCCGGCGGCGCCCGCGACGTCCAGGTCGCTCGCCTGCCCTACCCGCAGGACTACCGCTGCCCCTTCGGCGTCGGCGGCCCGTACGGCGCCGAACTCGCCGCCCGCTGGACCGAGTCCCTCCTCGACGACCCCAAGTCCGGCGTACCGCTGCCCGCCGGCCTGATCCTCGAACCCGTCCAGGGCGAGGGCGGGGTGATCCCCGGGCCGGACGACTGGCTGCGCCGCATGCGACAGCTCACGGCCGACCGGTCCATCCCGCTGATCGCCGACGAGATCCAGACCGGCGTCGGCCGGACCGGCGCCTTCTGGGCCGTCGGCCACAGCGGCATCACCCCCGACGTCATGGTCCTGTCCAAGGCCATCGGCGGCAGCCTCCCGCTGGCCGTGATCGTCTACCGCGACGACCTCGACGTCTGGCAACCCGGCGCCCACGCGGGCACCTTCCGCGGCAACCAGCTCGCCATGGCCGCGGGCACCGCCACCCTCGCCCACGTCCGCGAGAACGGCCTCGCTGCACGAGCCGCCTCCCTCGGCTCCCACATGCTCGCCCAACTCACCGAACTCTCCCGCCAGTTCCCCTGCGTCGGCGAGGTGCGAGGGCGCGGGCTGATGATCGGGGTCGAGCTGGTGGACTCGGACAGTGACTGGGACGGAGACGGTGAGGGCGATGGCGACGGCGCCGATCCCCCCGCCCCCGAGCCCGGCGACCGCGTCCCAGCCTCCGGCGACCTCGCCCCTGTGCCCCTCGGCCCGCACCCCGCCCGCGCCCCACGCCCCGCGGCTCCCGAACTCGCCGCGGCCGTGCAACGCGAGTGCCTCCAGCGCGGGTTGATCGTCGAACTCGGCGGCCGGCACGCGTCCGTGGTCCGGCTGCTGCCTCCGCTGACGATCAGTGACGAGCAGGCGGCCGCCGTGCTGGACCGCCTGGCGGACGCGGTCGCCGCCGTGGCCCGCCACCACGAGGAGCACGGCCCGCAGCCCGATACCCAGCGTGGTGCACAACGCGGCCCCCAGCGCGGCCGACGTCACGGCCCCGCCCAGCGCGCCGGCTGAGCCCGGCATCCGCCCCGCCCGGCCTCTCCCCTCCCTGCCGCAGGCGCTCGCCAACCGCGAGCCCTCGGCGCCGCGGTCCACCGCGCCGCCGAGGCAACCGCGGGCCATCAGAGAACGGCGACCGGGCGACAGCACGAGCCCCGCACCCCTCCAGCCGGCCCCGAGGAACCGTCATGAACGCCACTCCCAGTCCCGACGGCAGCTCCGGTTCTCCCGACGAACAAGGAGACTCCGGCACCCCGCCCTCGCCCGTCCCGCTCGCCGAGTCGGTCCCTCAGCAGAAGCGGCGCACCGCGGATCTCACGCGAGTGACGGAGCCCGGCGCCGATCTGCTGGAGGATCCCGACCCGCGCACCGCGGCCCAGTGCGCGGCCACGGAGAACCTGCTGCGGTGCTGGGTGCGTGAGACCGACCTCGCTGCCCCCACGAGCGGCACCCTCCGTCTCCCACTCCCTGCCAGCGGCACCTCCCTCCTCGTACCGGTCCGCTACTGGTCCCCGACGGGCTGGCACCGCTTCGGCCCGCCACGCCTCACCCACGCACCCGATTCCGCCCCTCCTGTCGATGCCGTCACCCTGGCCGCGCTGCTCGCCCGGGAGACAACCGGCGCCCCGGCCACCCCGCCCGCCGCCCCGGCCCTCGCCGCGTCCGGCCAGGGCGACGACGGCGACCTCGCGGCCAGGGTCGCCGACTCCCTGCGTCGCACCGCGACCTTCATCCGCGACCGCCGCGAGCACCCCGCCGAGGTCCCCGACCTCTTCCTCGGCGCCGAGCAGGCCCTCCTCCTCGGCCACCCCCTGCACCCGACTCCCAAGAGCCGGGAAGGCCTGACCGAGTCCGAAGCCCGCCTGTACTCACCCGAGGTGCGGGGCTCCTTCCCGCTGCACTGGATGGCTGTCTCCCCCTCTCTCCTCGCCACCGACTCGGCATGGACCGAACGCGGCCGCCCCGTCCCCGCCGATCACCTCGCCCGGCGCCTCGCCGGCCCCGGCCTCCCTCTGCCCGACGGTTACGCCGCGCTGCCACTGCACCCATGGCAGGCCCGTGAGCTGTGCCACCGCGCGCCCGTCGCCGCCCTGCTCGACTCCGGACTCCTCCGCGACCTCGGCCCCTACGGCACCGCCTGGCATTCCACCTCCTCTGTACGTACGGTCCATCGATCCGGCGCCCCCGCGATGCTCAAGCTGTCGCTGGGCCTGCGCATCACCAACTCCCGCCGCGAGAACCTGCGCAAGGAACTCCACCGCGGAGTCGAGGTGCACCGACTGCTGCGCACCGGCCTGTCCCAGCAGTGGCAGGCGGTCCACCCCGGCTTCGACATCGTTCGCGACCCGGCCTGGCTGGCCGTGGACGACCCGGGCGGACGTCGCGTGCCCGGCCTCGACGTGATGATCCGGCACAACCCCTTCGCCCCGGCCGACGACGTCGGCTGCGTCGCCGGACTCGTCTCGCCCCGGCCCCTCGCCGAGCCCGGCGGCACTCTCTCGGCGCAGTCCGGCGCCTTGCCGATGCGGTCCCGGCTGGCCCAGCTCGTGGCGCGGCTCGCCGCCCGCACCGGCCGTCCCGTGGGAGCCGTCGCCGCGGAGTGGTTCCTCCGGTACCTGGAGCAGGTCGTCCGGCCCGTGCTCTGGCTGGACGGCGAGGCCGGCATCGCCCTGGAAGCACATCAGCAGAACACCCTGCTCCTGCTGGACCGGGACGGCTGGCCGGCCGGTGGCCGCTACCGCGACAACCAGGGCTACTACTTCCGCGAGTCCCGGCGGGCCGAACTGGATGCCCGACTGCCCGGTATCGGCGAGCGCAGTGACACCTTCGTCTCCGACGAGGTCGCCGACGAACGCTTCGCCTACTACCTCGCCATCAACAACGTGCTGGGACTGATCGGCGCGTTCGGCTCCCAGCGCCTCGCCGACGAGCGCCTGCTCCTCGCCGCCTTCCGCCGCTTCCTGACGGACCTCGTCTCGGGGTCCGCCGCACCACGCACCTCCCTGCCCCGCCGCCTGCTCGACTCACCCGTCCTGCGCTGCAAGGCCAACCTGCTGACCCGCCTGCACGGCCTGGACGAACTCGTCGGCCCGGTCGACACCCAGTCCGTCTACGTCACCATCACCAACCCCCTTCATTCCTGAGCGATTCACCCCGTCACTTCTGAGCGAACCGCCCGACCGCCTTCCCGAGGACCATGACCCACCCCGCCTCCTGAGAGGAGCGCACCGTGCCTCCCACCGACGCGAACGCCGGCAGCAGCCCCGCCCCGGTTCCCCCGGGCGCCCCTGTCCGCCCGGGCCCCACCGGCCCCCGAGCGGACGGCGCGGGCAGCCGGGACACGCCGTTCAGCGGGTTCACCATCGAGGCCGACGACGAGGACGTAGAGGACACGCTGGACCTCCACTTGCCCGCCGACTTCCTCGCCCGCTTCGTCGCGGGAACGGCCTGCCTCCTCGACCAGCTCCCCACATGGGGGCCGGTCGCCACCCCCCTCGGCTCCCTCCACCTCGTGCCCGTCCGTGTCGAAGACGACCTGCCGCTCGTGCATGGCTGGATGAACGACCCCGAGGTCGCCCGGTTCTGGGAGCTGGCCGGGCCCCGGAACCGGACCGAGGAGCACCTACGGGCCCAACTCGACGGCGACGGACGGAGTGTGCCGTGTCTCGGCGTACTGGACGGCACACCGATGAGCTACTGGGAGATCTACCGGGCGGACCTGGATCGACTCGCCCGTCACTATCCGGCCCGTCCGCACGACACCGGGATTCATCTCCTCGTCGGTGGGGCCGCGGATCGGGGGCGGGGGCTGGGATCCGCCCTGCTCCGAGCCGTCGCCGACCTCATCCTCGCCCGGCGCCCGGCGTGCGCTCGTGTCGTAGCGGAACCCGATCTTCACAACACCCCCTCCGTCGCAGCGTTCCTGAGCGCCGGATTCCGGTTCGCCGCCGAGGTCGACCTGCCCGGCAAGCGGGCTGCCCTCATGGTCCGGGACCGAGTCCTGCGCGATGTGTTGTAGCGCTGAGTGACTGCGCGTTCACAGATGGAACGTCCCCGGTGCGGGCGCGGTTCCCGCTCGATCAAAAAATTCCGAGACGGCGGAGAAGCCCGGGAATCCTCCGCATCCACCGCCCGCTCTCCCTCCCACCGCATCCAGGAGCCCGGCCGTGATCCCGCCCCCCGTTCCCGCCGTGACCGCCCGTTTGTCAGTGCCGGGCCGTAGGGTGGTCGGGCTATGACGAAGCCCTCACTTCCCGAACTCCTGCATGCCGCTGTCACCGCTGTCGGCGGCACGGAGCGCCCCGGCCAGGTGACCATGGCCGAAGCGGTCGCCGAGGCGATCGACGACGGATCCCACCTGCTGGTCCAGGCCGGCACCGGCACCGGAAAGTCGCTGGGCTATCTCGTGCCCGCGCTCGCGCACGGGGAGAGAGTGATCGTCGCGACGGCCACGCTGGCGTTGCAGCGCCAACTCGTGGAGCGGGACCTGCCGCGCACGGTCGACGCGCTGCACCCGCTGCTGCGTCGCCGCCCGGAGTTCGCGATGCTGAAGGGCAGGTCGAACTATCTGTGCCTGCACCGGCTGCACGAGGGCATGCCGCAGGACGAGGAGGACGGACTCTTCGACCAGTTCGAGGCCGCCGCGCCCACCAGCAAGCTGGGCCAGGACCTGCTGCGGCTGCGTGACTGGGCGGACGAGACCGAGAGCGGTGACCGGGACGATCTCACCCCGGGTGTGTCGGACCGTGCCTGGGCGCAGGTGTCGGTGTCCTCGCGTGAGTGCCTCGGCGCGACGAAGTGCGCCTACGGTGCCGAGTGCTTCGCGGAGATGGCCCGCGAGCGCGCCAAGCTCGCCGAAGTCGTCGTCACGAACCACGCCCTGCTCGCCATCGACGCCATCGAGGGCGCCCCGGTACTGCCCCAGCACGAGGTGCTGATCGTGGACGAGGCCCATGAGCTCGTCTCCAGGGTCACCGGCGTCGCCACCGGCGAACTCACCCCGGGCCAGGTCAACCGCGCCGTGCGCCGCGCCGCCAAGCTCGTCAACGAGAAGGCCGCCGACCAGCTCCAGACCGCCGCCGAGGGCTTCGAGCGGCTGATGGAGCTGGCCCTGCCGGGCCGTCTGGAGGAGATCCCGGAGGATCTCGCCTACGCCCTGATGGCGCTGCGGGACGCCGCGCGCACGGTCATCTCCGGGATCGGCGCGACGCGCGACAAGTCGGTCCAGGACGAGGACGCGGTCCGCAAGCAGGCGCTGGCCTCGGTGGAGACGGTGCACGACGTGGCGGAGCGCGTCCTGAACGGCTCGGAGTGGGACGTCGTCTGGTACGAGCGGCACGACCGCTTCGGCGCCTCCCTGCGGATCGCGCCCATGTCGGTCTCGGGCCTGCTCAGGGAGAAGCTCTTCGCGGACCGCGCGGTCGTCCTCACCTCCGCGACCCTGAAGCTGGGCGGGGACTTCAACGGGGTCGGTGCCTCGCTGGGGCTGGCCCCCGAGGGCACGGAGGGTGAGGATCTGCCGCAGTGGAAGGGTGTCGACGTCGGCTCCCCCTTCGACTACCGCAAGCAGGGCATCCTCTACGTCGCCAAGCACCTGTCGCGCCCGGCGCGGGACGGCGAACGTTCCGACATGCTCGACGAGCTGACCGAACTCATCCAGGCGGCCGGCGGCCGCACCCTCGGACTGTTCTCGTCCATGCGGGCCGCCCAGCTCGCCGCGGAGGAACTGCGCTCACGGATTCCGGAGTTCCCGATCCTGCTCCAGGGCGAGGAGACCCTCGGCGAGCTGATCAAGAACTTCGCGGCCGGCCCGAAGACGTGTCTCTTCGGCACGCTGTCCCTGTGGCAGGGCGTCGACGTCCCTGGCCCCAGCTGCCAACTGGTCGTCATGGACAAGATCCCGTTCCCGCGCCCCGACGACCCGCTGATGAGTGCCCGGCAGAAGGCGGTCGAGGACGCGGGCGGCAACGGCTTCATGGCGGTGGCCGCCACCCACGCAGCCCTGCTCATGGCCCAGGGCGCGGGCCGGCTCGTCCGCGCGTCGGGGGACCGGGGCGTGGTCGCCGTACTGGACCAGCGGCTGGCCACCGCACGCTACGGAGGCTATCTCAAGGCGTCACTGCCGGACTTCTGGTACACCACGGACCGTAACCAGGTGCGCAAGTCACTCGCGGCGATCGATGCGGCGGCGAAGCGGACGGAGGCGGAGGCAGCGCATACGGAGGCGGCGCAGGCCTCGTGATCGCGGAGCCGATCGCCGGGTAGCCTGACCGGCGGCCGGTCAGGCTACCCCGCGATGCCAGGGGGCCGCAGACCACCCCGGACACAGCAGGGCCCCGGAACCGGCGCAGGGGTTCCGGGGCCCGGTCAGGGAGCGAACCGGCCGACCGGCCCGCCCGCGGCAGGCGTCACACGCGCCGCAGCACCGCGACGACCTTGCCCAGGATGGTCGCGTCGTCGCCCGGAATCGGGTCGTAGGCCGCGTTGTGCGGGAGGAGCCACACGTGGCCGTCCTCGCGCTTGAAGCGCTTGACGGTGGCCTCGCCGTCGAGCATGGCCGCCACGATGTCGCCGTTCTCGGCGACGGGCTGACGGCGCACGGTGACCCAGTCGCCGTCGCAGATCGCGGCCTCGATCATGGAGTCGCCGACGACCTTGAGGACGAACAGCTCACCGTCACCGACAAGCTGGCGGGGGAGAGGGAAGACGTCCTCGACGGACTCCTCCGCGAGGATGGGCCCACCGGCGGCGATTCGGCCGACCAGCGGGACGTACGACGCGGCGGGCTTGCCCGCGGTGTCCGTGGGCTGCACGGTCACGGCCTGGTCGGAGCCGCGGACCTCGTACGCGCGCGGGCGGTGCGGGTCGCGGCGCAGGAAGCCCTTGCGCTCCAGCGCCATCAGCTGGTGCGCGACCGAGGAGGTGCTGGAGAGGCCGACGGCCTGACCGATCTCCCGCATGGACGGCGGGTAACCGCGGCGCTGCACGGAATCCCGGATGACTTCGATCACGCGGCGCTGCCGGTCCGTGAGTCCGGAGCTGTCCGCCCGGATTCCTGGAGGTCGGCCCGGCAAGGAGCGCTTGTGCTCGGGATTCGTGGCTTCGTTCATCGCGTGTACCGGCTCGACTCGGCCCTGGGAGCGGTCCTGGGCGGTGATGGTGGCACTGTCTGCGGTGGTGGTCACGTCGGCCCCTCTCGATGGTCTCCCTGCTGGACAACGGTAGTTGCTTTCGAAAGGTTGCGCCAAACACACGTTCGAGTGAAAAAGTGCGATTCACCTGACGTGATCATGTGTCTGGGTGTATAGCTAACGCGCCATCGGGCGGGCAAAAGCGCCCATTGTTGTACTCTTCACCGCCGGGGTCGCCGACCTTGTGAGTCGTGCCCCAGTCTGCCATCCGGAACCCGGCCGACCGGGATCCGGGGCCCTTCTGGGCCGGAGTCCCACGCGTCCTCCGTGCGGCACCCACGGTATCTCCGTAAGTCCCGAGACTGTACGGCTCCGTGTCCGCGTGTCCCGGGCCGGAAGCGGACGGTGCCGGTGTCGTCTGCCGTTTCGCCGCGACACGCGTGCGTGCCTGGATGTATGAGCCAATCCCTACATCTAGTGCTTGGATGGCTACAGCAGCCCACAAGTTGTGGTCCCCCCGGTCTTCGGAGGCTCCGCGATCGCCTATGCTTAGGGCTGCTTCGCGGGGCCCATGGGGTTCAGCGAGGTTGTTGAGTCTGCTGTGAGGAGGGTTGGAGATCATGCACTGCCCCTTCTGCAGGCACCCCGACAGCCGTGTGGTCGACAGTCGTACGACCGACGACGGCACGTCGATCCGCAGGCGCCGCCAGTGCCCCGACTGCTCCCGTCGTTTCACGACCGTGGAGACGTGCTCGCTCATGGTGGTCAAGCGGTCCGGAGTCACCGAGCCTTTCAGTCGTACCAAGGTCATCAACGGCGTGCGCAAGGCATGCCAGGGACGGCCTGTCACCGAGGACGCACTCGCCCAGCTCGGCCAGCGGGTCGAGGAGGCGGTGCGGGCCACCGGAAGTGCCGAGCTGACCACCCACGACGTGGGTCTGGCCATACTCGGCCCGTTGCAGGAGCTCGACCTCGTTGCCTATCTGCGATTCGCCTCCGTCTACCGGGCGTTCGACTCGCTCGAGGACTTCGAGGCCGCCATCGCGGAGCTGAGGGAGGCGACGCGAGGCCCCGCCGCGGGCGACGACGACGCGGGAGCGGGGAGCCAGGAAGACGATCGCGGGCCAGGTGGGACCACGCAGGTCCCCGAACCCGCCCACGCCGCCGACTGACCGGCGGGCCGGAAACCGGAGGGAGACCCGGATTCCGGCCGGGAGGCGGCGATCCAAGACCTGTTGCGGGTGGCAGCTGAGGGTGCCCGCAACACAAGACAGAACACCGTGCCACGGGAACAAACGGGGCACTTCAGGGCGTTTTCGCCCGTACAGGGAGGCGGCATGACAGAGACGGCGAGCGGTCCGGCACGAGGTTCCCGAGCCAAGGGCGGCAAGGCGGGAAACAAGGGACTGCACATCGAGCGCATCCACACCACCCCCGGCGTGCACCCGTACGACGAGGTCGAGTGGGTGAGCCGTGACGTCGTCATGACCAACTGGCGCGACGGCTCGGTCAATTTCGAGCAGCGTGGCGTCGAGTTCCCCGACTTCTGGTCGGTGAACGCGGTCAACATCGTCACCAGCAAGTACTTCCGTGGTGCCGTCGGCACCCCGCAGCGCGAGGTCAGCCTCAAGCAGCTGATCGACCGCATCGTGAAGACGTACCGGAAGGCCGGTGAGGACTACAAGTACTTCGCCTCGCCCGCCGACGCCGAGATCTTCGAGCACGAGTTGGCCTACGCCCTCCTGCACCAGATCTTCAGCTTCAACAGCCCCGTCTGGTTCAACGTGGGCACCCCGCAGCCCCAGCAGGTCTCCGCCTGCTTCATCCTGTCCGTCGACGACTCCATGGAGTCGATCCTCGACTGGTACAAGGAAGAGGGCATGATCTTCAAGGGCGGCTCCGGCGCCGGCCTGAACCTGTCGCGCATCCGCTCCTCCAAGGAGCTGCTGTCCTCCGGCGGCAACGCCTCCGGCCCGGTCTCCTTCATGCGCGGCGCCGACGCCTCCGCCGGCACCATCAAGTCCGGTGGTGCCACCCGCCGCGCCGCCAAGATGGTCGTGCTCGACGTCGACCACCCCGACATCGAGGACTTCATCGAGACCAAGGTCAAGGAAGAGGAGAAGATCCGCGTCCTGCGCGACGCGGGCTTCGACATGGACCTGGGCGGCGACGACATCACCTCCGTCCAGTACCAGAACGCCAACAACTCGGTCCGCGTGAACGACGAGTTCATGAAGGCGGTCGAGGAGGGCGGCAACTTCGGCCTGCGCGCGCGTATGACCGGCGAGGTCATCGAGGAGGTCGACGCCAAGGCGCTCTTCCGCAAGATCGCCGAGGCCGCCTGGGCCTGCGCCGACCCCGGCATCCAGTACGACGACACCATCAACACCTGGCACACCTGCCCCGAGTCCGGCCGGATCACCGCGTCGAACCCGTGCAGCGAGTACATGCACCTGGACAACACGTCCTGCAACCTGGCCTCGCTGAACCTGATGAAGTTCCTGCAGGACGACGGCAAGGGCAACCAGTCCTTCCAGGCCGAGCGCTTCCAGAAGGTCGTCGAGCTGGTCATCACCGCGATGGACATCTCGATCTGCTTCGCGGACTTCCCGACCCAGAAGATCGGCGAGAACACACGCGCGTTCCGCCAGCTCGGCATCGGCTACGCCAACCTCGGCGCCCTGCTGATGGCCACCGGCCACGCCTACGACTCCAACGGCGGCCGCGCCCTGGCCGGCGCGATCACCTCCCTGATGACGGGTACGGCCTACCGCCGCTCCGCCGAGCTGGCCGCGGTCGTCGGCCCGTACGACGGTTACGCCCGCAACGCCGACGCCCACAAGCGCGTCATGCAGCAGCACGCCGACGCCAACGGCAAGGCCGTCCGCATGGACGACCTGGACACCCCGGTGTGGGCCGCCGCCACGGAGGCCTGGCAGGACGTGCAGCGTCTCGGCGAGAAGAACGGTTTCCGTAACTCCCAGGCGTCCGTGCTCGCCCCGACCGGCACCATCGGCCTCGCGATGTCCTGCGACACCACCGGTGTCGAGCCCGACCTCGCGCTGGTCAAGTTCAAGAAGCTCGTCGGCGGCGGCTCGATGCAGATCGTCAACGGCACCGTCCCGCAGGCCCTGCGCCGCCTGGGCTACCAGGAGGAGCAGATCGAGGCGGTCGTCGCCCACATCGCCGAGAACGGCAACGTGATCGACGCTCCTGGTCTGAAGCAGGAGCACTACGAGGTCTTCGACTGCGCCATGGGCGAGCGCGCCATCTCCCCGATGGGCCACGTCCGCATGATGGCCGCGATCCAGCCGTGGATCTCCGGCGCCATCTCCAAGACGGTCAACATGCCGGAGACGGCGACCGTCGAGGAGGTCGAGGAGATCTACTTCGAGGCCTGGAAGCTGGGCGTCAAGGCGCTCGCGATCTACCGCGACAACTGCAAGGTCGGCCAGCCGCTCTCCGCCAAGAAGAAGGAGGACGAGAAGGCCGAGATCGCCGAGAAGGCCGAGGAGACGATCCGCACCGCGGTCGAGAAGGTGGTCGAGTACCGCCCGGTCCGCAAGCGCCTCCCCAAGGGCCGCCCCGGCATCACCACGTCCTTCACGGTCGGCGGAGCCGAGGGCTACATGACCGCCAACTCCTACCCGGACGACGGTCTCGGCGAGGTCTTCCTGAAGATGTCCAAGCAGGGCTCCACCCTCGCGGGCATGATGGACGCGTTCTCCATCGCGGTCTCCGTCGGTCTGCAGTACGGCGTCCCGCTGGAGACGTACGTCTCGAAGTTCACCAACATGCGCTTCGAGCCGGCCGGCATGACCGACGACCCGGACGTGCGGATGGCCCAGTCGATCGTCGACTACATCTTCCGCCGCCTGGCGCTGGACTTCCTGCCCTTCGAGACCCGCTCCGCGCTCGGCATCCACTCCGCCGAGGAGCGCCAGCGCCACCTGGAGACCGGTTCCTACGAGCCGGCCGACGACGAGGTCGACGTCGAGGGCCTGGCCCAGTCGGCGCCGCGCACCCAGGAGCTGAAGGCCGTGGCCACGCCGAAGGCCGAGTCCGAGGCGGCCAAGCCCGCCCCGAAGCAGGCGCACACCAGCGCCGAACTGGTGGAGATGCAACTGGGCATCCAGGCCGACGCCCCGCTGTGCTTCTCCTGCGGCACGAAGATGCAGCGCGCCGGTTCCTGCTACATCTGCGAGGGCTGCGGTTCGACCAGCGGCTGCAGCTGATGACATGCGGTAACTGAAGTAAGGGGCGCCGGTTATTGCCGGCGCCCCTTACTCGTTGCGTGCGTCAGAGCTGGTGCGCCCTGCCCATGACGCGGGTGAACGCCGCCGGGTCCTCCTCGAATCCGTGGACGCCGGGGCGGAAGGTCCAGTCTCCGGAGTCGTTCCGCGCGAACTCGGCGATGGTGGCCGCCGTCGCCCCGAGGACCGCGCCGAAGTCGTCCTCGGCGAGTACGGTGTAGCCCTCCCGGATGCGCATGGCCGGATTCAGCACATTGACGAACGTCTTGTGCCCGGGCCGCTGTTGGATGACCACACCGACCACCACGCGCGCGTACCGGTCGGCGAGCCGGTCCAGTTCGAGCGTCATGACCTCGTCCCAGCCGAAGCCCCTGCCGTCGACGCTGTCCCTGTTGAGGAAGATCGTGCCGTCGGGCGAGCGGCTGTCGAAGTGCACGAGATAGGCGGGCGTTCCGTACGCGTCGTCCGAGGTGAACGTCGCGGCGATGATGTCGAGATCGGTGGGCGGCTGACCCGCCGGACTCGGGTCCCACTTGACCGCGACCTCGACCTTGCGGATTCCCTTGCTGAAGCCGGACAACGGGCTTCCCCTTCCCCCTGTGACTGCTCTGTCCCCAACTCGTGGGGAGCCAGGGCTCTTTGCCCATCGTGCCACGCGCGCGGGGCGCATGCGCGGGTGATCTCCGCCGGAGCGTGACCGGCGCCACGTCCGGTGGCCTTACGATGGCGCGGTGCTGGTCAAGTGGATTCGCTGCACCGTGGTGGACCGCCGCGGCTTCGAGCGGGGGCAGCGGAAATGGGCGGGGCTTCTGGGGGAGCCGGGGTTTCGGGGACAGGGCGGAGGCTGGAGCCGACAGCGGCCGGGAGTGGTGCACATCTTCGCCTTCTGGGAGAGCCGCGCCTTCTACGACTCCTTCATGGCCCGCTCGCACGACCGCCTGGCGTCCGCCCAGTCCGGCACGTTCAAGGACGCCCAGGTCAAGCTCTTCGAGTACCGCTTCGACGTGAAGACGGGTTTCGAACCGCGGTTCACCGACGCCGACCTGATCCGGGTGGCGCTGTGCCAGGTCCACGAGGAGCGCGTGGAGCACTTCATGCTCATGCAGGAGAAGGTCTGGAACCCCGCGATGGCCGGTTCACCAGGCATGATCCGGGGCATGTTCGCCGAGGCACCCGAGCAGGAGTTCCTGGTCCTGTCGATGTGGCGTTCGGCGGCCGAACACGGCAAGTACCGCACCGAGCGTGTGGAACGCCTCGCCCTGCGCGCCCAGACCGAGGCCGACATCGCGGCGCTCTCGGGTGACATCGTGGACCTGGAACCGGCCTGGACGGTCTGAGTCCACAGGTGTTGGTTTGAATATCAAACTCACCACTAAAGGTGTGCGAAACGCGTCCGGGGAGGGTCCGAGACGCGGGTTTCGTGTGACCTACGCCGTATGGAGCCCGTACGAGTGCTCGACTTTCCCCCGCTCGATCTAGGGTTTTGGCATGGCACGACCACGGCGCATCGTCCTTGTCCGGCACGGCGAGTCAACGGGCAACATCGACGACTCCGTGTACGAGCGTGAGCCCGACCACGCGCTCGCCCTCACCGAGCGGGGCTGGCGACAGGCCCAGGAGACCGGCAAGGAGCTCAGGGAGCTTTTCGGCAGGGAACGCGTGAGCGTGTACGTCTCCCCGTACCGCCGCACCCACGAGACGCTCCGCGCCTTCCATCTCGACCCCGGTCTCATACGCGTCCGGGAGGAGCCGCGGCTGCGCGAACAGGACTGGGGCAACTGGCAGGACCGCGACGACGTACGCCTGCAGAAGGCCTACCGGGACGCGTACGGCCACTTCTTCTTCCGGTTCCCTCAGGGCGAGTCCGGCGCCGACGTGTACGACCGGGTCGGCGGCTTCCTGGAGAGCCTCTACCGCAGCTTCGAGGCCCCCGACCACCCGCCGAACGTGCTCCTGGTGACGCACGGGCTCGCGATGCGGCTGTTCTGCATGCGCTGGTTCCACTGGACCGTCGCGGAATTCGAGTCGCTGTCGAACCCGGGGAACGCGGAGATGCGGATGCTCGTTCTGGGAGACGACGGCAAGTACACGCTCGACCGCCCCTTCGAGCGCTGGCGCGAGCCGATGCCGTACTGGGTGAACGGATAGAGTGGCAGAGCGATGACCGCTGACTCCTCTTCCTCCGGGCGCCTGGAGCGCGCCCTGGCGAGCCTGCGTGGACTGGCCGTGGGAGACGCCCTGGGTTCCCAGTTCTTCGTCCCGGCGCACTATCCCCTGCTGAAGCGACGCGAGCTGCCCCCGGGCCCTTGGCAGTGGACGGACGACACCGAGATGGCCTGCTCCGTGGTCGCCGTCCTCGGCGCCCACCGCCGCATCGACCAGGACGCGCTGGCCCGCTCCTTCGCCGACCACCACGACTTCGACCGGGGCTACGGGCCCGCGGTCAACCGGCTGCTGCGGCTCGTCCGGGAGGGCGGCGACTGGCGAGAGCTGGCCGCCGGGCTCTTCAACGGGCGGGGGTCCTGGGGCAACGGAGCGGCGATGCGGATCGCCCCGCTGGGCGCCTGGTACGCGGACGATCCGGAGCAGGCGACTCATCAAGCGGAGATCTCGGCCTACCCCACCCATCAGCACCGTGAGGCCGTGGTCGGGGCCATGGCCGTGGCCGCCGCGGCGGCGCTGGCCGGCTCGCCGGACGGGCCCCCGAGCCCCGAGGCGCTCCTCGACGGCGTCATCGCCCTGGTGCCGAAGAGCGCGGTCGGCCAGGGACTCCGGCGCGCCCGGGACATGCTCGACTACGGCGACGCGGGCACCGTCGCGGCCGTTCTGGGCTGCGGACGTCGTACGACGGCCCATGACACCGTCCCCTTCGCCCTCTGGTCCGCCGCACGCAGCCTCGGGGACTTCGAGGCCGCGTTCTGGACCACCGCCCAGGTGGGCGGCGACGTGGACACGACCTGCGCGATCGTGGGCGGCGTGCTCGCCTCCGGCAAGCCGGGGAGACCGCCCGCCGAGTGGGCGGAGCGGGTCGAGGGGCTGCCGGAGTGGGTGCCGACGGGTGTCTGACGGGGCGCAGCGCGGCGCCGACTGCTGCGGGGGTGAGCGCCGGGTGACCGTGTCGCCGGCGTTCGGGGTGCGTCCGGTCTGCTGAGTGTGTGCCTAGGCCGGTCGGTTGTGTTTCCGGGCGGTCGGTTGTGTTTTCGGGAGGCCGGTGAAGGCCAGGTTCCGGTGCGTGCATGGCCTGATGAAAACTCTGCGCGACTGCCGGGAACTCTCTGTGACGGCCACCCGTTCTTCCCGTAACCGTGTATGCCGGGCCTTTCGGCAAGGTCCGCGGAGGAGCCGAAGGCGCAGGTCGGAGGGGGTGCGTGATGGCGTTCGTGTCGTGGGCTGTGGTCGTACTGGTTCTGATGTGGGCTCTGATGGCCGTGGTGCAGCCTGCCGGACCGACGTGCGTGCCGTCCGTCCCCGGGCGGCGGTCCGGCAGGCCGTGGCTCAGCGCGGTCCGGAAGGGGTCAGCCCATGCCCGGGCCGGCCATACCGGCGAGGGATTCGAGATCGTTCTTGCGGACCCTGAGCACCAGCCAGGCGGCGAGGAACGCCAGCCCGGCCATCGCGGCAGCCGGCACGAAGGCGATGGAGATGCCGTGGGCGAGCACGTCGTGTCCCCAGGGCGCGGGCAGCAGGTGAGTCTTGGCGAACTGCGCCTTCTGCTCCGGCGAACCGTTGTCGAGGAACTTCGGCAGCTGCTTCTTCACCTCGTCCTTGCTGGCCGAGCCGAAGACGGTCGTCAGGATAGACAACCCGAGCGAACCGCCCACCTGCTGCATCGCGTTGAGCAGACCGGAGGCCGCACCAGCCTCGTGCGGGGCGACGCCGGACACGGCCGTCACGGTGGCCGTCACGAAGTTCAGACCCATGCCGAAGCCGAACACCAGCATCGGCCCGAGCACTCCGCCGAGGTAGGAGCTGTCCGGCCGGATGAACGTCTGCCAGACCAGCCCGACGGCCACGAGCGCCGAGCCGACCATCATGAACGGCTTCGGGCCGAGCTTCGGCAGCAAGGACTGCGACAGGCCCGCGCCGACCGCGATCGCGACCGTCACAGGGAGGAAGGCCAGGCCGGCCTTGATGGCGCTGTAGCCGAGGACGTCCTGCACGAACAGCACGATGTAGAAGAACATGCCGAACATCGCCGCGGACAGGCTCAGCATGATCACATACGTGCCCCAGCGGTTGCGGTCCGTGAACATCCTGAGCGGGGTGATCGGCTCCTTCGCCCGCGTCTCGGTCAGGATGAAGGCGAGCAGCAGCACCACGGCCGCGCCGAACGAGCCGAGGGTGAGGCTGTCGCGCCAGCCGTTCTCCGCGGCCCGGATGAACCCGTACACCAGCGAGGCCATGCCCGCCGTCGAGGTCAGTGCGCCCGTGATGTCGAAGCGCCCCGGATGCCGCTCGGACTCGCTGATGTACAGCGGTGCGACCGCCGCGATCAGCACACCGATGGGTACGTTGACGAAGAGCACCCACCGCCAGTCCAGCCAGTCGGTGAGCATGCCGCCTGCGAGCAGGCCGATGGCACCGCCGCCCGCGGAGACGGCGGCGAACACACCGAAGGCCCGGTTGCGTTCCGGGCCTTCGGGGAAGGTCGTCGTGATCAGCGCCAGCGACGTGGGCGAGGCTATTGCACCGCCCACACCCTGCAGGGCCCGTGCGGCCAGCAGCTGCCAGGGTTCCTGGGCGAGACCGCCCAGCAGCGAAGCGAAGGTGAAGAGCAGGATGCCGGTGATGAACACCCGGCGGCGGCCGAGGATGTCACCGGCCCGCGCACCGAGCAGCAGCAGGCCGCCGAAGGTGAGCGTGTAGGCACTGACGACCCAAGTCAGGTCGGTCGTGCTGAATTTGAGCGCATCTTGAATGTGCGGGAGCGCGATGTTCACAATCGTCGCGTCGAGTACCACCATGAGTTGGCAGGCCGCGATGACGGTGAGTGCGATGCCGGGATGCCCCTCCCGGCGGGCCACGCCCGGTTTTGGATCCTTGAGTAGCTGAGAGGTCGTCACTATGGGTCCCCCATAAAGGCGTTAGTGAACGCTCGCGTTCACTTTCGGCTCCACGGTAGTGAGTCCCCAAGAGTGAACGCAAGCGTTCACTTAATCGGGTGCGCCGCCTCGCGTCCCCCTTTTGCTGCGGCGCGGCGCCCTTCGCCCCGGAACCCCCGCTTCCCTTGCACGCTGGAGAGACACAGATGGTTACCTCGCGCTGGACGGCCGACCCCACCCGGACGGCTTCCCCTCGTCGGCGCGGCGTGGTGCTGGAGCGCGCGATCCTGAATGCCGCTCTGGAACAACTCGGCTCGGTCGGCTGGAAGGGCCTGACCATGGAAGGCGTCGCGGCCGGCGCGCAGACGGGCAAGGCCGCGGTCTACCGCCGCTGGCCCAGCAAGGAGGATCTCGTCGCGGACGCGCTGGTGGCCGGACTGCCCCAGGTGGAGACGGTTCCGGACCTCGGAAGTGTGCGCGAGGACCTCCTCATTCTGTGCCGACGGGTGCGGGGGATCATGTACTCGCTCCCCGGTGTCGCGCTGCGTGCGGTGATCCACGAGTGCGACGATGCCCAGGCGGAGCGCTTTCAGAACGTGATCGTCGGAGGGGTCATCGAGCCGACGGTCACGCTGCTCCGTGATGTCATCACCCGTGGGATAGAGCGAGGTGAGGTCCGCCCGGACGCGGCCAACGGCTATGTCTTCGACGCTATCCCGGCCATGATGATGTACCGCTCCAAAGTGTGCGCGAGCGAATGGAGCGACCAAGATCTCGAGGAGATGATCGACCAGCTGATGCTCCCGCTGCTGCGGCCCCACAGCGTCTGATCCGGAGCCCCCGTGATCTGCGCGGCGGTCGGGCGACCGGGGTGTCGCGGGGCGATCCCGGCGGCGTACGCTAAGGGCGCCATGCCGTACGAACCACCTACTCACACTGTCGAGCGCTCCCTACGCGCCACGACCGGAGCGAAGGTCATCGCCGGTGTCGACGAGGTGGGGCGCGGCGCCTGGGCCGGACCTGTCACCGTCTGTGCCGCGATCACCGGACTACGCCGCCCGCCCGAGGGCCTGACCGACTCCAAGCTGCTGACCGTCAAGCGTCGTACAGAACTTGCCGTGGTCCTGCAGGCATGGGTGACGGCCTACGCCCTGGGGCATGCTTCCCCCGAGGAGATCGACGACCTGGGGATGACGGCCGCGCTGCGGCTCGCCGCCGTGCGCGCTCTGGACACCCTGCCGGTTCGCCCCGACGCCGTGATCCTCGATGGGAAGCACGACTATCTCGGCGCCCCCTGGAGGGTTCGCACGGTGATCAAGGGCGATCAGTCGTGTGTGGCCGTCGCCGCGGCGTCGGTGATCGCCAAGGTTCAGCGCGACAAAATGATGGCCGAACTGGGTATCGACCATGCAGACTTCGGATTTGCGGACAACGCCGGGTATCCGTCACCCGTGCACAAGGCCGCACTGGAGGAGTGGGGGCCCACCCCGCACCACCGCCTGTCGTGGGCGTATCTTGATGCGTTGCCTCAGTGGCGGCACCTCAAGAAGGTCCGCAGCTGGGCGGACGGAGGCGTTCCGGAAATCGAGGGTCAGCTCGACTTCGATTTCTGACGGTTCCGATCGCACTGATGTGCCACCCAGTTGCCCGCGCCGCACCAATGTTTGATAAATATCAGCTCATGCCTCTCATTCCCGAGGAGCCTCAGATTCACGAGAGTGCCCAGGGTCCCCGCGCTACTCCGGCCAGCGGCCGTACCGCGCCGACCCCCCGCCCCGTACCCGGCCCCCGTCCCGCGGCTCCGTCCCGCCCCGGTCGTCCCGGCCCTCTGCGGCCCGCGGCGCCGGTGCAGCGCACACCGCGTGACGTGGCTCCGGCCAAGCCGGGCCCGTCGGGCCCGGCCGCTCCCGCCGCTCCTGCGGCCACCCCGCAGATCCAGCTGATCCCGGCCTCGGCCGAGGGTGCGCTCGATGCCGCCGAAGAGGCGGTGGACCTGCTCCTGGACTCGGGCCGTGCCCCCGGCGACGTGCTCGTGATCACCACCGGTGCCCAGCACCCGTGGGCGGAGCACGAGCTGTCCTTCGGCGAAGCCTCCTACTGGGCACAGCACGACGCCGGTGACGACGTCTTCTACACGGACGCCGTCATCGCCGCCCGTGCCGCGTCCCGCCCTGTGGTGGTCGTGGCCGTCAACGGAGGCCCCAGCTCCGCAGCCGCCTCCGCCCTGCCGCTGGCCCACTCCCGGGCCGGTGCCCTGCTGATCGTCTGCGGCGACCCGCAGCAGATCAACACGGTGCTGGGCGCCGGCGTCTGAGCCACACCCGGTGCCTCGGGGTGGTACCGGGGTGACACTGGAGCCGCTCCGGCGGAATCCGCATGGAGTGGCTCTTGGTCTGCCCGGATGGCAGGCGGCCGCTGCACTCCTGGAACGACCTATCCGCCGGTCACCGGGGCGAGCAGCGACCGCCTGTGAGGTGTCGGTTGGGGCGGGCGCCGTAGTACGTGCGCGCCTGCGAGCCGTGGCGAGTGGCTGCCCCCCGGGCACTCCCCGCAGTCGTAGAGGCCGACCTGCCCCTCGGTGTCCGTTGTTCCAGGCCGCCTGGGCGACCTGACCGGGCGACCCGTGCACGGCCTGCCGTTCGCGTGGCCCGGGTGGCCGGCGCCGGGCGGTGCGTACGACCGAGGCGTACGACCTGGGCCCGGTGCCGTGACCTTCAGCGAGCCGCTGCCCGGCGCAGGACCTCGGATACCGGCCCGCCGGTGCGTGGCGCCAGCGGCGGGGTCTCCGACAAGGCGAAGGGCTCCGGTACGGAGTCGGCGTTGGGGCGGCGACCACCGCGCCCCTCGCCGAGCACCTGCCAGCCGTCGTGGGTCAGCGTGATGTACGCCCCGCAGCGCAGGCCGTGCAGCGTACAGGCGTCGCGCAGGCCCCACATCCAGGCGCCGTCCTCCTCCGTCCAGCGCGCATCGCCCTCACGGCAGTAGAGCAATACGGCCGTGC
This sequence comes from Streptomyces sp. NPDC020192, assembly GCF_044388685.1. Taxonomy (NCBI): domain Bacteria; kingdom Bacillati; phylum Actinomycetota; class Actinomycetes; order Kitasatosporales; family Streptomycetaceae; genus Streptomyces; species Streptomyces sp. NPDC020192. Next base: position 64,160 of record NZ_JBIRXG010000023.1, on the reverse strand, counting down.
GCACCGGCGTGCGGCGTCGCAGGTCGTGCGGAATGACGCGGCGCAGTTGGGCGAGCAGCGCGTTGCGGAACATCCACCCGTCGGCCGGGGCCGGTCGACGGGTGAACGACGCGCTGGCGCACAGCCGCTCGTCGGGATCCAGCACCGCCACGATCGCCGTGGACGGCTTGGGGTGGTGCCGGGCATGCAGCCCGCTGACGACCTCACGGGGGTTGCGCAGCAGTGGGATTCCGGCGGCAGCCCATTCGGCCGGCTCGAGCAGGCGACTGGCGGAAACGGCGGACGCGGACGTCGACAACGAGGCCGCCGAGGACGAGGCGAATCCGAAGGTCACGTTCCTCCCTTCGGCTACGCGCCCACACTACGGGCGAGGTCGGATTTGGGAGCGCGCACCGCAGCAAGGCCCAACCGGACCACGGGCGAGCCGTGCGGGGAGCGGACCTCAATTCTTCCTGTCGAACTGGGATGCGGCAACGAGCAATTGGGGCCACCGACGGTTATCGGGGGGTGTGTGGCTTATATCCTTACCCGAAGCTTCGGCTGCTGACGCCTGAGGTGTCCAGCGGCAGCGCGTTGGCTGCCGCGGCCGGACGCGGAGTCAGCCCTGGACGGCCAGGACCAGCGGCAACACCCCCCGCGCGCCGGACTTTCGGAGCAGGCGCGCCGCGACCGCGAGGGTCCAGCCCGTCTCGGTGAAGTCGTCGACCAGCAGAACCGGACCATCGGCCTCGGCGAGCGCCGATGCGAGGGCGTGCGGCACTGTCAGCGCGCCGTCGAGGGCCTTCAACCGCTGGGCACTGTTGCTGCGCGACACCCGCGGCACGTCCTCGGCGTACGCCACGGAGCCGAGCAGAGGAAGCCGGCCCACCTCGGCGATCCGGGTGCCCAGGGAGTGGATCAGCCGGGGCCGGGAACGCGAGGCGATGGTGACGACACCCACCGGCCGGGGCTGGGCGTCGGACGTACCGGGGGTCCAGCCGCCGGGGCCCTTCGCCCAGTCGGCCAGAACGCCCACCACGGCCCGCGCCACGTCGTCCGGCACAGCGGTGTCCGGCGCCTGGGGCGCGAGGAGCGGCCGCAGCCGGTTGCCCCAACCGATGTCCGACAGTCGCCCCAGCGCCCGCCCCGGCAAGGCCTGTTCACCGGCCGGAATGCGCCCCTTGAGCGCGATGCCGATGGCCGGCAGCCCGGTCGGCCACATGCGGCGGGGTTCCACCTCGACACCGGCTCGGCCGAGGTCGTTGCGCGCGGCGTCCACCGCCGTCGCGGAGGTGTCGGCGGTGAAGCGCGGCCCCACGCAGTTGTCACAGCGTCCGCAGGGCTTGGCGCCCTCGTCGTCCAGCTGTCGCTGCAGGAACTCCATCCGGCACTCGGTGGTGGACGCGTAGGCGCGCATCGCCTGCTGCTCGGCCGCGCGTTGCCGGGCCACCCAGGCGTACCGCTCGGCGTCGTACGACCAAGGCTGTCCCGTCGCGACCCAGCCGCCCTTGACGCGGCGGACCGCACCGTCCACGTCGAGGACCTTCAGCATGGTCTCCAGTCGGGAGCGGCGCAGCTCGACCAGCGGTTCCAGAGCGGGCAGCGACAGCGGGCCGTCCGCCCGGGCGAGGACCTCCAGGGTGCGCCGGACCAGCTCCTCGGAGGGGAAGGCGAGCGAGGCGAAGTACTGCCAAATGGCCTCGTCCTCCTTGCCGGGCAGCAGCAGTACCTCGGCGTGCTCGACACCACGGCCGGCCCGGCCGACCTGCTGGTAGTAGGCGATGGGGGAGGAGGGGGAGCCGAGATGGACCACGAAGCCGAGATCCGGCTTGTCGAAGCCCATGCCGAGCGCGGAGGTGGCGACAAGTGCCTTGACCCGGTTGGCGAGCAGATCGTCCTCGGCCTGCTGCCGTTCGGCGTTCTCCGTCTTGCCCGTGTACGAGGCGACGGCGTGCCCGCGCCGCCGCAGGAAGGTGGCGACCTCTTCCGCCGCGGCGACCGTGAGTGTGTAGACGATGCCGGAGCCCGGCAGGTCGTCGAGATGGTCGGCGAGCCAGGCCATCCGGTGCGCGGCGTCCGGCAGCGGCAGCACCCCGAGGCTGAGGCTCTCCCGGTCCAGCGGTCCGCGCAGCACCAGCGCGTCCGACGAGCCGCCCGTGCCGAGCTGCTCGGCGACATCCGCGGTCACACGGGCATTGGCCGTGGCGGTGGTGGCCAGCACGGGCACGCCGGGCGGTAGATCGCCCAGCATGGTGCGCAGCCGCCGGTAGTCGGGACGGAAGTCATGGCCCCAGTCGGAGATGCAGTGGGCCTCGTCCACGACCAGCAGGCCGGTCGCCGCGGACAGCTTGGGCAGGACCTGGTCGCGGAAGTCGGGGTTGTTCAGCCGCTCCGGGCTGACGAGCAGGACATCGACCTGACCGGCCGCGATCTCGGCCTGGACGGCGTCCCACTCCTCGGTGTTCGCGGAATTGATGGTCCGGGCGTGGATACCGGCCCGGGCCGCGGCCTCCACCTGATTGCGCATGAGCGCGAGCAGCGGCGAGACGATCACCGTGGGTCCGCTTCCTCTGGCGCGCAGCAGCGAGGTCGCCACGAAATACACCGCGGACTTGCCCCACCCCGTGCGCTGTACGACCAGGGCCCGGCGCCGGTCGGCGACCAGCGCCTCGATCGCCCGCCACTGGTCCTCGCGCAGCCGGGCCCCGCCCGTGGCATCCCCGACGAGCCGGGCGAGGACTGCGTCCGCCTCTGCCCGGAGATCCGCGTTGCTCGTGTGCTCCATGCGCTCCATACAACAGGAAGGGACCGACAATCGGGCGTGCCCCGGACCGGTGCTGTGGACAACCGCGAAGGTCTTGTCGTGTCCCTGATTCGACTTATCCACAGGCTCAAGCGGAATTCCGAGATCCGCGAGATGGTCTCGGCATGGCGAATCACGGCGAAACCATCGGACCCTTCGACAACAACGACATCTCCGGACAGGAGCCGTTCACCGGACTGTCCGTACACGACACACAGGTCACGCTGCGCACCCCCGCCGAGCTGGCCGACGCCCTTCCCTACCTGCTCGGTTACCGTCCTGAGGACAGCATGGTGCTGGTCGCCCTCCATGACCGCGAAGGCCGCGGCCGGTTCGGCGGCCGGGCCAGGCTCGGCATCCCCGCGAGCGAGGAGGACTGGGAGGCGGCCGCCCGCCAGCTGGCCCAGGGATTGGTCAGGGGCAGTGAGCGGCGGGGCTCCCGCCCGGAGCAGATGGTGGCCTACGTCTGCCAGGAGCCGGGCCCGGGCGAGTCCGGCCGGGACGTCAAGCGACGGCTCGAGCGGCTGGCCCAGCTGCTGCGCACCCAGTGCGGCGACCTCGACGTACCGGTCATCGAGGCACTGTGCATCTCGGACGGCCGGTACTGGTCGTACTGCTGCCCGATCGAGGGCTGCTGCCCCGAGGACGGCTCGCCGATGGGCCTTCCCGGCACCTCGGTGCTGGCCGCCGCGGCCACCTACGCCGGCATCCAAGTACGCGGCACGCTCAGGGAGTTGCGGGCCAGGCTACAGCCCTTGGAGACCACCGCGGTGCCGGCGCAGGAGGTCGCGCTGGACGCGGCGGGCATGACCCTGGTGCCCCGCATTCTTGACGAGGCGTCCCGCCCGGACGTGGCCGAGGAGACCCTCGCCCTCGCCGAGCGGGTCATGCGCCGCTTCGCCGCGGCGGCCCCCGTGTCCGGCACGCACCCGGCGGACCTGCGGGACGACGGACTGCTCACACACGACGAGGCCGCGAGGCTCGTCCTCGGACTCCAGGACCGCACGACCCGCGACCGTGCGGCCACCTGGATGGAGGGCGAGGAGGCGGACCCGGCCCTCCGGCTCTGGCGCGCCGTGGCCCGCCGGTGCGTCGGGCCGTACGGCGAGCACGCCGCGGCCCCGCTGACCCTGGCCGGCTGGGTCGCATGGTCGACGGGCGACGAGCTGGAGGCCCGCGAGGCGCTGGCCATGGCCCTGGGCGCGGATCCCGACTACCTGTTCGCACGTCTGCTGCACCAGGCCTGCAACGAAGGGCTCGACCCCGAGGCTATTCGTCGCTGTCTGCGCGCGGACCGTACGGGGCGAGCGCAGACGGAAACCACGAAACGGCCGGATCCGGCGGTGGATTCGGCCGAGACCGAACGCCCGGTCAGTGAGGGTGCGACGCCCGGAGTGAGTGCACGGGCGGACGACCAGGTCACCGAAGCGGAGTCGGGCACGGGCTCACGTCGACGCCGCCGCGTGCGCTCCGCCGACGGCGGTGAGAGCCGTCTGCGAAGCACGGCCCGGACGGCTCGGACAGCGGGTGCCCGGCGGCCGGCCGGCTCCCACCCCCGGCCGTCGGCGCCCGAGCCCTTGCGGCCCGCCACGCGCGGTCCCGGCGCCACGCGTACGCGTGCGTCGGACCGGGACTCCACCAGTACCACCCCGTCGGGGAGCGGCCCTCGCGAGCCCGAGGGGGAGGGATGAGTGCTTTGACGCTGGTCGAGCAGGCCCGCGCGACGAAGACGAGTGGCCCTCCGACGGAGAAGGCGGGGCGGCTCGTACGCTCCCGGATCCCGCGTGCGCACCCAGCCCCTGCGCGTCCGGTGGCGTCCGGACGGTGCCGCCACCGTGGTGCTGGTGCCCGTACGGTCCTGGGCCGCCTGGCCGGTCTGGCGCGACGGGCATGCCGGAGCGCTACGGGGGCACGCGCGGGCGCACCGCCCGACCGATGGTGGCGCAGGATCACGACTGTGCTGAACGGCGCCTCCTCGGTCCCGCCGCGCCGCCATTCGGTCGGACTCCCTGACGCGGGCCGTGACCCGGACGAGGTCCTCTCCGTTCACCTGAGTGGCGGAACGCCTGAGCGGGCTCTGCCGCCGTACGACCGTTGTCCCACGGGACGCCCCACCGGCTGCCCAGCGGGTCCCAAGAGCAGAAGAAGCCGTCCCATGCCGCAGCCGCCGACTTCGTCCTCCGCCGCCGACGCCGAGCGGCCGCCGTGGGACGGGCCCGAGCGATTTCGGGCAGCCGGTGCCACCGCGGCGCAACCGGAGACCAGCTGTGTCCGGCCGCCGTCTCCGGACTCACGATCGGCTTCCCCGGCCGGCCGCGACGGGGCTCCGCCCCCGGCTGCTGACCGCGCCCGTCGGCCTGCCGCGATCCCGTCGCCCAGCACCGTGCCAGGCGGCCGCCCGGTGTCCGAGCTGCCGCCCACCCACGATGTGTTGATCTGTGTCGCCCTGCCCGGCCTCGCCATCTCCGGCGACCAGGGGCAGTTGGCCGGCCGGGGGCTGGACGGGTTCTACCGAGGCGGCCGGCGCCTGCTCTCGCGCTGCCAGATCCGCGTGGCCGGACGCGAACCGCTCGCCGTGCAGGCCAGGATGACCGGGGCCGACAGCGCCCGCTTCGTCGGGGCCCTGCGCGCATCCCCGGCGGCGGGTCCCGATCCGGATGTCATGGTCGAGCGCACGCGTCGCGCCGAGGGGACCGAGCGCATCATCCTCCGCAACGCCGCCGCGCGACCGCTGAGGCTCCCGGTCGAGGTCGCCCTCGGTACGGATCTCGCGGAGCTCGGCGCCATCGCCTCCGGCAGGGCGGGCCCCGAAGTCCCGGCCATGGTCCGCGACTCGGGCCTGCGCTGGGCCACGGCCGGCGTCGCCGCCAGCGTCACCGCCGACCCGCCCCCCTTCGACGCCCTGGCATCCGCCGGACTGCTGCGCTGGGAAGTGGAGCTGCCGCCGGGCGGAACGGCGACTGTGGAACTCCGGGTACGGCTCGACGGCGCGGGTCCCCTGCGGGCCGCGGGGCAGACCGCGACCGGTCCGCTCGCCCTCGCCCGGGCGACGGGTGACGACCCCAGGGTGGCCCCGCTCCTGCAGATGGCCGTCGCCGACCTCCAAGCCCTCCTCTTGCGCGACCCCGCCCACCCCGCCGACACCTACCTCGCCGCGGGCGCGCCATGGCGCTGCGGGATGGCGCCCGCCGAGGCCCTCGCCGCCACCCGCATGGCCCTGCCTCTCGGTACCCGGCTCGCCGCGGGCACACTGCGCACCCTGGCCCGCACCCAGCTCCCGGACCGGGATCCGCGGGCAGGCCTGATCCCCGGGCCACGGCGTGACGCCGGACCGCTCCTCCCACCGGGCTGCACGGGAACGGAGGCCACACTGCTCTTCCCCGTCCTGCTCGCCGAGGCCCGCCGCTGGGGGCTCCCCGAGCAGGAGACGAGAGAGCTGCTGCCGGCCGCTGAACGCTGTCTCACCTGGCTGCGGACCACCGTCGGCGACGGCATCTACCTCCCCGACCCGCAGCCCGCAGGCCCGGTCCGCTGCGAGACGCAGGCCCACGCGCACCGGGCGGCCCTGCTCGGTGCCGACCTCCTCGACGCCTACGACCGGCCCGGTGGCACCGAGTTACGCCAGTGGGCGCAGGACCTGCGGGCAGCCTTCCGGGCCGACTTCTGGGTCGAGGACCGCGGCGGCGGACGCCCTGCCGCGGCCCTGGCAGCGGACGGCCGGCCCGTTCCGCACCTGGGCTCCGCCGCCGTCCACCTGCTCGACACCGGCCTGCTCGGTTCCGGGCGGCTCGCCCAGGGCCTCCTCGACCAGGTGCAGACCGAACACCTCGCCCGGCTGCTCGGTACCCCCGCCCTGGACGCGGGCTGGGGGTTGCGCGGTCTCGGCGCCAAGGAGGCGGGACACAACCCGTTCGGCCATCGGACGGGAGCCGTCCGGGTCCACGAGACCGCGCTGGCCGTCACCGGACTGGCCGCCGCCGGCTACGAGAAGGAAGCGGGCGGCCTGCTGAGAGGCCTGCTGGCCGCGGCGGAGCACTTCGGCCACCGGCTGCCCGAGATGTTCGGCGGCGAGCAGCGTTCTGCAGGGAGCGCTCCCCTTCCGCACCCCGCGGCCTGCCGGCCGGCGGCCACCGCCGCAGCTTCCGCGATCATGGTGCTCATCGCTCTCGCGGGCATCCGCCCCGACGCCCCGGCCCGTACGGTCACCTTGCGCCCCGTGCGCAGTGCGCCGCTCGGGGAACTCGGGCTCACCGGGCTGCGCCTCGCCGGCGCCCCCTTCGCCGTGCGGATCAGCCGACTGGGACTCGCCATGGTCGAGGAGGCGGCGGACGGCCTGCAGCTGGGAGTGTGACCTCGTACGACGCGACCGAACGAAGTAGGGGAGTCGGCCCTGCGCCCCATAACGGAACGAAGCAGAACCACCACCGATGCGGCCGGCGAAGGGAGTGTTTATCGTCAGGCAGACGACTATGATCGCCGCATGCCCTACGACCCGTCAGCCTTTCCGCCCTTCGCCGTCACCGTGGACCTGGTCGTGCTGACCGTGCGCCGCCATGCCCTGTGCGCGCTGGCGGTACGCAGGGGCGAGCCCCCGTTCCAGGGGCGATGGGCACTGCCCGGCGGCTTCGTACGGGCCGACGAGGACCTTTCCCAGGCGGCGGCGCGCGAACTCGAAGAGGAGACCGGGCTGAGGGCGCATGATCCCGCGGCCCCGGCCCAGGACAACGGTGCCCACCTCGAGCAGCTCGCCACCTACGGCGACCCTAAGAGAGACCCGCGCATGCGGGTGGTCAGTGTCGCGCACCTTGCCCTCGCACCCGACCTGCCCGCACCGCGCGCGGGAGGGGACGCGAGCAACGCGCGCTGGGCGCCGGTGGAGGAGCTGCTCCAGCAGGGCGGCTACGGACGCGACGGCGAGCCGGTGGCGCCGCTCGCCTTCGACCACGCCCAGATCCTCGCCGACGGAGTGGAACGGGCCCGGTCCAAGATCGAGTACTCGTCGCTGGCCACCGCGTTCTGCCCGGCCGAGTTCACCGTCGGCGAGCTGCGCCGGGTGTACGAGGCGGTGTGGGCAGTGGCCCTCGATCCCCGCAACTTCCACCGCAAGGTCACCGGAACGCCCGGATTCCTCGTCCCCACGGGAGGTACGACGACGCGCCAGGGCGGCCGGCCTGCGCAGCTCTTCCGGGCAGGCGGAGCCACCCTGCTCAATCCTCCGATGCTGCGCCCGGAGGTCTGAGGGGTACGGGGTCCGTCTGCGCGGGTGCTGGCTCCGTCGAACGGCGGACGTGAACCGGTCTGGACCGCAGCACACCCGGCGCTAAATGGGGTGATACCCGGAAAACCAGACATGGCGCGCTATCTTGCTGCAGGTGATCCAGGCCTTCGGACTGACCAGCAATTCCCGCAAGGCGCACCCGCCGGCCGTCGACGACGTCTCCTTCGAAGCGCGTGCCGGACAGGTCACCGCGCTCCTCGGAAGCGCCGGCGCGGGCAAGACGACTGCGCTCAGGCTGATGCTCGAACTTCAAGAGGGGCGCGGCATCACCCACTTCAGAGGGCGGCCCCTGCACAGCATCGCCCATCCGTCGCGGGAGGTCGGCGTGCTCCTCGGCGACGTACCAGGGCACCCGGCGCGTTCCGTCCGCGGCCATCTGCGCATGCTGTGTGCGGCCTCGGGCGTCCCCGCGCGACGCGCCGACGAGGTCCTCGAGGTCGTCGGCCTGGTCAGTCTCCGAGAGGAACGCCTCGGCACGCTCTCATGCGGCATGGACCGCCGGCTCGGCCTGGCCTGCGCTCTGCTGCCTGACCCGCACACGCTCGTCCTGGACGAACCCGCCGACGGCCTCTCCACCCGCGAGGCACAGTGGCTGCACGGCATGCTGCGTGCCCACGCCCAGCAGGGCGGCACTGTCGTCTTCACCACGGCCGATCCCAAGGAGGCCGCGCGTGCGGCCGATCACGTCATCACCCTCGACGGTGGCCGGCTCAAGGCCGATCAGGACGCCAGGGAGTTCGCCCGCACCCGGCTGCGCCCGCGCGTCGCCGTCCGCAGCCCCCATGCGGCCCGCCTCGCGGCCCTGCTCACCAAGGAGGCCCGTACCGCCCGCCGCTCCGTCGAGGTCGTGCGGGAGGGCGGCAACCGCCTGTCGGTGTACGGCTCGACGACCGCCGACGTCGGCGACACGGCCTTCCGTCACGGCATCCTCGTCCACCAACTCGCCGACGAGGTAGGCGACATGGGGTCGGCGGCCGGTGCCGAGCTCGGCGTCTCGTCGGCGGAGGCGGGCGAAGTCGTGGCGAAGGAGCCACAGGGGCGGGACGAACACAGCCCGTCCGGTTCGCCGGCGGCGGAGCCGGAGACCGTGGCACCCGGCCCGCCCGCAGCGGAATCCGCTTTGGAATTCGGCTCCGGTGCCGCGCCGTCGGATCCGGGTTCCTCCGTACCCGACTCGCCCGCGCCGGAGAGGGCTACCGTGGCGTTCGGCTTCACGCCCGCAGAGCCGAACCGCGCGGCGTCCGACGTCAGGGCAGGAGAACCGGGCGCCGTGCCGGCAGGCTTCTCGGCAGAGAGGCGGGAGTGCGCGGACGCGGGCGTGCCGGCGCCGGAGCCGACGGTGTCGGCTTCCTCCTCTGACGAGAATGCGCGCGGAGCATCCACGCACGCGTCGGCGGAGCGGGCTCAGTCTGCCGACGGCGAGCGGCCATTGCTCGGGGAAGCGCCCGCTTACCGGGCGGGGGCGGAGCACGCGGAGACAACCTGCGACGCCCGGGCCGAGAGCGGGTCACCAGGTGCGCTCCCGGAGGCCGGCGGCACGTTGTACGGGGGCGCAGCTCTCGGCGGTGAGGACGGGGCCGGTGGGGGTGAAGGAATGGTCCCTGCCGAGGTGCTCGCGGGTGCCGACGGCAATGGGGCTGTCGACGTGAGTGCCGGCGCCGCGCCTGGCGTGGTCGCGGTGGTTCAGGAAGCGCAAGACAGCAGTACGAGCATTCCGGCAGGGGGCGTCTCCGCAGCGAGCATCTCCGCGCTCCGCGCCCGCCTCCCCGGCGCCAGGAATCCGGGCACCCGGCAGACCCGGACCGTCCGGGCCACCCGCTCCGATGCCGCCCCGGCCCTCGATGCACTCTCCTCCCTCCCACCCCCCATCTCCGTCCGTTCCGCCCCCAGCCCCCTTCGCCCCCTGCGCTACGAGATCCGGCGCGCCACCGGAATCGGCGTCGGCTTCCTCACCTGCGGTGTCTCGCTGGCGGTGTCCGCGATCATCGCCGTACTGCTCGCACGGCTCGGGCACACCCCGCAGGCGCTGCTGTTCGCCGCCTGGCCGCGGGAGCTGCCGCTGCCGCCCGCGGCGCTGGCGGCGGGGCTGCTCGGTGCGCTGGCCTTCGGGGACGAGTTCCGCCACCCCGCCCTCGCGGCGGACCGCGGCACCGTGCCCCGCCGGCTGGGGCTGCTGACCGCGAAACTCCTCGTCTCCGGAGCCACCGCGGTGCTGCTCGCCTTCCTCACCGTGGGCTGCGACGCCGAAGTGCTCTACATCGTCTACGGACGGGAGCTGGCCCAAGTTCCCGCGGACTGGCTTTCGCTGGGCGCGAGTTGGTTCGGTCTCGTCGTCGGCTGCGCCTGGGCCGGTGTACTGGCGGCCGGTGTCTTCCGGTCCACGGCGGGGGGACTGGCCGCCGTACTCGCCGTACCCGTTCTCGTCGTCCCTGTCGTGCACAAGGTGGTGCGGGACCCCGCTCTTCGCATGGCGGCCGGATTCCCGGAGCGGATGCGGGAGGTGTTCCTGCTGCAGTGGCCCTTCGGAGGGGAGCGGTACCTGCTCGGGCTGGTGCGGGTGCTCGCCCAACCCGTAGGCAGCGCAATGGCGTTGTCGCTGGTGGCACTCCTGTGTGCGTATCTGGTCACGATGCTGCGTACCAGGTTCCGGTGAGGAGTGTGTGTCCACTTCTGATATCACTGTGTGCGCAACTCCCCGCGGAAAGCCCATTTCTTTCCGATAAGGCGTCAATTGCGACGGGGTGAGCGATCACCCTTTCGTGTGCTTTTCACCAAAGACCTCAAGGGAGTTGGAGACGGCGCCGACAAAGGATCCGTGAGTACCCTTGCGCACACCATGATGACCGCCGCCCGCTCCACCGACTCCGGTCTGGCCGGCCCGGGCGAACTCGACCGCTACCCCTACGCCGAGGCCCCGGTGGCCGATCGCGTCGGAACGCCCTCCTGGGAGAGCGCGGACCCCGAGCTGGGCCGCGTCGGCAGGCGTGCCGCGGGCAGCCGCGGACGCGGACTGCACGGCCAACTCGTCCAGCAGCTGGGGCAGATGATCGTCTCGGGCGACCTGGGGGCGGACCGCCCGCTGGTGCCCGAGGAGATCGGCCAGCGCTTCGAGGTCTCCCGCACCGTCGTCCGTGAGTCCCTCCGTGTCCTCGAGGCCAAGGGCCTGGTCAGCGCCCGCCCGAACGTCGGCACGCGCGTGCGTCCCGTCAGCGACTGGAACCTGCTCGACCCGGACATCATCGAGTGGCGGGCCTTCGGGCCGCAGCGCGACGACCAGCGCCGCGAGCTGAGCGAACTGCGGTGGACGATCGAGCCGCTCGCGGCCCGCCTCGCCGCCGGGCATGGGCGCGAGGAGGTGCAGCAGCGCCTCTGTGACATGGTCGAGATCATGAGTCACGCCATGGCACAGGGTGACGCGCTGACCTATTCGCGCGCCGACAACGAGTTCCATGGGCTCCTCATCCAGATCGCCGGCAACCGCATGCTGGAGCACCTCTCCGGGATCGTCTCGGCCGCCCTCCAGGTGTCGGGCGGCCCGGTCACGGGCTGCGACCGGCCGAACGAGACGTCCCTCGCGCAACACGCGCGGATCGTCGACGCCCTCGGTACCGGCGACGGCGCGGCGGCGGAGGCGGCCATGCGCCAACTGCTCACGGTTCACCCCGAGGTCGAGCGCGTGGTCCCCGCCCCGCGCGAGCACTGACTTCGCGGCGAGGCGGTGCGGCCGCCGTTGTGCGGCGTCAGCGTGGTTCTCGCGGGTCTCGTGGCGGCGCCGGGCTCGGTACCGGCCGCCGCCGGACCCCGCTGGATCCTGTGCGGACCGGCGGGGTCCGGCGGTGCGACAGCCGCCGTACCTCCCGCGCGTGAGGGGAGGCCAGGTCAGGGCGTGATCTCCTCTGTCCGTGTCTGATCGCCTTTGACCGCTTACGGGGTGTGACTCGGGCCACGTAGATTGGGCGTAACGCTTGTGGAAACAGCGCGATGACCTAAGAGGTGACAGCCGCGGAGGGAATACGGACGCCAAGACAGGCGCTGTGCATCTTCCCGGCCCGCCCGCGCCGTCGGCCCATCCCCAGGCCGGTGGTCGGCTCCTGTCCTCAGTGGACGGTGCCGGAAGCCGTTTTCCAACGTTCCGAGAGGTTGTTCGTGTCGGCCAGCACATCCCGTACGCTCCCGCCGGAGATCGCCGAGTCCGTCTCTGTCATGGCTCTCATTGAGCGGGGAAAGGCTGAGGGGCAGATCGCCGGCGACGATGTGCGTCGGGCCTTCGAAGCTGACCAGATTCCGGCCACTCAGTGGAAGAACGTACTGCGCAGCCTCAACCAGATTCTTGAGGAAGAGGGTGTGACGCTGATGGTCAGTGCCGCAGAGCCCAAGCGCACCCGAAAGAGCGTCGCAGCGAAGAGTCCGGCCAAGCGCACCGCCACCAAGACGGTCGCGGCGAAGACGGTGACGACCCGGAAGGCCACCGCCACCACGGCCGCCCCGGCGGCACCCGCCGCTCCGGTCGCAGCCGATTCCGCCGAGGAAGCCGTACCCGCCAAGAAGGCCGCCGCCAAGAAGACGACCGCCAAGAAGGCGGTCGCCAAGAAGACCGTCGCGAAGAAGACGGCCGCCAAGAAGACCACCGCCAAGAAGGACGACGCCGAGCTTCTCGAGGACGAGGTTCTCGAGGACACCAAGGTCGGCGACGAGCCCGAGGGCGCCGAGAGTGCCGGTTTCGTCCTGTCCGACGAGGACGAGGACGACGCGCCCGCGCAGCAGGTCGCCGCGGCCGGCGCCACCGCCGACCCGGTCAAGGACTACCTGAAGCAGATCGGCAAGGTCCCCCTGCTCAACGCCGAGCAGGAGGTCGAGCTGGCCAAGCGCATCGAGGCGGGTCTTTTCGCCGAGGACAAGCTGGCCAACGCCGACAAGCTGGCGCCGAAGCTGAAGCGCGAGCTGGAGATCATCGCCGAGGACGGCCGCCGCGCCAAGAACCACCTCCTGGAGGCCAACCTCCGTCTGGTGGTCTCCCTGGCCAAGCGCTACACCGGCCGCGGCATGCTCTTCCTGGACCTCATCCAGGAGGGCAACCTCGGTCTGATCCGCGCGGTCGAGAAGTTCGACTACACCAAGGGCTACAAGTTCTCCACGTACGCCACCTGGTGGATCCGTCAGGCCATCACCCGTGCCATGGCCGACCAGGCCCGCACCATCCGTATCCCGGTGCACATGGTCGAGGTCATCAACAAGCTCGCGCGCGTGCAGCGCCAGATGCTCCAGGACCTGGGCCGCGAGCCCACCCCGGAGGAGCTGGCCAAGGAACTCGACATGACCCCGGAGAAGGTCATCGAGGTCCAGAAGTACGGCCGCGAGCCCATCTCGCTGCACACCCCGCTGGGTGAGGACGGCGACAGCGAGTTCGGTGACCTCATCGAGGACTCCGAGGCCGTCGTCCCCGCCGACGCCGTCAGCTTCACGCTTCTGCAGGAGCAGCTGCACTCGGTTCTGGACACCCTGTCCGAGCGCGAGGCCGGCGTCGTCTCCATGCGATTCGGCCTCACCGACGGTCAGCCGAAGACCCTCGACGAGATCGGCAAGGTGTACGGCGTGACGCGTGAGCGCATCCGCCAGATCGAGTCCAAGACCATGTCGAAGCTGCGCCACCCGTCGCGTTCGCAGGTGCTGCGCGACTACCTCGACTAGGTCGTATCCGTACGAGGTCGAAGGCCCGGTTCCCTGTGTGGGGGCCGGGCCTTCGTGCTGCGCGCAGCCGTGCTGTGGATCACTCTGGGTGTTCCGGAACCACCCTGGAGTGAGGATCCTGCATGCGCCGTTCCGTTGTCCGGGCACTGATCGGGCCGCTGGCCCTGGCGGCCGCCATGACCGTCATACCCCTGGTGAGCGCGGCGCCCGCGAGCGCCGACAGCGTGGTGGTCGGGGGGTTTCCGATAGAGGTCTCCCAGGCTCCGTGGACGGTCGCGCTGTCCAGTCGTGACCGGTTCGGAGGTACGCGGGCCGGCCAGTTCTGCGGCGGCGTGGCGGTCGCGCCGACCGCAGTGCTCACAGCCGCCCACTGCCTGAGCGAGGACGTCCTGGGGAAGCCGCCCGATCGGATGCGCGACCTCAAGGTCATCGCGGGGCGCACGGACCTGCTGTCGGGCGAGGGCGAGGAGATCGCCGTACGCGAAGCCCGGGTCAACCCGGGGTACGACAGCACGACCAACGCCGGTGACTTCGCCGTCGTCACCCTCGCCACATCCCTGCCGCAGAGCGCGGTGGTTGCCATGGCCGGCCCGGGCGACCCGGCCTACACGCCAGGCACCGAGGCTCTGGTCTCCGGATGGGGCGACACGACCGGCGGCGGCGCCTACGCGCGTCGGCTGCACGCCGCACGCGTACGCGTCCTGTCCGACGATCTCTGTGGGAGTGCCTATCCGGGCGGTCCTGAGGGCGCCTACAGGGCGGCCAGCATGCTCTGCGCCGGGGAGACCGTCGGCGGTCCGGACGCGTGTCAGGGCGACAGCGGCGGCCCTCTGGTGGCCGCGGGGCGACTGATCGGGCTCGTGTCGTGGGGGAGCGGCTGTGGCCGGCCCGGAAGCCCCGGCGTCTACACGCGCGTCTCTGAGGTCGTACGAGTGCTGAACGCGGCCTCAGGTGGACGCACGCGGCCCCATGGGCGCTCCTGAGGGCTCGCTGCGGGGTAGGGGTATGAATACGGGCGGCCGCTCCCGGTGTGGGAGCGGCCGCCCGTACACCGGCCTGTGCCGGAGCTGGCTCGTCGTATGTGCGAGATTCAGCGCTCTTCGTCGGAAGCGGTGTTCGGAACGGTCGTCAGCCGCTCCGACTCGTCCTGTATCTCAGCGGCGATCTTCTTGAGTTCCGGCTCGAACTTGCGACCGTGGTGGGCGCAGAAGAGCAGTTCTCCGCCGCTCAGCAGGACGACGCGCAGGTATGCCTGGGCGCCGCAGCGGTCGCAGCGATCGGCGGCCGTCAGTGGGCTCGCGGGGGTCAGAACAGTAGTCACGTCGCCTCTTCTCTAGCTCGACGAGCTGTCGTACCAGGGTCAACATCCAACCAGCCCGAAAACGTTCCCGCTCGTGGCTTTTCCTCGAAAAAATCTTCCGGGCGGCTGTCTGCTGCCGGTTGGCGGCGAATGTGCCGTAGTGCGTGTCTTGTGTGCTTACGGTTTCGCGCAGTGTTGTGTTTCGGTCCTCCCGGCGGGGTTGCCGGTTGTTCATGAGGACGTGCCCGGAGCCTAAATGGTTCATGCCTCCAAGGGAACGTGATGTGTGCTTCACTCCCACGAGGGATCGAACACTCATGCGAGCCTGGACTAGTCTGAGTTTGCGACGAGGGTGGCGTTACACCGGCTCTACCAGGCCTCGGTACCCTCTGAGCGGCAACCGAAGCCGCCCCCTTACCCCAGAGGGGACCAACCGAAATTCAGCGAGGAGCGAACCGCGTGACCGCCGATACGTCCGTGCCGTCCACAGCGCTGCTGGCAGGAGCAGACCGGGACGGTTCCAACTACACCGCGCGGCACCTGCTCGTCCTCGAGGGCCTCGAAGCCGTGCGCAAGCGTCCGGGTATGTACATCGGCTCGACCGACAGTCGCGGCCTGATGCACTGCCTGTGGGAGATCATCGACAACTCCGTGGACGAGGCCCTCGCGGGTGTCTGCGACCACATCGAGGTGATCCTCCACGACGACGGCTCCGTGGAGGTGCGCGACAACGGCCGGGGCATCCCCGTGGACGTGGAGCCCAGGACCGGGCTGTCCGGCGTCGAGGTCGTCATGACCAAGCTGCACGCCGGCGGCAAGTTCGGCGGCGGCTCGTACGCCGCCTCCGGCGGTCTGCACGGCGTCGGTGCCTCCGTGGTCAACGCCCTGTCCGCCCGGCTTGACGTCGAGGTGGACCGAGGCGGCCACACGCACGCGATCAGCTTCCGGCGCGGTGTGCCGGGCGCCTTCGCCGCCGCCGGCGCCGACGCGAAGTTCGAGGCCAAGAGCGGCCTGCGCAAGACCAAGAAGGTCCCCAGGACCCGTAGCGGCACGCGCGTGCGGTACTGGGCCGACCGGCAGATCTTCCTCAAGGACGCCAAGCTCTCCCTGGAGACCCTGCACCAGCGCGCCCGGCAGACCGCCTTCCTGGTGCCGGGCCTGACGATCGTCGTCCGCGACGAGTTCGGCTTGGGCGAGGGCGGCAGCAAGGGCGAGGAGTCCTTCCGCTTCGACGGCGGCATCAGCGAGTTCTGCGAGTTCCTGGCCAACGACAAGCCGGTCTGCGACGTCCTCCGCTTCTCCGGCCAGGGCACCTTCAAGGAGACCGTCCCGGTCCTGGACGAGCACGGCCAGATGACCCCCACCGAGGTCACCCGCGAACTCGGGGTGGACATCGCGCTGCGCTGGGGCACGGGCTACGACACGACGGTCCGGTCCTTCGTCAACATCATCGCCACCCCCAAGGGTGGCACCCATATCAGCGGCTTCGAGCAGGCTCTCACCCAGACGCTGAACGATGTGCTGCGCGCCAAGAAGATGCTGCGCGTGGCCGAGGACAACATCGTCAAGGACGACGCCCTGGAGGGCCTCACCGCCGTCGTCACCGTGCGCCTGGCCGAGCCGCAGTTCGAGGGCCAGACCAAGGAAGTCCTCGGCACCTCGGCGGCCCGCCGCATCGTGAACAGCGTGGTCACCAAGGAACTGAAGGCGTTCCTGACCGCCACCAAGCGCGACGCCGCGGCGCAGGCCCGGGTCGTCATGGAGAAGGCCGTGGCCGCCGCCCGTACGCGCGTCGCGGCCCGCCAGCACAAGGACGCCCAGCGGCGGAAGACCGCCCTGGAGTCCTCGTCCCTGCCGGCGAAGCTCGCCGACTGCCGCAGCGACGACGTCGACCGCAGCGAGCTGTTCATCGTCGAGGGAGACTCCGCGCTCGGTACGGCGAAGCTGGCGCGGAACTCCGAGTTCCAGGCCCTGCTCCCGATCCGGGGCAAGATCCTCAACGTGCAGCGGTCGTCGGTGACCGACATGCTCAAGAACGCCGAGTGCGGCGCGATCATCCAGGTCATAGGAGCGGGCTCGGGCCGCACCTTCGACATCGACCAGGCCCGCTACGGCAAGATCATCATGATGACCGACGCCGATGTGGACGGCTCCCACATCCGCTGCCTGCTGCTCACGCTTTTCCAGCGCTACATGCGGCCCATGGTCGAGGCGGGCCGGGTCTTCGCCGCGGTGCCGCCGCTGCACCGGATCGAGATCGTCCAGCCCAAGAAGGGCCAGGACAAGTACGTCTACACGTACTCCGACCGCGAGCTGCGCGACAAGCTCATGGAGTTCCAGAGCAAGGGCATCCGGTACAAGGACTCCATCCAGCGCTACAAGGGTCTGGGCGAGATGGACGCCGACCAGCTGGCCGAGACCACGATGGACCCGCGCCACCGCACCCTGCGCCGGATCAACCTCTCCGACCTGGAGGCCGCGGAACAGGTCTTCGACCTGCTGATGGGCAACGACGTGGCACCCCGCAAGGAGTTCATCTCCAGCTCGGCGGCGACGCTGGACCGGTCCCGCATCGACGCGTAGCCGCTGCGCTGGGCCTCGGCCGACAGGGCCTGCCCCTCCGGGGGCGGGCCGCGGAGGTTCGTCCGGGTGGGGCTGGTCGGTGGTGGCCGGTCGGCGGTGGGTGGCTGGCTGACATGAGCCTCGGCCGGGGAGGCGGGGTGGTGCGCGCGCCTGGGCTGGCGGCGGCTGGTCGGGGACGCATCCTGTGCTTGCGGCGGTCGTTCGGTGTGCGCCTCGGCTGAGGGCGGTGGGCTGGTGTGTGCGTCGGCTGGCAGTGGTGGCCGGGTGCGGGGTCCGGTTGACGGTGGCGGTCAGGCGTGGAATCAGGCTGACGGTGACCGTTCGGGGCATGGGTCGGACCGACGCCGACATTCGCGTGGATGGCCCGGGTCGGCGACGGCAGCTCGCCGGACATCCCGGGCCGAGGGTAGCGGGTGGCGAGGGCGGTGTACGCCCGGCCGCCGTCGCCCCATCACCTGTGCGCCGCCATAGTCTCCGGCCGACCGCTGCCCCATCCGTCCCCGGTCGATCGCCGCCGGTCAGCCGTGTCCTGCCGCTGCGCTCCAGCGCAGAGGGTGCTCTCACATCCGCTCCGTCTGCCGGGGCTGCACCCACCCGGCCCCGCCGTTCGGAGTCGGAACCGGCCTGCCCCGGCCGGTTGACTTCGCACCGCACCCAAGCCGCCCGCCGCCGGTCAACCCTGTTCCGCCGCCGAACCCAGCCACGCCGAGCCCAGCCACGCTGACCCCAGCCCCGGCCCCGCGCCTGGCCACGACCGCTGCGCCCGGCCACCGCCGCCACGCCGACCATGGCTGCTACGCCCCCGCCGTTACCGCCGACCCCGGCACGGTTCCTCGTCCCGCCGTCACCGCCGGTTACGGCCCCTCGTCTCGCCGTCACCGCCGACCCGACCCCGATCACGGTCGCTCGCCCCGCCACCACCCAACCCCGGCCACCCCCGTTCCGTCCCACGTCCGAGACCTGGACCCGCCTCGCCGCTGGGCCCACCGCGCTCCGGCGCCGCAAGGGACCCCGTCGATTGCAGCACCGGGCAGCACCCTGAGCCACGCCTCCGTCGCTCCGCCATCCCCACCCCCGCCTGGCGCCTACACCCGTGGGTGGAGATGAGCCGCCGCAGGTTTCCACCCGTGATCCACCTCTGCTCCGATCTCTGGACCTGCGGATTTCCGTAGCTTCGATGGTGTCGGCAGCGCACTGCTCCGGCACCACCTTCTCGCTCACGGAGGCTCTGATGTCCGGGCTCGTCAACGCGCTGGTGATCGCGGCCGTGGTCGCCATAGTGATCGTGCGGCAGTTCCGTGCCCGCCCGATCAACACCGACCGGCGTTGGTGGCTGATCCCCGTGATCCTCGCCGTCGTCGCGCTGCGCGAGCCCGGCATCCTCGACGCCCACCACCGCGCGGAGTCCGCCGTACTGCTGGCGGTGGAGCTGCTCACCGGTCTGGCGACCGGCGCCGGCTGGGCCTGGACGACCCGTCTCTGGACGGCTGAGGACGGCGTCGTCTGGACCAAGAGCACCAAGGCGAGCGGCGCGGTGTGGGCCGTGGGCATCGCCCTGAGGATCGGTGTCTACGCCGTCGGCTCCGCGCTGGGCCTGCACCAGGACAGCTCCGCCCTGATGCTCGGCCTCGCCGGCACCCTGCTGGTCCGCGGCGGCATCCTGGTCTGGCGGGCGCAGTCCTTCGGCACCGCGACCTGTCCCGCACCGGCGTACGGTGACGGCATGCGGTCGGCCTGGAAGGAGCGCGCGTGACGGACAACCTCTGGACCCGCTGGCCGTCGCGAGAGGCGCTCGGCCGAGCGGGAACCAGCCGACCTCGACGGGGGCTCGCCTGGGCCGTCAGACTCCTCGTGCTCGCCCTGCTGCTGTGGAGTGCGTTCAACCAGAGGCACGTCGGAATCTGGGGGGCGCTCGCGGCAGCGGCCACGGTCCTCATCGCTGGTCTGGTCTCCTGGGCCTTCTTCCGGACCACCTACCAGCACCGGCTGGTGCCCTCCCTTGCGCTGATGAGCGTGCTCCTGGCCATCGCGGTCGTCGGCGAGGCCACAGGGTTCAGAGGCCCGGCCTTGTTGATCTGGTGCGGCTGCGGAATCAGTGCCCTGGAGCGGCTGCCGCTCGCCGCGGCCGTACCCGTGACGTCCGTGGCGCTGGCCTCGTACTCCGCGTTCAACAACGACGTCTGGCTGACCACGGCCGCCACGGTGGCGGGCATGGCCCTCGCCGGGTACGTCCTGCGGCTGGACGCGGAAGCCCGTGGCAACGCGCAGCGGCTCCTCGCCCAGGAGCGGGCCGCCCGGGACGCCGAGGCCGAGTCCGCGGCGCTGGCCGAGCGGACCCGGATCGCGCGCGAGATCCACGATGTGCTGGCCCACAGCCTCTCGGCGCAGCTCGTGCATCTGGAGGCGGCCCGGCTGCTGATCGAGAACGGCGCCGATCGTGACCGGATCCTGGAGCGGGTGGTGGCCGCGCGCGGAATGGCCCGGGACGGACTCGCGGAGACCCGGCAGGCGCTGTCGGCGCTGCGGGGCGAGCTGACCCCGCTGGAGGACTTCCTGAGCGAACTCGTCACCGGAAGCGACGGCGCGGAGGTCACCGTCACGGGTGAGCGCAGACCCCTGCCGGCCGAGGCCTCCCAGGCCGTGCGCCGGGTCGCGCAGGAGGCGCTCACGAACGTCCGCAAGCACGCCCAGGGCGCCAAAGTGCAGCTGCGCCTCGACTACAGCGACCACGAGGTGACGCTGAACGTGCGGGATTCGGGCGGGCCGCCGGGCGAACTCACGAGATCCGGAGGCGGGTACGGTCTGCTGGGGATGCGTGAGCGCGCCGAACTGCTGGGCGGTTCGCTGGACGCGGGGCCGGACGAGGAGGGGTTCGTGGTGACGCTGAAGGTGCCCGTATGACCGAGACGGAGGGGGAGAAGACGCCCGCGCGGGTGGTGGTCGCCGACGACCAGACCGTGGTGCGGGAAGGCATCGTGATGCTCCTCGGGCTGCTGCCCGGCGTGGAGGTCGTCGGTGCGGCGGGCGATGGCGAGGAGGCGGTGCAGCTGGTCGCCGAACTCGCTCCGGACGTCGTCCTGATGGACCTCAGGATGCCCCGCTGCGACGGCGTGGAGGCCACCCGGCGGATCCGGTCGCAGTACCCCAGGACTCAGGTCGTGGTGCTCACCACGTACGCGGACGACGAGTCGCTGTTCCCCGCGCTGCGGGCCGGCGCCCGGGGCTATCTGACCAAGGACGCCGGCGGGGACGAGATCGTGCGGGCCGTGGAGAGCGTGCTGTCGGGGGACGCCGGGCTGTCGCCGAGCGTGCAGCGCCGGTTGCTGGAGCGGTTGTCGCAGCCCGAGCCCGGCCCGCCCGCGGCGCCCGAGACGCCGCCTGACGGGCTGACCGCGCGCGAGACCGAGGTCCTGCTGCTGATCGCCGACGGACTCAGCAACCAGGAGATCGCCCGCAGGCTGCATGTGTCGACGGCGACGGTGAAGACGCACATCAACAACCTCTTCGCCAAGACCGGCCTCAAGGACCGGGCGCAGGCGGTGCGTTACGCCTACAGCAAGGGGCTGGTGAGCCCGCCCACGCCGTGAATCACCTGATGGGGTGAAGAGCCGAGGGAAGAAGAGTCAGGGATCTTCCCGATCTGTCCATCCTTGGGCATGCAGTCAAGCAACGGCCGCGGCCGCGGAGCCGGGGACGGTCCCGGGAGTCCGGCCGAGAACCGGGACGATCACGGCACGCCTCCGCGTGATGTGACGTACGAGGACCCTTGGTACGACGCGCTGGCCTCCGGCTGGGGCGAGCTGGACGGCGCGGGCATGCCGGCGCCGGTGGTTCCGCCCGCGCGAGGGGAGCGGAGCGGACCGGCGGTTCGCGCTCGCGACGTGTACGTCGAGGTGCAGCGCAGCGCGGCCTTCCAGGAGGTGCGCAGCAGGTACCGGCGGTTCGTGGTGCCGGGAGTCGCTGCTTTCCTCGTCTGGTACGTCGGGTATGTCGTCGCCGCTACGGTCGCGCCGGATCTGATGGCCCGGCCCGTAGTGGGAGTGGTGAACGTGGGCATGCTGGCCGGGCTGGGGCAGTTCCTGACCACGTTCCTGCTCACCTGGGCGTACGCCCGGCATGCGCGCCTGCGCCGGGACCGGGCGGCGCTGGAGCTGCGCTGGGACACCCAGGAACTGACCCGTGAAGTGCGGGGAGGCGCCTCGTGACCGGGGACCATCAGACGCTGGCGCTGCTGCTGTTCAGCGGTTTCGTGGCTGTCACCCTCGGGATCACGACGTGGGTGAGCCGTCGGCGGCGTGGCTCGGCGGAGGAGTTCTACGCCGGAGGGCGGCTGTTCTCTCCCATGGAGAATGGTTTTGCCATCGCGGGTGACTACATGTCGGCGGCCTCCTTCCTCGGCGTCACCGGGCTCATCGCGCTCTACGGGTACGACGGGCTGCTGTATGTGGTGGGTTTCCTGGTGGCGTGGCTGGTGGTGCTGTTCCTGGTGGCCGAACTGGTGCGCAACTGCGGGCGGTTCACCCTGGCCGACGTGGTGGCCGCGCGGATGAGCGAGCGGCCGGTGCGGATCGCGGCGGGAACTTCCTCGGTCACGGTGTCTGTTCTGTATTTGGTGGCGCAAATGGTCGGCGCGGGCAGTCTGGTGGCGCTGCTGCTCGGGCGGACGGGCGGGGCGACCCAGGCCTGGACCGTCATCGGGGTCGGCGCGCTCATGGTGATCTATGTGACGCTGGGCGGGATGCGGGCCACCACCTGGATCCAGATCGTCAAGGCGGTGCTGCTGCTGAGTGGGACGGTCGTGCTGACCGTGCTCGTTCTGCTGCGCTTCCACGGCGACTTCGACCGGCTGCTGCTCACCGCCGCGGAGCGCAGCGGCCATGGCAGGGCGTTCCTGGCGCCGGGCCTGAAGTACGGCGGGAACTGGACCGCGCGCCTCGACTTCATCAGTCTCGGCCTCGCCCTGGTGCTGGGCACCGCGGGACTGCCGCACATCCTGTCCCGCTTCTACACCGTGCCCACCGCGCGCGCCGCCCGCCGCTCGGCCGTGTGGTCCATCGGGCTGATCGGCGGCTTCTATCTGATGACGATCGTCCTCGGTCTCGGTGCGGCCGCGGTGGTCGGGACGGACGCGGTGCGGGGTTCGAACGCGGCCGGGAACACGGCGGTGCCGCTGCTCGCCCTCGACTTGGGCGGCGGCGCGGGATCGACCGGTGGAACGGTTCTGTTCGCGGTCGTCGCCGCCGTCGCCTTCGCCACGATCCTCGCCGTGGTCGCCGGGATCACGCTCGCTTCGTCGGCCTCGGTGGCGCACGATCTGTACGCGTCGTTGCGCCGGCCGCACGGCAAGCCGCGAAGCGAGGTCGCGGTGGCACGGTTCGCGGCGCTCGGCATCGGTGTCGTGGCGATCGCGCTCGGCCTGCTGGCCCGCGGCCTCAACGTCGCCTTCCTCGTCGGGCTCGCCTTCGCGGTCGCCGCCTCGGCGAACCTGCCCGTGCTGCTGTACTCACTGTTCTGGCGCGGCTTCACCACCCGCGGCGCGGTGTGGGCCGTATACGGCGGGCTGATCCCGGCGCTCGGGCTCGTGCTGCTGTCCCCGGTGGTCTCCGGCAGTCCGGGCTCGCTGTTCCCCGGTGTCGACTTCCAGTACTTCCCGCTGCAGAACCCGGGCATCGTCTCCATCCCGCTCGGCTTCGTGGCCGGCTGGCTGGGCACGGTCACCTCGGACGAGGTCGCGGACGAGGCCAAGTACGCCGAGACCGAGGTACGGTCGCTGACCGGCGCCGGAGCCGTGTAGCGGCCCGCGCGGCGCTACGGCGCGACCCAGGCGTACCGGTGCTCCGGCCGGCCGGTGTCGCCGTACTTCAGGGAGAGCCGCAGCCGGCCGGCCTGTTCCAGGTGGCGGAGGTAGCGCTGGGCCGTGGAGCGGCTGAGGCCGGTCCTGGCGGCCACCTCGTGGGCCGACAGCGGCTGGTCGGCGCGGTGCAGGACGCCGCAGATCAGATCCGTCGTGGGTTCCGTGTGGCCGCTCGGCAGGCCGGGCGTGGACGGGACAAGAGACGTCCGCAGCGCCCCGAAGATGCGGTCGACCTGCTCCTGGCCCGTCAGGCCGTGGCCGCCCACCCGGTCCACCGTGCGGCGCAGGGCGGCGTAGGACTCGAGGCGGGTGCGCAGGGCGGCGAAGGTGAACGGTTTGACCAGATAGTGCAGGGCGCCCAGGCGCATCGCCCGCTGGACGGTCGTCACCTCGCTGGCCGCCGTGATCATGATGACGTCCGTGCCGTGGCCCTGCTCCCGCATGCGGTGGACGAGGTCGAGACCGGTCCGGTCCGGCAGATAGTGGTCGAGCAGGACCAGGTCGACGCTGCCGCGTTCGACGGTGGCCAAGGCCTGGGCGGCGCTGTGCGCGCGAGCGGTCACCCGGAAGCCGGGAACCTTCCCCACGTACTTGGCGTTTATCTCTGCGACGCGGAAGTCGTCGTCCACGACCAGGACGTCAATCATCAGGCCTCTCCTTCAAGGCCGACGAGCGTTGAGCCCGTGTTTCGGCTCCGCAGTTGTAGCGCGAGCAAAAAGAGCACAACAGGCTCTTGCAAGCAAAAGAACGGCTTGTACCCACAAGACTCCTGCTGTGGCCGGGGCCACACCTACCGTCCCGGGCCATGAGCGCACACACCAGCCCCGCCATCGAGCTGCGGGGCGCGAGCAAGACCTTCAGAACCCCGTCCGGGGGACTGCACACAGCCGTGCGCGGCCTCGACCTCACCGTCGGGCGCGGCGAGTTCGTGGCCGTCGTAGGACCGACCGGCTGTGGCAAGTCCACCACGCTGACGCTGGTCAGCGGCCTGGAGGAGCCCACCGAGGGCGAGGTGCTGGTGGCCGGCGAGCCGGTCGAGGGCGTCGGCGACAAGGTCGGCTTCGTCTTCCAGCAGGACGCCACCTTCCCCTGGCGCACGGTGCTGTCCAACGTCATGGCCGGCCCGCGCTTCAGGGGCGTACCGAAGGCGGAGGCCAAGGAGAAGGCCCGGGAGTGGCTGGCCCGCGTCGGACTCGCCGCCTTCGAGGACCGTTACCCGCACCAGTTGTCCGGCGGCCAGCGCAAGCGCGTCGCCCTCGCCGCCACCTTCGTCAACGACCCCGAGATCCTGCTGATGGACGAGCCGTTCTCCGCGCTCGACGTGCAGACCCGGGCGCTGATGTCGGACGAGCTGCTGGAGCTGTGGGAGGGCACGGGCGCCTCGGTCGTCTTCGTCACACACGACCTGGAGGAGTCCATCGCGCTCGCCGACAAGGTCGTCGTGATGACCGCCGGGCCCGCGACCGTGAAGGAGGTCTTCGACATCGACCTGCCCCGGCCGCGCAAGGTCGAGTCGGTGCGTCTGGAGCCGCGGTTCATCGAGATCTACCGCGAGATCTGGGAGTCGCTCGGCGAAGAGGTCCGCATCACCCGTGAAAGAGGTGCCGCTCATGTCGCCTGACGTCATGCCCGAGGCCCAGGTCGCACTGACCATGACCGAGCCCGCCGACAAGACGAGCCGCACGCAGTCGCGCGCGCGTGCCGCCCGCCGCCGCAAGGTCGTCGTCAACCTCGCGCGCGTGCTGGTCCTGGTGGCCGTCCTCGGCCTGTGGGAGGGGCTGTCCCGGGCGAAGGTCATCGACCCGTTCAACTTCTCGATGCCCTCGAAGATCTGGGACCAGATCTGGACCTGGGTGACGCACGGCACCGCGCTCGGCTCGCTGGGCGAACAGATCTGGTACACGCTCTACGAGGCGCTGCTCGGCTGGGTCATCGGTGTGGTCGCCGGTGTGCTCCTGGGCATCGCGCTCGGGCGGGTCAGATTGCTCGCCGAGGTGTTTGGTCCATACATCAAGGTGCTCAACTCGATTCCCAGGATCGTCCTCGCACCCATCTTCCTGATCTGGTTCGGCCTCGGGCCCTCCTCCAAGGTCGCCTCCGCCGTCGTGCTCGTGTTCTTCCCGGTGTTCTTCAACGCCTTCCAGGGCGCCCGGGAGGTGGACCGCAACCTGGTCGCCAACGCCCGCATCCTGGGGGCCGGCGACCGCAGGGTGACCCTTCAGGTGGTCATCCCGTCGGCCACGTCCTGGATCTTCACCAGCCTGCACGTCAGCTTCGGTTTCGCGCTGATCGGCGCCATCGTCGGCGAGTACATCGGTGCCACCAAGGGCATCGGCCTGCTCGTCTCCCAGTCGCAGAACACCTTCAACGCGGCCGGCGTCTACGCCGCGATGGTCATCCTCGCGGTCGTCGCCCTCGTCGCCGAGGGACTGCTGACCTTCGCCGAGCGCCGCATCTTCCGCTGGAAGTCCGCCGGTTCCGACGACTGACCGGCCCCTTCTCGGACCAGCCCCCCACGCCTTCCCCGCACCGCCCTCTCACAAGGACGTGACACCGTCATGTGCAAGCCCGCCAGATACGTCTCCCTGGCCGCCGCCGGACTCCTCGCCCTCTCCTCGCTCACCGCCTGTGCCAACGACGCGGCCAGCTCCACGGCCGACACCGGCAGCGGCGGGGGTGGCGGCAAGGGCGAGTCCGTCAAGATCATGGTCGGCGGCCTGGACAAGGTCATCTACCTGCCCGCGATGCTCACCCAGCGCCTCGGATACTTCCAGGCGGAGGGTTTGAATGTCCAACTGCTCAGCGAGCCCGCCGGCGTCCAGGCCGAGACCGCGCTCGTCTCCGGCCAGGTGCAGGGCGCCGTCGGCTTCTACGACCACACCCTCGACCTGCAGGTGAAGGGCAAGTCGGTGGAGTCGGTCGTGCAGTTCTCGCACGCGCCCGGCGAGGTCGAGGTCGTCTCCGACAAGGCGGCGGGCAGCCTCACGTCGCCCAAGGACTTCAAGGGCCGCAAGCTGGGTGTGACCGGGCTCGGTTCGTCCACCGACTTCCTCACCAAGTACCTGGCGGTCAAGAACGGTGTGGACGTCAGCGAGTTCACCTCGGTCGCCGTGGGGGCCGGCCCGACCTTCATCGCGGCCCTCCAGAAGGGCGCGATCGACGGCGGCATGACCACCGACCCGACCGTCGCGACGATCCTGGACAAGAAGGCGGGCAAGATCCTCCTCGACATGCGCACCCCCGAGGGTTCGCAGGCGGCGCTGGGCGGACCGTACCCGTCGTCAAGTCTGTACATGCAGACGGACTGGGTGAACGGACACAAGGACACCGTCCAGAAGTTGGTCAATGCATTCGTCAAGACGCTCACGTGGATGTCCACCCACAGCGCCGACGAGATCGCCGCCAAGATGCCCGCCGACTACTCCCAGGGCAACAAGACGCTCTACGCGCAGGCCATCAAGAGCACCCTGCCGATGTTCACCAAGGACGGCGTGATGCCCGAGGGCGGCCCGGAGACCGTCGAGAAGGTCCTCAAGTCGTTCAACCCCAACATCAAGAACGCCAAGGTCGACTTGAGCAAGACGTACACGACCGAGTTCGTCAAGGCCGCCAAGTAACGCGCGCGCCGTGCCCGTTCAGACGCGGGTCGCCCACACGTAACGGTGTTCCGGGCGGCCCGCGTCGCCGTACTTGAGGGTCAGCCGGGCCCGTCCCGTGCGCTCCAGGAGCTTCAGATAGCGCTGAGCGGTCTGTCGGCTCACCCCGGTCCGCTCGGCGATCTCCTGCGCGGACAGCGGGCTCTGTGCGTTCATCAACGCCTGGCGCACCAGTTCGGCCGTCGTGGGGGAGTGTCCCTTGGGCAGGCCCGGCTCCGCGGGCGCGGACAGGGCGCCGAAGATCCGGTCCACCTCCGCCTGTTCGGCCTCGCCGCCGCCGTCCAGAGTGCGCCGCAGCTCGACGTACGCCTCCAGCTTGGCCCGCAGGCCGGCGAAGGCGAACGGCTTCACCAGGTACTGCAGCGCCCCGTGCCGCATCGCGGCCTGCACGGTCGACACGTCCCGGGCCGCCGTCACCATGATCACGTCGGCCTGGTGGCCGCGCCGGCGCATCTCCCGGACGACCGCGAGACCGGTGTCGTCCGGCAGATAGTGGTCCATGAGGACCAGGTCCAGCCGCGGCAGCGTCCCCATCCGGCGCAACGCCTCGGCCGCGCTGTGCGCCTCGCCGGCCACGTGGAAGCCCGGGACCTTCGCCACGTAGGCCGCGTTGACCCGGGCGACGCGGGTGTCGTCGTCCACGACCAGGACCTCGATCATCGCGCCTCCTCCTCGGCAGCGGCGGACATGTGCTCCGGAGCCGGCTCAGCCGATCCCGTGAGCGCGGGCACCGGCTCCAGCTCCGGTTCCGGCTCGGTGAGTGCCTCGGGCAGGATCACGGTGAACTCGGCGCCGCCACCGTCCGCGCCACCCACGGTCGCGCTGCCGCCCTGCCGTTCGGCCAGCCGGCGCACCAGCGAGAGCCCGATGCCCCGCTTGCCGTGCGCGGGCGGTTCCTTGGTGGACCAGCCCTCCGTGAAGACCAACTCCCGCTGGTCCGCCGGGACCCCGGGCCCGGTGTCGCGCACCCGCAGGACGACCGTACGGCCCTCGCTGCGCAACTCGACCTCCACGCGCGCGTGAAGCGTGCCCGCGACCGCGTCCAGGGCGTTGTCCACCAGGTTGCCCACGACCGTGACCAGGCCCCGGGGGTCGATCAGCCGGTCCGGCAGCAGGGTGCGTTCCGACACCCACAGGGCGACTCCGCGTTCGGCCGCCACGGTCGCCTTGCCGACCAGCAGCGCGGCCAGCAGCGGGTCCTGGATCTTCTCGGTGACCTGCTCCGCGGTGACCCGGTGGTCGCCGACCGCCTCGCCGACGAACTCCACGGCGTCGTCGTACATGTCCAGCTCCAGCAGCCCGAGCAGCGTGTGCATGCGGTTGGCGTGCTCGTGGTCCTGGGCGCGCAGGGCGTCGATCAGCCCGCGCGTGGAGTCCAGTTCCCGCCCCAGCTGCTCCAGTTCGGTGCGGTCGCGCAGGGTGGCCACGGCGCCGCCGTCGCCGGTGGGCATGCGGTTGGCGACCAGCACGCGCTGGCCGCGCACGGTGAGCAGATCGGTGCCGGTGACCCGCCCGGCCAGGACATCCGTCGTACGGCCCTCGCCGAGCGCCTCGTCCGGAGGCTGCCCGAGCGCTTCGTCGCCGATGCCCAGCAGCCGCCGCGCCTCGTCGTTGAGCAGACGGATGCGGCCGCCGCGATCGAGGGCGACCACGCCCTCCCGGATGCCGTGCAGCATCGCCTCGCGCTCCGCGAGCAGCGCCGAGATGTCGGAGAAGGCCAGGTCACGGGTCTGCCGCTGGACCCGGCGGGAGATCAGCCAGGCGGCCAGCGCACCCACCGCGAGCGCGCCGCCGGCGTACGCGAACAGCCCCGGGATCGCACTGATCAACCGGGCGCGCACGCTGTCGTACGCGATGCCGACCGAGACCGCACCGATGATGCGGTGCCGGGAGTCGTACAGCGGCACCTTGCCGCGGGCCGAGCGGCCCAGGGTGCCGTCGTCGATCTCCATGACCTGCTTGCCGGCCAGGGCGTCGTGGGGGTCGGTCGAGACGTGCTCGCCGACCTCCGCGGGAGTGGTGTGGGACCAGCGCACGCCCCGCCGGTCCATCACCACGATGTACTCGGCGTGAGTGGCCTTCCGGATCCGTTCGGCCTCCACCTGCACCGGGCCGTTCGGCGCCGGCGCGGTGTTCCGCACGCCCTCAGCGATCTGCGGGTCCTGGGCCGTGGTCTGGGCGATGGCCAGCGCCCGGCGCATCGCCTCCTGGTCCAGCTGCTTGCTGAGGGGCGCGAGGAAGAGCCCGGTCGCGAGTACGGCCACTCCCGCGGCGATCGCCACCTGCATGAGCAGCACCTGGGAGAACACCCGTCGCGGCAGACCCAGGCGCAGGCGGCGGGCGGGGGGAGTGGGGCTCATGCGTACGACGTTACGTGGGAAGCACCGACCCGCCCCAGAGGGTGTGGTGGGGATCTCTTGACCAGTTCTTGAAAGAGGCGGTGGTTCAGCTCGCCAGAGCCGTCGTCCGCAGCTCGCGCACGGCCATCACGTCCATTCGCGCGGGCGTGCCGAGCACCTCCGCGCCGCAGCTCTCCGCGCGGGGCGGCAGCGATGCCCCCTGTGCCACGGATACCCGCCACAGCCGCCCGTCGGCGTGCGCGACGGTGACCTCCCAGCGCGGGGCCCCGCCGTCGGTCCGTACGACGCTCAGCACACCCGCGCGGTCCTCGCCCGCCGAAGACCGGACGGCCAGCTCGGCCGCCTGGCCGGGCCGTTCCCAGGCGGTGCACCCCCGGCACCCCTCGACCACCACACGCCCCTCCTGGACGCCGTGCAGGGCCTCCTTGACGGTGTGCGCCTCGGCGCGGCCGTACGCGTAGCCGTACGGCAGGACGAGCACCGTCGGTGAGAAGCGATGTCCACCCAGATGGGTGACCTCCCAGACCCCGTGCACCCCCGAGGCGGCCAGCTCACCGGCGAGCGGACGGCCCAGGAGTGCGCAGCAGCGGTCGCGCTTGCCGTTGGTGCACACGAGCGCGAGCGGGTCGCCCGTGTGCGGCCGGCCGTCGAGCGCGGCGCCGAAGGAACGGTGGTCGCCCGAGCCGAGGGCGGTGAAGTCGAGGCCGAGAAGTCGGTTTGGATCGCGAACTGTGGCGCCGTGCAGCCACACGTTTCCCGGAACCGTGTGGGCCGCGTACACATGCCGCAGCGGTGGCGTACCGGGGTCCGCGTGGCGCCCCGGGCGGCGGATGAGGGCCACGCGCACGCCGGTTCCCTCGCTGGCCCGCTCCAGCGCCCGGCCCAGCGCGGGGTCCAGATGGCTGGACGTGAGCGCCTTGGCACCCCACGGGCCGGGCTGTTCCAGCAGCAGCCACGTCGTCGCCGTGGCCGCCGTACCGGAAACGGGCTCGTCAAGGCTCCGGGAGACGGTCGCGCACCTACTCACAGAGGTGAGCCTAACCTGACTTCGTGCGCGGCGACTTCCGGCCGAAGCCGTGTCTACTCCGGCAGGGGCTGCGGCGGTCGCGGACCGACGTAGTGGCCGACCGGGCGCATGCGCAGCGGGCGCTCGCCGTACTCCTCCAGCGCGTGTGCGATCCAGCCCGCCGTCCGGGCCACGGCGAAGATCGTCTCGCCGGCTGTCGCGGGCATGCCGCTGGACGCCGTGAACGCCGCCAGGGCCAGGTCGACGTTGGCGTGCAGCGGCGTATGCCGGGCGGTCGTGGCGACGATGTCCCGCGCCGCGAGCAGCGCCGGCTCCGCGCCCGGGATCTGCTCCAACTGGCCGAACAGCACGCGTGCGCGCGGGTCCTCGCCGGTGTAGAGCCGGTGGCCCAGCCCGGGGACCCGGCGGCCCGCGCGCAGTTCGTCGGCGATCACCGGGACGGCCGTGCCCTGGTCGAGCACGTCGAGCAGCAGGCGGTGGGCACTGCCGCTCGCGGCGCCGTGCAGCGGGCCCTCCAGGACGCCGAGCCCGGCCGAGACCGCCGCGTAGGCGTGCGCCCGGGCCGAGGCGGCGACCCGGACGGCGAGCGTGGAGGCGGCCAGATCGTGGTCGGCGAGCAGGGCGAGCGCGGTGTCCAGGACGCGCAGGGACGCCTCGTCGGCGGGGCGTCCGGTCAGCCGGGCCCACAGGCGGTGGGCCAGCGGGCCCTCGTCCCTGTGGTCGTACCGGGCCGGCGGTAGCGCGGTGACGAGCGTGGGGATGAGGATCCGCGCGGTGTTCAGCACGGCGTCCTCGGACAGGTCGAAGCGCAGCGGGTCCTCGGCCGCCGCGGCGATCGCCGCCACCCGGAGCCGGTCGGTGGGGGAGGCGTGCTCCGACAGGGCGTCGACCGCGCGACGGGCGACCTCGACCGTGGGGGCGGGCGCGGAGAAGGTGACCCCCGGGGTGAGCCGGCCCGTCCACAGCCACTCCGCGACTTCCTCGTAGGAGTGGCGCAGGGCCAGCTCCACGGCGTCCACGCCGCGGAAGTAGTACCGGTCCTGCTCGATCAGCGTGATGCGGGTCCGGACGGACAGATCCCCGCCGGAGCCCGGGGTTCCGGCCGCCTCGCGCCGGCTGCGCCGGGCGAGCGCCTCGACCTCCCTGGCCTCGAAGGTGCTGGCCCGGCCGCCGGGTTCGCGTCTGCTGCTGAGCAGGCCGCGGCTCACGTACGCGTAGACCGTCTCGGGCTTCACGCCGAGCAGTTCGGCGGTCTCCCGCGTGGTCAGCCTTCGTCCGGGACGGCCGGGAGCGGGTTCGTGATCGCGCATGGGGGACACCGTAGTCGTCTCTGCATACCTTGATAGCTATGTATTGACTGAATCAACGTTGACAGGAAACAAGTCAAGCATGGACAGTCGAATCAAGTTCAGGGAGGAGAACCATGTCCATCAACAGGACCGCCCCGCTCATCGACGCCCCGCGCGGCCTCGCGGGCGTCGTCGTCACCGAGACCGAGATCGGTGACGTCCGCGGACGGGAGGGCTTCTACCACTACCGCCAGTACTCGGCCGTCGAACTCGCGCGGACTCGCGGCTTCGAGGACGTCTGGCACCTCCTGGTGCACGGCACGCTCCCGGACGCGGAGCGCCGTGCCGCCTTCGCGGCCGAGACCGCCGCGCTGCGCCGGCTGCCCGAGGAGGTCCGCGCCGCGCTGCCCGCGATCGCCGCCGCGAGCCGCGTCTCCGGCCCGCTGTCCGGCCTGCGTACGGCCCTGTCGCTGCTGGGTTCGGCGCGGGGACTGCGACCTCTGTACGACATCGACGCCGACCGGCGCCGCGCCGACACCGTGGCCGCCTGCGCCGCCGTACCCACGCTGCTCACCGCGCTGTACCGGCTCGGTCAGGGCCTGGACCCGGTCGAGCCGCGCGAGGATCTCCCGTACGCGGCCAACTACCTGTACATGCTCACGGGCGAGGAGCCGGAGCCGCGTCGGGCCCGTGCGGTCGAGCAATACCTGATCTCAACCATTGATCACGGATTCAATGCGTCAACCTTCACCGCTCGCGTCATCGCCTCCACCGGCGCCGACGTGGTGGCCTGCCTGACCGGAGCGGTGGGTGCCCTGTCCGGGCCGCTGCACGGAGGTGCGCCCAGTCGGGCCCTGGACACCCTGGACGCCATCGGTACCCCGGACCGGATCGACTCCTGGATCCGTGAGCGGGTGCTCGCCGGCGACCGGATCATGGGGTTCGGACATGCCATCTACCGTACGGAGGACCCCCGTTCGCGGATGCTGCGGGAGATCGCCGAGAGCTTCGGCGGCCCGCGTGTCGAGTTCGCGGTGCAGGTCGAGCGCACCGTCGAGGCGATCCTCGCCGAGCTGAAGCCCGGCCGCGAACTCCACACCAACGTCGAGTTCTACGCCGGCGTGGTCATGGAACTGTGCGGCCTGCCCCGCGAGATGTTCACCCCCACCTTCGCCGCGGCCCGGGTGGTGGGGTGGAGTGCCAACATCCTGGAGCAGGCGGCGGATTCGAAGATCATCCGCCCGGTGGCCCGCTACGTCGGCCCGGAGCCCCCGGTGGCGGTGCCGGCTCAGCCGTGAGCCCGCCCCCGGGCGCCACTCCTATCCTGGTCCGGCAGTCGGTCCACGTGAGAGAGGTCGCCCGTTGGGGAACACCATGGTGCACAGCCCGGGCAGCAGCAGCGGTCCGCAGCAGATCCCGGTCGTCGTGCTGGCCGGTTTCCTGGGCTCCGGGAAGACCACGCTCCTCAACCACCTGCTGCACCGCAGCGGCGGCAGCCGGATCGGGGCGATCGTCAACGATTTCGGGTCCATCGAGATCGACGCGATGGCCGTCGCGGGTGCCCTCGGTGACTCGACCGTCTCGCTCGGCAACGGCTGCCTGTGCTGCGCCGTCGACGCGAGCGAACTCGACGTCTACCTGGACCGGCTCGCCGCCCCCGGCACCGGCATCGATGTGATCGTCATCGAGGCCAGCGGGCTCGCCGAGCCGCAGGAACTCGTGCGGATGGTGCTGGCCAGCGAGCAGCCCGGCGTCGTCTACGGCGGCCTGGTCGAGGTCGTGGACGCCGCCGAGTTCGACGACACCCGCGCCCGGCACCCCGAGATCG
This sequence comes from Streptomyces sp. NPDC020192, assembly GCF_044388685.1. Lineage (NCBI taxonomy): Bacteria > Bacillati > Actinomycetota > Actinomycetes > Kitasatosporales > Streptomycetaceae > Streptomyces > Streptomyces sp. NPDC020192. The sequence continues at coordinate 30,515 of NZ_JBIRXG010000023.1, read as the reverse complement.
AGCGGCACCTCGCCCTCGCCGACCTGGTCGTCGTCAACAAGCTGGACCGCGCCGACGACGCCGACCGGGTCCTCGGACTCGTCCGCGAGTTCACCGACCGCGCCGCCGTCGTGCCCGCCACCTACGGTCGTATCGACCCGGAGTTCCTCTTCGACTGCAGGCCCGGCGAGGAGCGCGTCGGGCAGCTGTCCTTCGACGACCTGCACGACCACGACGCGCATGACCACTCCGGTCATCTGCACACCGGCTACGACAGCCTGTCCTTCGCCTCCGACGTGCCCATGGACCCCCGCGCCCTCATGCGGTTCCTGGACAGCCGGCCCGAGGGGCTGTACCGGATCAAGGGGTACGTCGACTTCGGGCCGTACGACAGCCGCAACCGGTACGCCGTGCACGCCGTCGGCCGGTTCCTGCGCTTCTACCCCGAGCCCTGGCCCGCGGCCGGCGACCGGCTCACCCGGCTCGTGCTGATCGGCTCCGGCCTCGACACCGACACCCTCGGCAAGGAGCTGGAGGCGGCCAGGAACGACGCCCCACATGCCGACGAGCACGGCATGTGGGGCGTCCTGAGGTACGTCCAGGGCTCCGAGGAGGAGCCCGACGCGGAGTCGTAGGAGCCCTAGGAAACGGGCCCCGCGACCACCGACACCGTCTTCGGCAGCGACGTGCCCGAGCCGTCCCGGCGCGGGTCCAGCTCCGGCAGCTCGGCCGGGATGCCGGTCTTCTGCGCCGCGCGCGCGGGAGCCGGCCCCGCCCAGGCCAGCGACAGGCAGTCCTCGCCCTTCAGGAACCGCTGGCAGCGCACGCCGCCCGTGGCCCGGCCCTTGCGCGGGTACTGGTCGAACGGGGTCAGCTTGGCCGTCGTCTGCACCGAGTCGTCCAGCGTGCCGCGCGAGCCCGCCACCGTGAACACCACCGCGTCGGCGGCCGGGTCGATCGCCGTGAACGAGATGACCTTGGCGCCATCGGCGAGCTTGATGCCCGCCATACCGCCCGCCGGGCGGCCCTGCGGACGGACGATGGAGGCCTGGAAGCGCAGCAGCTGGGCGTCGTCCGTGATGAAGACCAGGTCCTCCTCGCCGGTGCGCAGCTCCACCGCGCCGACGATCCGGTCGCCCTCCTTGAGCGTGATGACCTCCAGCTCCTCCTTGTTGGAGGGATAGTCGGGCACCACGCGCTTGACGACACCCTGCTCGGTGCCGAGGGCCAGACCCGGGGACGACTCGTCCAGCGTGGTCAGGCAGACCACCGTCTCGTCGTCCTCCAGCGAGACGAACTCCGCCAGCGGGGCGCCCCCGGAGAGGTTCGGGGCCGCCGCCGTGTCCGGCAGCTGGGGCAGGTCGACCACGTTGATCCGCAGCAGGCGGCCCGCCGAGGTCACCGCGCCGACCTCACCGCGCGCGGTCGCTGGAACCGCCGAGACGATCACGTCGTGCTTGACGCGCCTCGCGTCGGCCTCCTCCGCGAACGGCTCGGCGGTCGCCGTACGGGCCAGCAGGCCGGTCGAGGACATCAGCACCCGGCACGGGTCGTCGGCCACCTGCAGCGCCACCGCGGCCACCGGGGCGCCCGCGGACTCCAGCAGGACCGTGCGCCGGTCGGTGCCGAACTTCTTGGCCACGTCGGCCAGTTCGGCCGAGACCAGCTTGCGCAGCTCCGCGTCGGAGTCCAGGATCCGGGTCAGCTCCGCGATCTCCGCGGTGAGCCTGTCCTTCTCCGCCTCCAGCTCGATGCGGTCGTACTTGGTGAGCCGGCGCAGCGGCGTGTCGAGGATGTACTGCGTCTGGACCTCGCTCAGCGAGAAGCGCTCCATCAGGCGCTCCTTGGCCTGCGCGGAGTTCTCGCTGGACCGGATCAGCCGGATGACCTCGTCGATGTCGACCAGCGCGGTCAGCAGGCCCTCGACCAGGTGCAGCCGGTCGCGGCGCTTGCCGCGGCGGAACTCGCTGCGGCGCCGGACCACGTCGAAGCGGTGGTCGAGATAGACCTCCAGCAGCTCCTTCAGGCCCAGTGTGAGCGGCTGGCCGTCCACCAGCGCCACGTTGTTGATGCCGAAGGACTCCTCCATCGGGGTCAGCTTGTACAGCTGCTCCAGGATCGCCTCCGGCACGAAGCCGTTCTTGACCTCGATGACCAGGCGCAGGCCGTGCTCGCGGTCGGTGAGGTCCTTGACGTCCGCGATGCCCTGGACCTTCTTCGAGTTGACCAGGTCCTTGATCTTCGCGATGACCTTCTCGGGGCCGACCGTGAAGGGCAGTTCGGTGATGACCAGGCCCTTGCGGCGGGCCGTCACCGTCTCCACCGACACCGTGGCACGGATCTTGAAGGTGCCGCGGCCCGTCGCGTACGCGTCCCGGACGCCGTCCAGACCGACGATCCGGCCGCCGGTGGGCAGGTCCGGGCCCGGGACGTGCCGCATCAGCGCGTCCAGGTCGGCGTTCGGGTGCCTGATCAGATGGCGGGCGGCCGCGATGACCTCGCGCAGGTTGTGCGGCGGCATGTTCGTCGCCATGCCGACCGCGATGCCGGAGGAGCCGTTGACCAGCAGGTTCGGGAAGGCAGCGGGCAGCGCCACCGGCTCCTGCTCCTGGCCGTCGTAGTTGGGCGCGAAGTCGACCGTGTCCTCGTCGATCGACTCGGTCATCAGGCTCGTCGCCGCGGCCTGCCGGCACTCGGTGTACCGCATGGCGGCCGGCGGGTCGTCGTTGCCCAGCGAGCCGAAGTTGCCGTGGCCGTCGACCAGCGGCACGCGCATGGAGAAGGGCTGGGCCATACGCACCAGGGCGTCGTAGATCGACGCGTCGCCGTGCGGGTGCAGCTTGCCCATGACCTCGCCGACGACACGCGCGCACTTCACATAGCCGCGGTCGGGGCGCAGGCCCATCTCGTTCATCTGGTACACGATCCGGCGGTGCACCGGCTTGAGGCCGTCACGGGCGTCCGGCAGGGCGCGCGAGTAGATGACCGAGTACGCGTACTCGAGGTAGGAGCCACGCATCTCGTCGACGACGTCGATGTCGAGGATCTTCTCCTCGTACGAGTCGTCGGGCGGCGGGGTCTTCGTGCTGCGGCGGGCCATCGCTGCCTGGCTCCTTGCTGACGCGTTTGACGGATCTGACGCCGACCATTGTGGACCGAGCCACTGACAACCCGTGCCACGACCCGGTTTCAACGGGCCTGCCGGTACCCCCGGGCGGGTCCGGGGCGGGCTACGGGATCCGCTGTGGGCGTACGTCCCGCGGGAACTTCGCCGAGGTCCCGCGCGCTGTGCATACAGTGGCAGGAACGGCAGGAAAACCGCGGTTAGCACAACCGCCTCCGCTCGCGAAGGGACGTACATGCCCATGGGTCACACGACCACAGCCGAGGCAGGCTCCGGGGGCCTGACAGCGACCGAGCACCGGCTGGCCAACGGTCTGCGCGTGGTGCTCTCCGAGGACCACCTGACCCCGGTGGCGGCGGTCTGCCTCTGGTACGACGTCGGCTCCCGCCATGAAGTCAAGGGGCGTACCGGCCTGGCTCACCTTTTCGAGCACCTGATGTTCCAGGGCTCGGGACAGGTGAAGGGCAACGGTCACTTCGAGCTGGTGCAGGGCGCCGGCGGCTCGCTCAACGGCACCACCAGCTTCGAGCGCACGAACTACTTCGAGACCATGCCCACCCACCAGCTGGAGCTGGCGCTCTGGCTGGAGGCCGACCGCATGGGCTCGCTGCTGGCCGCCCTGGACGACGAGTCCATGGAGAACCAGCGGGACGTCGTGAAGAACGAGCGCCGCCAGCGCTACGACAACGTCCCCTACGGCACCGCCTTCGAGAAGCTGACCGCCCTGTCGTACCCGGAGGGTCACCCCTACCACCACACGCCGATCGGCTCGATGGCGGACCTGGACGCGGCCACCCTGGAGGACGCCCGCCAGTTCTTCCGCACCTACTACGCGCCGAACAACGCGGTGCTCTCCGTGGTCGGTGACATCGACCCGGTGCAGACCCTCGCCTGGATCGAGAAGTACTTCGGCTCGATCCAGGCGCACGACGGCAAGCCCGCCCCCCGCGACGGCTCCCTGCCGGACGTCATCGGCGAGCAGAAGCGCGAGGTCGTCGTCGAGGAGGTTCCGGCGCGCGCCCTGATGGCCGCCTACCGGCTCCCGCACGACGGCACGCGCGCGTGCGACGCGGCCGACCTCGCCCTGACCGTCCTCGGCGGCGGCGAGTCCTCCCGCCTGTACAACCGGCTGGTGCGCCGTGACCGTACGGCCGTCGCGGCCGGCTTCGGCCTGCTGCGCCTCGCCGGTGCGCCTTCCATGGGCTGGCTGGACGTGAAGACCTCCGGGGACGTCGAGGTGCCGGTCATCGAGACCGCCATCGACGAGGAGCTGGCCCGGTTCGCCGAGGAGGGCCCCACGCCCGAGGAAATGGAGCGCGCCCAGGCCCAGTTGGAGCGCGAGTGGCTGGACCGGCTCGGCACGGTCGCCGGCCGCGCCGACGAACTGTGCCGGTTCGCCGTCCTGTTCGGCGACCCGCAGCTCGCCCTGACCGCCGTCAAGCGCGTCCTGGAGATCACCCCGAAGGAGGTCCAGGAGGTCGCCAAGGCCCGCCTGCGCCCCGACAACCGCGCGGTCCTGGTCTACGAGCCGCTGTCCGCCGAGTCCGCCGAGCACACCGAGGAGGCGGGGCGCGGCGAGGACCCGGAGCGGGAAGCGACCGTAGAGGCCGGTAACGAGAACGAGGAGACGGCCAAGTGACCGAGCTCGCCACCATGGACTTCCACCCCCAGCCGCAGCCCGGCGAGGCCAGGCCGTGGGCGTTCCCGGCCCCCGAGCGCGCCACGCTCGACAACGGCCTGACCGTGCTGCGCTGCCACCGCCCCGGCCAGCAGATCGTCGCCGTCGAGGTGCTGCTGGACGCCCCCCTGGACGCCGAGCCGGCCGGCCTGGACGGCGTCGGCACGATCATGGCGCGGGCCTTCTCCGAGGGCACCGACAAGCACTCCGCCGAGGAGTTCGCCGCCGAGCTGGAGCGCGCGGGCGCCACGCTGGACTCGCATGCCGACCACCCCGGTGTCCGGCTCAGCCTGGAGGTGCCCGCCTCCCGGCTGGCCAAGGGCCTGGGCCTGCTCGCCGACGCCCTGCGCGCGCCCGCGTTCGCCGAGAGCGAGGTCGAGCGGCTGGTCCGCAACCGCCTGGACGAGATCCCGCACGAGCTGGCCAACCCCTCCCGGCGGGCCGCCAAGGAGCTCTCCAAGGAGCTGTTCCCGGCGACCTCGCGCATGTCGCGCCCGCGCCAGGGCACCGAGGAGACCGTCGAGAAGATCGACGCCGCCGCCGTACGCGCCTTCTACGACCGCTACGTCCGCCCCGCCACGGCCACCGCGGTCGTGGTCGGCGACCTCACCGGGATCGACCTGGACGCGCTGCTCGGCGAGACCCTGGGCGCCTGGACCGGCAGCCAGGGCGAGCCCCGGCCGGTGCCCGCGGTGAGCGCCGACGACACCGGGCGCGTGGTCATCGTGGACCGGCCCGGCGCCGTCCAGACGCAGCTGCTCATCGGCCGCGTCGGCCCCGACCGGCACGACCGCGTGTGGCCCGCCCAGGTGCTCGGCACCTACTGCCTCGGCGGCACCCTCACCTCCCGCCTGGACCGCGTCCTGCGCGAGGAGAAGGGCTACACCTACGGTGTGCGGTCCTTCGGGCAGGTCCTCCGGTCCGCCCCGGACGGCACGGGTGTGTCGATGCTCGCCATCAGCGGTTCCGTGGACACGCCCAACACCGGTCCCGCGCTGGACGACCTGTGGAAGGTGCTGCGCACCCTCGCGGCGGACGGCCTGACCGACGCCGAGCGGGACGTGGCCGTGCAGAACCTCGTCGGGGTGGCGCCGCTGAAGTACGAGACGGCGGCGGCCGTCGCGAGCACGCTGGCCGACCAGGTCGAGCAGCACCTGCCCGACGACTTCCAGGCGACGCTGTACCAGCAGCTGGCCGCGACGGGCACGGTGGAGGCCACGGCCGCCGTCGTGAACGCCTTCCCGGTGGACCGCATGGTGACCGTCCTCGTCGGTGACGCCGCCCAGATCAAGGCGCCGGTGGAGGCGCTCGGCATCGGCGACGTCACCGTGGTGGCGGCCGACTGACGCACGCACGCGTGGGGCCCTGACGACCGACAGGCCGTCAGGGCCCCTGCTGTTCCGCTCTCTTCCTCATGTCTTCCCCAGATGCCCGATTTGGGGCGGAGGTTGCCTGTCTGCCCTGTGGGATGCGCTACAAAAACCCGGATCCGTTTGGGGATTGCCGAGGCGCCCGCCTAGCGTCGTCCGGGCTGTTCGTCGGGCAGTGCGCCGCACCCGCGGCACCGGACAGCCATCGCCGAGTCCCCGTACGGCGCGAGCCAGGGGAGCCGGGGACCCACGTCCCTGGGGTGAATCGGACGCCACGCGTGCGCGTGGGGCCCGTAGGAGACCTTCCTGCTCCGAACCCGTCAGCTAACCCGGTAGGCGAGAGGGAAGGAAAGGACCAGCCACTTCATGGCGTTCATGTGCGCCACCGGGAAGCATCGCAAGCCCGGCCGGGTCAAGCGCACCACCGCTCAGGCGGCCGGTGTCGCGGCCCTGACCACCACCGGTGTCATCGGCACCCTCGCGGCCTCCCCGGCCCTCGCCGCCGAGAACGCCGCGGAGCAGACCGGCCTCACTCCGGTCCTCACCGTGAGCGACGACGTGGCCGAGCACATCAGCGCGCAGGCCGCCGCCCAGCAGCGGGCCGCCGAGCAGAAGGCGGCCGAGCAGGCCGCCGCCAAGCGGGCCCAGGAGATCCGCGCGGCCAAGGCGCGCGCCGCCCGCGAGGCCGAGCGCGAGCGGCTGAACCGTTTCGTCGCCCCGATCACGGACTCGTACGTCTCCACGGGCTACAAGGCCAGCAGCTCCCTGTGGTCCTCCGGCTCCCACACCGGCATCGACTTCCACGCGGCCAGCGGCACGCCCGTCCACGCGGTCGGCTCCGGCACCGTCGTCTCCACCGGCTGGGGCGGCGCGTACGGCAACCAGATCGTGATCCGGATGGCCGACGGCATGTACACCCAGTACGGCCATCTGTCGTCGCTCGGGGTCACGGTGGGCCAGCAGGTCACCCCGGGCCAGCAGATCGGCCTGTCCGGCGCGACCGGCAACGTCACCGGGCCGCACCTCCACTTCGAGGCCCGTACGACCCCCGACTACGGCTCGGACGTCGACCCCGTCGCCTATCTCCGCAAGCACGGCGTGACCGTCTGACGCACCCGCGCACGGCATCCGCGGCCCCGGCTCACCGAGCCGGGGCTTTCGCCGTTTTTCACGCTGTCCGCCGGATGTCTGTCCAAAAAACTTCCATGGATTCCGGCCCGCCGTCGGAAATTCCGGCTCATTGGAATAGAGTCACGGAACACACGTCCATCGTCGACGTTTCACGGGGATTAAGGCGGAGGTCGGTCATGCGTATTCCGGCGCACTCGGTATGCACGGCGATCCGGGACGACATCGTCGCCGGTGTCTACGAGCGTGGCGGCCGGCTGACCGAGGAAGTCCTGGCCCGTCGCTACGGCGTCTCGCGCGTCCCCGTCCGCGAGGCCCTGCGCACCCTGGAGGCGGAGGGCTTCGTGGTGACGCGCCGGCATGCGGGCGCGTGCGTGGCCGAGCCGACCGAGCAGGAGGCCGCCGACCTGCTGGAGATGCGCATGCTCCTGGAGCCGCTCGGGGCCGCCCGGGCCGCACAGCGGCGCACGGAGGCGCATCTGAAGGTGCTGCGCGGCCTGGTGCGGCTGGGCCAGGAGCGGGCCAGGCGGGGTAGCAGCGAGGATCTGCGCTCGCTGGGCGGCTGGTTCCACGAGACGCTCGCCCAGGCCTGCGGCAGCCCCTCGCTGACCTCGATGCTGACCCAGCTGCGGCACAAGATCGCCTGGATGTACACGGTGGAGGCGCCGTCCAGCCCGGCCGAGTCCTGGGCGGAGCACGGCGCGATCGTGGACGCGGTGGCGCGCGGCGACGGCGAGCGCGCGCGGTCGCTCACGGCGTTGCACGGTGAGCGCGCGACGGCCGTGCACCGGCTGCGCTTCTCCGGTGCCGGTGAGCATGTGAGGACTTCGCAACACACCGTAAACATGTCGGGCCTGCGGCATTAACACGGGCGCCGTATACAAAGAAGAGTAATTCGGCGCAGGCGTATTCCTGCTGCCTGAATTCCGGTGTGTCCGCGTATTTCCAAAAGACGGCCGACCGGGCCGCGCTGAAAACGGCGAAGCCGCGCCGCCCGAAAGGGCGACGCGGCTCCGTTGTTCTGCGCGTGAGCGGTCAGACCGTCTCGGGCAGCTCTTCCAGACCCTCGGCGACCAGCTTGGCCAGACGGTCCAGGGCGACGTCCGCGCCCTCGGCATCGGAGGCGAGGACGATCTCCTCGCCCCCCTGGGCGCCGAGGCCCAGGACGGCCAGCATCGAGGCCGCGTTGACGGGGGTCCCGTCAGCCTTGGCGATCGTCACCGGGACGCCTGCGGCCGTGGCGGCTCGGACGAAGATGGAGGCGGGGCGGGCGTGGAGGCCCTCGGCCCAGCCGACGTTGACGCGGCGCTCAGCCATGTGTTGCTGCCCTTCGGTGTTCAGGGTTGTCTAGACCAGTTTCCCATATCGTGAAGCATGCCCGGAGCGGACCTTCGTCCCCTCCGGCGTGACGTCGGACCGCGGCCTCGATCCGACATACGTCCTCCACAGACTGCCTCGCACCGTTGTCGGATGCGAGCCGTACTCTGGGGCCCATGCAGACCTCGGCGGGCCGGCAGGACCGGCACGAGTATCCCGCCCACTGGGAGGCGGACGTGGTGCTGCGCGACGGGGGTACCGCGCGCATCCGGCCCATCACCGTTGATGACGCCGACCGCCTGGTCAGCTTCTACGAGCAGGTCTCGGACGAGTCGAAGTACTACCGCTTCTTCGCGCCGTACCCACGACTGTCCGCCAAGGACGTCCACCGCTTCACGCACCACGACTTTGTGGACCGGGTGGGACTCGCGGCCACCATCGGCGGCGAGTTCATCGCCACCGTACGCTATGACCGCATCGGCGCCGACGGCCTGCCCGCCTCCGCACCGGCCGACGAGGCCGAAGTCGCCTTCCTGGTGCAGGACGCGCACCAGGGCCGCGGGGTCGCCTCCGCCCTGCTGGAGCACATCGCGGCGGTCGCGCGCGAGCGGGGCATCCGCCGCTTCGCCGCCGAGGTGCTTCCCGCCAACACCAAGATGATCAAGGTGTTCACGGATGCGGGGTACACGCAGAAGCGCAGCTTCGAGGACGGCGTCGTCCGCCTGGAGTTCGACCTCGAGCCCACCGACCGCTCGCTCGCCGTGCAGCGTGCGCGGGAGCAGCGCGCCGAGGCCCGCTCGGTACGGCGGCTGCTCGCGCCCGGCTCGGTGGCGGTCATCGGCGTGGGCCGCGCCCCCGGCGGAGTCGGCCGCAGCGTCCTCGGCAACATCCGGGACGGCGGCTACGGCGGCCGGCTGCACGCCGTGAACCAGGCCCTCCCGGAGGACCTCAAGGAGGTCGACGGGGTTCCCGCGCACCGCTCGGTGCGGGACATCGACGGGCCGGTCGACCTCGCCGTGATCGCCGTACCGGCCGACCACGTGCCCGCGGTGGTCGCGGAGTGCGGCGAGCACGGCGTGCAGGGGCTCGTCGTCCTCTCCGCCGGATACGCCGAGAGCGGCCCCGAGGGGCGGGAGCGGCAGCGGGCCCTCGTACGGCACGCGCGCGCGTACGGCATGCGGCTCATCGGCCCCAACGCCTTCGGGGTCATCAACACCGCGCCGGACGTCCGGTTGAACGCCTCCCTCGCCCCCGAGATGCCGCGCCCCGGCCGCATCGGACTGTTCGCCCAGTCCGGCGCCATCGGCATCGCCCTGCTGTCCCGGCTGCACCGGCGCGGGGGAGGGGTCACCGGGGTCACGGGCGTCTCCACGTTCGTCTCCGCCGGCAACCGCGCGGACGTCTCCGGCAACGACGTCCTCCAGTACTGGTACGACGATCCCGAGACCGACGTCGCCCTCATGTACCTCGAGTCCATCGGCAACCCGCGCAAGTTCACCCGGCTCGCGCGGCGGACGGCGGCGGCGAAGCCGCTGGTCGTGGTGCAGGGGGTCGGCTCCGCGCCGCAGGGGCACGCGGTACGGGCGACGCGGCTGCCGCACGCCACCGTCTCCGCGCTGCTGCGGCAGGCCGGGGTGCTCCGGGTCGACACGATCACCGAACTGGTCGACACGGGCCTCCTGCTCGCCCGCCAGCCGCTGCCTGCCGGGCCGCGGGTGGCGATCCTCGGCAACTCCGAGTCGCTGGGCGCGCTGGCGTACGACCGCTGCCTGGCGGAAGGCCTGCGGCCGGCTCGGCCGGTGGATCTGACGACCGGGGCCACGGCGGAGGACTTCCACCGGGCGCTGTCCGCCGCGCTGGCCGACAGCACGCACGACGCCGTTGTCGTCACGGCGATCCCCGCGATCGGGGAAGGGTCGCCGGGGGATGCGGAGCTGGCGGAGGCGCTGCGGTCGGCCGCGGCGGCCGTTCCGGGCAAGCCGGTGCTGGTGGTCCATGTGGAGCTAGGGGGGCTGGCGGAGGCGTTGTCGGCTGCGGCGAGTACCGCACCGCAGGCCGTTGAGAAGGCATCCGGAGCCGAGGGCGGTGCCCATCTGTTCGGCCCTGCGGAACGATGGCCCACCACGGGAGCGGGTGCGGGCGCCGGCGAGCCCACGGCTGGTGCAAGCGGCAGCCACCCCACCGTGGCAGCCGCGTCCTCCACCGCAGTGGCGGCACTCCCCGACGGCACCCGCCTCATCCCCGCCTACCCCGCCGCCGAACGCGCCGTGCGGGCGCTTGCCGAAGCCGTGAAGTACGGGCAGTGGCGGCGGGAGGCGGCGGAGCCCGGGAAGGTGCCGGAGTACGACGACATCGACGAGAAGGGGGCCGCGCGGCTGATCGGGGAGCTGCTCGCGCGCGGGGAGGGGCTCACGATCTCCGCCGCCGAGACCTGCGAGCTGCTTGAGAAGTACGGCATCCACGTCCGCCGGGCCCTGCCCGCCGCCACCCCCGACGCCGCCGCCGAGGCCGCCCGCGCCCTCGGCTATCCGGTCGCCCTCAAGGCCACCGCCCCGCATCTGCGGCACCGCGCGGACCTGGGCGGCGTACGCCTCGATCTCGCGGACGAGGAGCAACTGCGCCGGGCGTACGCGGAGTTGACCGGGCTGTTCGGGGCGCCGGAGGAGCTGCGGCCGGTGGTGCAGGGCATGGCGCCCAGGGGCGTCGACACGGTCGTACGGGCCGTGATCGACCCGGCCGCCGGCGCCGTGCTGTCCTTCGGGCTCGCCGGGGCCGCCTCCCAGCTGCTCGGAGACATGGCGCACCGGCTGGTCCCCGTCACCGACCGCGAGGCGACGTCTCTCGTGCGGTCGATCCGTACGGCCCCCCTGCTGTTCGGCTGGCGCGGCTCCACGCCCGTCGACACCCCGGCGCTGGAGGAACTGCTGCTGCGGGTGTCCCGGCTGGTCGACGATCACCCGGAGGTGGTCGCGGTCACCCTGGAGCCGGTCGTCGTCGCCCCGCACGGCGCCGGCGTCCTCGGCGCCACCGTCCGGCTGGCGCCACCGCCCGCCCGCGACGACCTGGGTCCGCGCACGATGCCGGCCTACTGACCGGAGGGGCCGCAGGGAGATCGCCGGCGGAGCCGCATATCGAGCACAGCCCCGCGCCCCTGAGGTTGGCCGCCCCCGCGTGAGCTTCAGCTGACCCGCCGGTCGGCACCGGGTGGGCTGGACATGAGGAGCCCTGACCCGGTCGAGAACCGGCACTCACGCGCGCGTGCTGGCCGCCCCGGTCCCCGCGACTGGCCCGGAGCGCCCTTGCCCACGGATTAGGATGGACGCCATGGCCAAGACCAGTACGACGACCCAGGGGCTGCGCGCGGCGATCGAGCGCAGCGGCTACTACCCGGCCCTCGTGGCCGAGGCGGTGGAGGCCGCTGTGGGCGGCGAGCCCATCCGGTCGTACCTGGTCCACCAGGAGACCACGTTCGACCAGAACGAGGTGCGCCGGCATGTGACCGTGCTCGTTCTCACCGGCAACCGCTTCATCGTCAGCCACACCGACGAGCAGGCCGCCGACAGCACCTCCCCGACGCCGTACGCCACCACCTCCACCGAGTCGGTGAAGCTCGGCCGGATCTCCTCGGTCGTGGTCAGCCGCGTGGTCGCGAACCCCGAGCAGTACACGCCGGGCACCCTGCCCCGCGAGGTCGTGCTGACCATCGGCTGGGGCGCGGTCAGCCGCATCGACCTGGAGCCCGCCGCCTGCGGAGACCCCAACTGCGACGCCGACCACGGCTACACGGGCAGCTCCACGGCGGACGACCTCAGCCTGCGCGTCAGCGAGGCCGGGGACGGCCCGGAGACGGTGCGCCAGACGCTCGCCTTCGCGCAGGCCGTCTCGGAGGCGACCGCGGACATCGCGCGCTGATGTCCCAGCTCTCGACCTGGGACGACCCGGAACCGCTCGCCCTCGACACCGCGCCGCTGCCCGAGTACGGCACCGGCTCCCTCGCCGATCTGCTGCCCACCCTGGCCGCCGGGATGGGCGTACCCGGCCTGACCGCCACGATTCCGGAACTGACCGCGGCCGACCGGGTCTGTGTCTTCCTGGTCGACGGGCTCGGCTGGGAGCAACTGAAGGCCCACCCCGACGAGGCCCCCTTCCTGACCTCGCTGCTCGGCAGCTCGCGCGGCGGCACCGGCCGTCCGCTCACCGCCGGCTACCCGGCGACCACCGCGACCTCCCTCGCCTCCGTCGGCACCGGCCTGCCGCCCGGCGCCCACGGCCTGCCCGGCTACACCGTGCGCAACCCGGCCACCGGCGAGCTGATGAACCAGCTCCGCTTCCAGCCGTACACCGACCCGCGCCCCTGGCAGCCGTACCCCACCGTCTTCCAGCTGGCCCACGAGGCCGGGGTGCACTCCGCCCAGGTGTCCTCGCCGGCCTTCGAGCGCACCCCGCTCACCAAGATCGCGCTCAGCGGCGGCACCTTCCACGGCCGGCTGACCGGCGAGGAGCGCATGGACGTCGCCGCCGAGCAACTGGCCGCCGGGGACCGCTCGCTGGTCTACACGTACTACTCCGAGCTGGACGGCTCCGGGCACCGCTACGGCGTCGCTTCCGACACCTGGCGCGGCCAGCTGATGTACGTCGACCGGCTCGCCCAGCGCCTCGCCGAGCAACTGCCGCCGCGCAGCGCGCTCTACGTCACCGCCGACCACGGCATGGTCGACGTCCCGTTCGACGACGAGCACCGCTTCGACTTCGACACGGACTGGGAGCTGCGCGCCGGGGTCGCCCTGCTGGGCGGCGAGGGCCGGGCGCGGCACGTGTACGCGGTGCCGGGCGCCGAGAACGACGTACTGGCCTGCTGGCGCGAGGTGCTCGGCGAGCAGTTCTGGGTGGCCTCGCGGGACGAGGCGATCGAGGCGGGCTGGTTCGGGCCGCACATCGACGAGCGGGTGTACGCCCGGCTCGGGGACGTGATCGCGGCCGCGTACGACGACGTCCTGATCATCGCCACCGAGCGGGAGCCCAAGGAGTCGGCGCTGGCCGGCAACCACGGCTCGATGACGCCCGCCGAGCAGCTGATTCCGCTGCTCGAAGTACGCTCCTGACGCTGCCGCCCCGCGACCACTCACCCGACTCTTCGCCGAAAGGTGCTCAACTCCTCATGCCCGAGCTGGTGTTCTTCTCCGGAACGATGGACTGCGGGAAGTCGACGCTGGCTCTGCAGATCGAGCACAACCGCTCCGCGCGAGGCCTCGTCGGGATGATCTTCACCCGGAACGACCGCGCGGGCGAGGGCAAGCTGTCCTCCCGGCTCGGCCTGGTCACCGACGCCGTGGAGGTCGCGGACGACCAGGACCTGTACGCCTACCTCGTGGAGCACCTGTCACAGGGCCGCCGGGCCGATTACGTGATCGCGGACGAGGCGCAGTTCCTCGCGCCCGAGCAGATCGACCAGCTCGCGCGCGTGGTGGACGATCTCGGCCTGGACGTGTACGCCTTCGGGATCACCACGGACTTCCGCACCAAGCTCTTCCCCGGCTCGCAGCGGCTGGTCGAGCTGGCCGACCGCATCGAGGTGCTCCAGGTGGAGGCGCTGTGCTGGTGCGGCGCCCGCGCCACGCACAACGCCCGCACGACAGGCGGCGAGATGGTGGTCGAGGGCGCCCAGGTGGTCGTCGGCGACGTCGACCAGTCCACCGGCGAGGTCGGCTACGAGGTGCTGTGCCGCCGCCACCACCGGCGCCGGATGACCGCCGCGTCGGCCCGCGCGGCGGCCCTGTCCCCGGATGTCCTGCCGGTCGCGCCCCACTGAACCCCCAGGGCTCAGCGCGGGCTCAGCGCGGGTCCTGGAGCACCAGGAACTCCGCGCCCTCAGGGTCCCTCACCGCCGCCACGCGCCCGTGTGGGCTGTCGTGCGCCTTCCGGACGACCCGGCCGCCCAGCTCCGTGACCTGGCGCAGCGTCAGATCGACGTCGGTGACCTCGAAGTACGTCTGCCAGTGCGGCCCCCGGTCCCGGGGCAGGCCGTGGCCCACGCCGTGCAGCCCGGCGACCGGACGCCCGCCGAGGCGCAGGGTGACGTAGTCGAAGTCGGCGGAGAGCACCGGCTCCGCCTCGTAACCGAACACGGTCGTGTAGAACTTGGCGACGCTCTCCGTCTCGAACGTCACCAGCTCGTTCCAGGCGGGCGTACCGGGCACACCGGTGATCGCCGTGCCGAGGTGCGCGGAGCCCTGCCAGATGCCGAACACCGCCCCGGAGGGATCGGCGGCGATGGCCATCCGGCCGGCCTCGGCGGCGTCCAGCGGGCCGACCGCCACCGTGCCGCCGCACTCCCGCACCGTGTCGGCCGTACTGTCCACGTCGTCCGAGGCGAAGTACGGCGTCCAGGCGATCGGCAGCCGGTGGTCCGGCGACAGCTGGCCCATGCCGGCCACCTCGTGCCCGTCGAGCAGCGCCCGCACATACGGGCCGAGCTGCTGCGGGCCCGGCCGGAACTCCCAGCCGAACAACTCGCCGTAGAACTCCTCGGTGGCGGCCAGCCCGTGCGCCATCAGGCTCACCCAGCAGGGCGTGCCGGGCGCGCGCCGCACGTGCGGACCGGCCGACTCCCGTGCCTCGGTCATCGATCACTCTCTCCCCGGCCCCTCGTGGTGGCCATGTCGCTTCCGCTCCCCGCAAGGGGTGTCCACGCCGGCGGCGGGCACGCCCGTGCCGGTGCCCGCATCCTCCACGCCGCGGCGGGCCTTACCGGGCCGCCGCTCGGCGACACCTCCGGGAGGATGCCCGTTCTGCCGACTTTCGGCGCTTCCTGACGGTGGCCGGGGGGTGTCCGTCGGCTGTACAGCACGTGCTCGATCCCCTACCCCTCGTGATCGAGCCTGTCCGGCCGAGCAGAGTAGCCGGACCTGGACGCCGCGGCCACCCCTGGCGTATGCATGGACCCCATGAACGCCATCATCACCGCAACCGATCTCGCGCATGAGCTGACCGGCGACCGTCCGCCGGTGCTGCTGGACGTGCGCTGGCAGCTGAGCGTGGCGAAGGCGGCGGGCGCGCCGGCCTTCGACGGGCGGGCCGAGTACGCCGCCGGGCACATTCCCGGCGCGGTCTTCGTCGACCTGGACCGGGAGCTCGCCTCAGCACCCGGGGGAAGCGGCCGCCATCCGCTGCCGGACCTCGCGGAGTTCGGCGCCGCGATGCGCCGCGCGGGTGTGTCGGCGGGGCGCCCGGTCGTCGTGTACGACGGCGGCCAGGGCTGGGCGGCCGCGCGTGCGTGGTGGCTGCTGCACTGGACGGGTCACCCGGACGTGCGGGTCCTCGACGGCGGGTTGCCGTCCTGGGAGGGCGAACTGTCCACGCGGGTCGAGGATCCGGCGGAGGGTGACTTCCGGCCGGAGCCCGCGGCCGGCGGACTGCTGGACGCGGACGCGGCCGCCGCCCTGGCCCGTACGGGCGTGCTGCTGGACGCGCGCGCGGGGGAGCGGTACCGCGGCGAGGTGGAGCCGATCGACCGGGTCGGCGGGCACATTCCGGGCGCGGTGTCGGCGCCGACGACGGAGAACGTGGGCCCCGACGGCCGCTTCCTGCCCGCGGCCGAACTGCGCGACCGCTTCAAGGCCCTGGGCGTCGCGGCGGACGCCGAGGTGGGCGTGTACTGCGGTTCGGGCGTCTCCGGCGCCCACGAGGTCCTCGCGCTGGCCGTGGCGGGCATCCCGGCGGCCCTGTACGTCGGTTCGTGGTCCGAGTGGTCCTCCGACCCGGACCGCCCGGTGGCGGTGGGGGCGGACCCGCAGTAGCGGCTGCAGGAAAACGGGGGCACGCACGCGTGCCCCCGTTTTCCGTTTCCTACGGCCCGTTACTCCTGCTTCTTGCGGCGCGTGCCGAACACGATCTCGTCCCAGCTCGGCACGGCGGCGCGGCGGCCGGGGCGGACGCCGTCGGCCTCGGCCTGGCGGTCGGTGGCACCGATGAGCCGGTCGCGGTGACTGCCGACGGAGCGCGGCATGAGGACGTCCGCGTAGGCCGAACCGGCCGAGGCGGCGGGCGCCGGCGGCTCCTCGGCCGCCGGTTCGTCGACGGGCTTCTCCGCGTCCTCCGCCGGGCGCTCCGGGACCACCAGGTCGCCCCGGAAGCTCGGCACGGCCTCCAGGAGGCTGGTCAGCGAGTCGCGTTCCCCCGTCGTCTCCTCGGGGGGCTCGGACGCCTGGGCCGGCAGGCTCGGCCGCTCGCGCTCGCCCCGGTCGAGGGCACGGTCCATCGAACGCTCGCGCGGCAGGCGGGCGATGCGCGGCACGAACGGGAAGCTCGGCTCGGGTACGGCGAGATCGTCGGACTCACCGATCAGCGAGCGCGCCTCGGCGTCCACGGCCTGCACGAGCCGCCGGGGCGGGTCGTACGTCCAGCTCGCCGAGTGCGGTTCGCCCGCGACCCGGTAGACGAGGAGCACCTCCCAGGTGCCGTCGTCGCGGCGCCAGGAGTCCCACTGCACGGTGTCCTTCTCGGCACCGCGCAGCAACAGCCGCTCCTGGACGGCCTCGCCGAGCAGCGGGCCGGAGTTCTCGCCGGGGCGGCGGACCGGGGTCTTGCGGGCGCGCTCGGCCATGAAGGCACGCTCGGCCAGCACGGGGCCCTCGAACCGGCGTACCCGGTCGACGGGAATGCCGGCGAGCTGCGCGACCTCTTCCGCGGTGGCACCCGCGCGTATCCGCGCCTGGATGTCACGCGGGCGCAGATGGCTCTCGACCTCGATCTCGATCTGGCCGAGGCGGGGCCGGTCGCCGCGTACGGCGGCGCGCAGCCGTTCGTCGATCGGAAGGGTGTACTCCGTCGCGTCGGCAGCCTTCAGCACCAACCGTGTGCCGTCATTCGAGACGGCCACGACACGCAGTTCGGGCATGGGGACCTCCCGGGTGGTGCCTGCCGACGTCACGTGCGTCGCTGCTTCCGCTAGTCGAGTGTGGCCTGCCCGGGTGCAGCCTGCCACAACCTTGCCGAGTTGCCCGGCGTGTCGGGCACGGGCCCTGGGCCGCCGTTATGGCACGGTTACCTGTTCGCAACGCTAAGTGACCAACTCCGTCACCCTGTGCAACTAGCCCCCTCCGGCGGTCCTGCAAGGCCCCGGACACCCTGGTGGGAGACCGGGCCCAGGGCTCGCAACAGTACTCCATTTGGACCATGTGCGTGGATGGGCGCGCCGCCCAACTTCTGGCAAGGGCCGCGACTTGGCGCTCGGCAACCGGTTTCGCCGATCATGAACGTGGCGAACTTCACGCAATCCCCAGAAACGGAACTAATGGTTTCCGTTGCGCGTCCCTTCTCATGCAGTCGGTCAGTCAATGTCGATCAAGTGCGGGAAAGGCGGGCAAGCTCCGGGTATGCGTGAGACGCCCGATACCGGTCGCAAGCGGATCGACCTGAGCGTCCCCCAGGTCGCGGGCAGCGCCCTCGCGGCGGTCGTGGCGGCCAGACTCGCGTCGTACTTCGGGGTGTACGGCACGATCCTCGGCGCCGGGGTCGTCAGTGTCGTCGCCACCTGCGGAGGCACGCTCTTCCAGCACTTCTTCAGGCGGACCGGGGAGCAGCTGCGGGAGGCGACGGTCGCGACCCGCCCCAGGGAACAAGTGCCACCGCCTCCGGGGGAGTTCACCGAGGGGACGGTCTACCGCGCGCGCGTGAAGAAGAGCTGGCGGCGGCCGGTGGCCGCGGCCGCACTGGTCTTCGGCGTCACGATGGCCGGCATCACGGCGTACGAAATGGTCTCCGGCAGCAGCTTCAGCGGCGGCACGGGTACGACGGTCAGCGACGCCGTCACCGGACGGGGTTCGGCGGCCTCCACATCCGAGGAGACACCGGCCCCTTCGCACGCGCCGTCCTCCGGGCGCGCGTACCCGCCCGACGCCGGTGGCGGTACGACACACAGCGCGACCCCGACGCCCGACGCCTCCCCGAGCGGGCGGCCGAGCGACGGCCCGGCCACCCCGACCCCCGCGCCCAGCGCCTCCGCCGCGACGCCTACGCCCCCAGAACCCTCCGCACGTAGTCGTTCTGGAACAGCCGATCCGGGTCAAGGCGGTCCCTCAGCGCAGTGAACTCGCCGAATCGCGGGTACACGCGCGTGAAGTACTCGGCGTCCCGCGTGTGCACCTTGCCCCAGTGCGGCCGGCCCTCGTGCGCGGTGAAGATGCGCTCGGCGGCGGTGAAGTAGGCCTGGTACGGCGTGCCCCGGAACATGTGGACGGCGATGTAGGCGCTGTCCCGGCCGGAGGCGGTGGACAGGGTGATGTCGTCGGCCGGGGCCGTGCGCACCTCGACGGGGAAGCTGACGCGCAGGCCCGAGCGGTCGACCATGGCCTTCAGCTCGCTCAGCGTCTCCACCAGGGCCGCGCGCGGCACGGCGTACTCCATCTCCACGAAGCGCACCCGGCGGGGCGAGGTGAAGACCTTGTAGGGGATGTCCGTGTACGTCCGCGCGGACAGCGCCTTGCTGGAGACCTGGGCGATGACGGGAACGGTCCGCGGGACGGCGCGGCCGACCCACTGGGCCACCTGGAAGACGCCGTTGGAGAGGAACTCGTCCTCGAACCAGCCCGCCAGCTGTCCCACCGGCTGCTCCGGGCCCGCGCTGCGGTTGTTGCGTTTGGTGTTGGTGTTGCCGGTGTGCGGGAACCAGTAGAACTCGAAGTGCTCGTTCTCGGCCCAGAGTTGGTCGAACTCGTCGAGGACCCGCTCGAAGGGCATCGGTTCCTCGCGCGCGGTGAGCAGGAAGAGGGGCTCCACGGCGAACGTGATCGCGGTGACGATGCCGAGGGCGCCCAGACCTATGCGGGCGGCCGCGAAGACGTCGGGATTCTCCTTCTCGGAGCAGCTGAGCACCGAGCCGTCGGCCGTGACGAGTTCGAGCCCTGTGATCTGAGCGGCGATCGAAGCGGACTCGCGGCCCGTGCCGTGCGTGCCGGTGCTGGTGGCCCCGGAGACGGTCTGCTCCATGATGTCGCCCATGTTGGTGAGCGACAGGCCCTCGCGCGCGAGAGCGGCATTGAGCCTCTTGAGCGGGGTGCCCGCCTCGACCGTGACGGTCATGGCTTCCCGGTCAATGGTGCGGATGCCGGTCAACAGTTGAGGGCGGATCAACACACCGTCGGTGGCCGCGATCGACGTGAACGAGTGCCCCGTACCGACCGCCTTGACCTTCAGGCCGTCCTCCCGGGCCCGGCGCACCGCCTCGGCCAGCTCCTCCACCGAGGCGGGTGTGACCTGCCGGGCGGGCCGGGCGGCGACGTTACCGCCCCAGTTACGCCAGGTGCCGTTCTTCCCGCTCGCTGTGCTGCTCAACGGTGCCTCCCCGACCCGCGGCCGGCCTGCGCAGCCGGCGGTACCCGAGGAAACCGGCCGCGACCGCGACGGCCCCGGACACGGCCGGAACCCCGTACCCGGCCCGCGCCCCGGCTACGTCGATCACCGAGCCGGCCACGGACGAGCCGAGCGCGACACCGACCGCGAGGCCGGTGCTCACCCAGGTCATGCCCTCGGTGAGTTTCGCGCGAGGTACGTGCTCTTCGATGAGGGACATCGTGGTGATCATCGTCGGCGCGATGGACAGCCCCGCAACGAACAGCGCCACGGCCAGAAGCGGCAAGTTTCCGACCAGTAGGAGGGGGATCATACTCACGGCCATCGCCGCCACGCCCAGCAGCCAGCGGCGTTCCGGCGCCCCGGCGAACCGCAGCAGCCCGAAGACCACCCCGGCCACACAGGAACCGGCCGCGTACACCGCCAGTACGACGCTGGCCGCGCCCTTGTGGCCGCGCTCGTCGGCGAAGGCGACGGTGACCACGTCCACAGCGCCGAAGATCGCGCCGGTCGCCACGAAGGTGGCCACCAGCACCTGGAGCCCCGGCGAGCGCAGGGCCGTACCGCCGCCGTGGTGCTCGCGCGGATGCGGCTCGGGCTCGGTGGCGCGCTGGGCGGTGAGCCAGAAGACGCCGGCCGCCAGGAAGCAGGCGGCCAGCAGCGGACCGGCCTCCGGGAACCAGGCGGTGGACAAGCCGATGGAAATGATCGGGCCGAAGATGAAGCACACCTCGTCCACGACCGACTCGAACGAGTATGCCGTGTGCAGTTTCGGGGTGCCGCGGTACAGGGCCGCCCAGCGGGCCCGGATCATCGCGCCCAGGCTCGGCACGGAGCCGATCCCGGCGGCGCACACGAACAGCACCCAGTCCGGCCACCTCAGGTGCGCGGCGAGCAGCAGCCCGGCCGCCGCCGTGAGCGCGACCAGGGTCGCCGGGCGCAGCACCCGGCGCTGGCCGTGCCGGTCGACCAGCCGGGAGATCTGCGGCCCGATCGCCGCGGCGGACAGCGCGATGGTGGCCGAGAGCGCGCCGGCGAGGCCGTACCGGCCGGTCAGCTGGGAGATCATCGTGACCACGCCGATGCCCATCATCGACAGCGGCATCCGGCCGAGGAATCCCGCGGCGGAGAACGCCCTGGTGCCGGGCTCGCTGAACAGGGCTCTGTAGGGGCTGGGCACGGGGTCTCCGAAGCGGCTCGGTAAGGCGCGAATGCGGCCGATACAGATTACGAGTTAGGGGACCCTAATTGCATCCTGTTTCGTCAGGGGAAAAACCGCCATAAACCGACTGGAACCCGACTCGTCACCCCGCCGTTGCCCAGCTGTCAGTACCGGGTGGCAGGATCGACTCATGCCAGACGCGCTCGATGCCACCCCCTACGACGCCCTGCTCCTGCTCTCCTTCGGCGGCCCCGAAGGCCCGGACGACGTGGTCCCGTTCCTGGAGAACGTCACGCGCGGGCGGGGTATCCCGAAGGAACGCCTGAAGGAAGTCGGGCAGCACTACTTCCTGTTCGGCGGGGTCAGCCCCATCAACGACCAGAACCGCGCCCTGCTGGACGCCCTGCGCAAGGACTTCGCCGAGCACGGCCTGGACCTGCCGGTCTACTGGGGCAACCGCAACTGGGCGCCGTACCTGACGGACACCCTGCGCGAGATGGTCGCCGACGGCCGCCGCCGCATCCTCGTGCTCGCCACCAGCGCCTACGCCTCCTACTCGGGCTGCCGGCAGTACCGCGAGAACCTCGCCGACGCGCTGGCCGCACTGGAGGCCGAGGGCCTGGAGCTGCCGAAGATCGACAAGCTGCGGCACTACTTCAACCACCCCGGCTTCGTCGAGCCCATGGTCGACGGCGTGCTGCGGTCCCTCGCCGACCTCCCCGAGGACGTCCGCGCGGGCGCCCACATCGCCTTCACCACCCACTCCATCCCGACCTCCGCCGCCGACACCTCCGGCCCCGTCGAGACGCACGGCGAGGGCGGCGCGTACGTCGAGCAGCACCTGGACGTGGCCCAGCTGATCGCCGACGCCGTCCGCGAGCGCACCGGCGTGGGCCACCCCTGGCGGCTCGTCTACCAGTCGCGTTCCGGCGCCCCGCACATCCCGTGGCTCGAGCCGGACATCTGCGACCACCTGGAGGAGCGGCACGCGGCGGGGGTCCCGGCCGTCGTCATGGCGCCCATCGGCTTCGTCTCCGACCACATGGAGGTCCTCTACGACCTCGACACCGAGGCCAAGGCCAAGGCCGAGGAGCTGGGCCTGCCGGCGCGCCGCTCGGCCACGGTCGGCGCCGACCCCCGCTTCGCCGCCGCCGTCCGCGAGCTGATCACCGAGCGCGCCGCCGTGGAGCGCGGCCAGGAGGTCACCCCCTGCGCCCTGGGCGCGCTGGGCGCGAGCCACAACCTCTGCCCGGTCGGCTGCTGCCCCGCCCGTGCGCCCCACCCGGCCGCCGCCGGAGCCGACAGCCCCTACGCGTGAGGAGACCCGTGACCGACCCCCTGTACAGGGACCTGCTGGAGCTGGCCCGGGAGGCCGCCCGCCGCGCCGGAGAACTGCTGCGCGACGGCCGCCCGGCCGACCTGGCCGTGGCGAAGACCAAGTCCAGCCCGATCGACGTCGTCACCGAGATGGACATCGCGGCGGAGAAGCTGATCACCGACCTGATCGCCGGCCGGCGGCCCGACGACGGCTTCCTCGGCGAGGAGGGCGCCTCCGTCGAGGGCACGAGCGGGGTCCGCTGGGTCATCGACCCGCTCGACGGCACCGTCAACTACCTGTACGGACTGCCGACGTGGGCCGTGTCCATCGCCGCGCAGCAGGACGGTGAGACCGTCGCCGGGGTCGTCGCGGCGCCGATGCGCGGGGAGACGTACCACGCCGTGCGCGGCGGCGGTGCCTGGGCGACCGGCGCGTGGGAGGGCGAGCGGGCGCTGGCCTGCCGCCCCGCGCCCCCGCTGGACCAGGCGCTGGTCTCCACCGGCTTCAACTACGTCACCGAGGTCCGCACCCACCAGGCCGAGGTGGCCGCCCGGCTGATCCCGCTGCTGCGCGACATCCGGCGCGGCGGCTCGGCCGCGATCGACCTGTGCGACGTGGCCTGCGGCCGGCTGGACGGGTACTACGAGCGCGGGCTCAACGCATGGGACTTCGCGGCCGGTGACCTGATCGCCCGGGAGGCCGGCGCGCTGGTCGGTGGGCGGCCGGGAGAGCGCCTGTCGCGCGATCTGACGGTCGCCGGTACGCCGGGCGTCTTCGAGCCTCTCCAGCGGCTGCTGGAGGACTTCGGGGCCTGGCACGACTAGCCCCGGTACCCCCGGACAGACAGGACACACCAGGACCCCCGGCGCTGGATTCGCCGGGGGTCCCGCTGTCTGCGCTTTCAGGCCGATCAGACGCGTGACGCGCCGACCTCCACACCGTGTTCGGCGGCGAGGCGTCGCAGGTCGTCGAGCTCTGCCTGCTCCACCTCGACGAGGAAGTCGTCGCCCTCGTCACGAGCCCGCGACAGGTCGGACTCGGTCGTCCTTATGCGCTGCAGAAGTCCTGCGGTGAAAGCGTCCATGCTGCGCCCCCTCGTCCTTGGGTCGTGGGTCGGTGGCACGGGGGTGTGCCGTTCGGGAAAGGGGCGATCACGGCTCTCGCGGGTGCCCAGCGCTGCCCTGGCCGGGCGGCGACGGTGCCGGACACCCACGCCCGCTCTGCGTGAAGCGGTGGGCGAAGTGCCGCATGGTGCTGCGGCACATGCAGAGCGTGATCGCGGGGTGTAAAGCCGTCCTCCCCCCGCTCCCTCACCCGGAAACCTCAACCGGAGGAGAAAATCTCGTATTCCCGCCCCGGAACGCCGGTCCGTGCGGTCCGCAACCCGCCTTACAGCCGACTTACGGCCGAAAAGGGCAGGATGGAGGTCACACCCCACGAAGACCCCTGCTCGCACGCGCTCACGGCGCGCTACGCGGGTGGACCTGAGGAAGGACAAGCGACGTGCGCGTACTCGTCGTCGAGGACGAGCAGCTGCTCGCCGATGCGGTGGCCACCGGACTGCGCCGGGAGGCCATGGCCGTCGACGTCGTGTACGACGGTGCGGCCGCCCTGGAGCGCATCGGCGTCAACGACTACGACGTGGTCGTCCTCGACCGCGACCTCCCGCTGGTGCACGGCGACGACGTCTGCCGCAAGATCGTCGAGCTGGGCATGCCCACGCGCGTACTCATGCTCACCGCGTCCGGCGACGTCAGCGACCGTGTCGAGGGCCTGGAGATCGGCGCCGACGACTATCTGCCCAAGCCCTTCGCGTTCAGCGAGCTGATCGCGCGCGTGCGCGCCCTCGGCCGTCGTACCAGCGTGCCCCTGCCGCCCGTCCTGGAGCGCGCCGGCATCAAGCTCGACCCCAACCGCCGTGAGGTCTTCCGCGACGGCAAGGAGGTCCAGCTCGCGCCCAAGGAGTTCGCCGTCCTGGAGGTCCTGATGCGCAGCGAGGGCGCGGTCGTCTCGGCCGAGCAGCTGCTGGAGAAGGCCTGGGACGAGAACACCGACCCGTTCACCAACGTGGTGCGCGTGACGGTCATGACGCTGCGCCGCAAGCTGGGCGAGCCGCCGGTCATCGTCACCGTGCCCGGCTCCGGCTACCGGATCTGATCCGCCGTGGCCGCGACACCCGCGCCCCCTCAGGCGCCGCCGAAGCCCACCTGGGACCCCAGGAGACCGCAGCCCCCGTTCCCCTGGCTGCGCCCCACCATCCGCATACGGCTCACGCTGCTGTACGGCGGCATGTTCCTGATCGCCGGCATCCTGCTGCTGTCGATCATCTACCTGCTGGCCGCACAGGCGATCAGCACCGGCAACCAGCCGCTGTTCAAGATCGTCAGCTTCGACAAGCTGCAGGTCTCCAGCGGCAAGTGCCCCGCGATCAACACCACCAGCCTGCCGCTGTCGGACTTCAACGACGCGATCGCCCACTGTGTGGACCAGCAACGCCAGGCGGCCCTGGACGACCTGCTCAGCCGCTCGCTGCTGGCCCTGCTGGGCCTCGCCGTGATCGCCTTCGCGTTCGGTTACGCGATGGCCGGCCGCGTGCTGTCCCCGCTCGGCCGGATCACCCGCACCGCCCGGCAGGTGGCCGGTTCGGACCTGTCCCGCCGGATCGAGCTGGACGGCCCGGACGACGAGCTGAAGGAGCTGGCCGACACCTTCGACGACATGCTGGAGCGGCTGCAACGGGCCTTCACCGCCCAGCAGCGCTTCGTGGGCAACGCCTCCCACGAGCTGCGCACCCCGCTCGCGATCAACCGCACGCTCCTCGAAGTGCATCTGTCGGACCCGAACGCGCCGGTGGAACTTCAACAGCTCGGCAAGACCCTGCTCGCCACCAACGAGCGCAGCGAACAGCTGGTCGAGGGCCTGCTGCTGCTCGCCCGCAGCGACAACCAGATCGTCGAGCGCAAGCCGGTCGACCTGGCCGAGGTCGCCACCCAGGCCATCGACCAGGTGCACGCCGAGGCCGAGGCCAAGGGTGTGGAGATCCGCGGGGCCCGCAAGCCCGCCGTGGTGCAGGGCAATGGCGTGCTGCTGGAGCGGATCGCGCTGAACCTGGTGCAGAACGCGGTGCGGTACAACGTGTCCGAGGACGGCTGGGTCGAGGTGACCACCGAGGTCCAGCACGGACAGGCGGTGCTGACCGTCACGAACACCGGGCCGGTGGTGCCGGCGTACGAGATCGACAACCTCTTCGAGCCCTTCCGGCGGCTGCGTACGGAGCGCACGGGCAGCGACAAGGGCGTCGGCCTCGGCCTGTCCATCGTCCGGTCGGTGGCCCGCGCGCACGGCGGTCACATCGCGGCGCAGCCCCGCGAGGGCGGTGGCCTGGTGATGCGCGTCACCATGCCGTTGTGATCAGGACCGACACACGCGGAGGATGTTCGCTTTGCGCGGAATTTTCAGGACCCCTCGCGAGGTTCTTCCTGTGTGATCAATCACATGGGCGGATTTTCAGCCATGTACTCTCTGTGATCATGACACAAGGTGGAAAGCCGGGAAAGTCCTGGTTTTCAGGGTACTTGATCACGGGAAGTACACGGTGAGGCGCCTTTGAGGTGCGACATTCGAACCGTGTACGGTCCTCACCGCCATCCAAGCCGATCACTCTTGAGAGGTCGGGTTGGGTGTCGATTGAGTAACAGACCTTGATGTGAGGCAAAATCTCCGCCTCAGGTCGGGCACAAGTCCGGCCTCTCACGCGTTACGTGCGCTGGAGACACCGCAGACACCCAGAGGGGGAGAGCGATATGGCAACCGATTACGACACTCCACGCAAGACCGACGACGACGTCGACTCGGACAGCCTTGAAGAGCTGAAGGCCCGGCGGAACGACAAGTCCACCTCGTCGGTGGACGTCGACGAGTTCGAGGCCGCCGAGGGACTCGAGCTGCCCGGAGCCGACCTCTCGAACGAGGAGCTGGCCGTCCGGGTGCTGCCCAAGCAGCAGGACGAGTTCACCTGCATGAGCTGCTTCCTGGTGCATCACCGCAGCCAGCTGGCCCGCGAGAAGAACGGTCAGCCGATCTGCCGCGACTGCGACTGAGGACGGGTCGGCCATGTCTGGCTCGACCCCTCCCCGGAAGCGCCGCTTCCCTCCGGGGCAAGCGGACCCAGGGCCGTCCGACGGCCCGCACGGCGCGCGTGAACAGGAGCGGGGCTCATCCGGCAGGGGAGCCTCGCTCGCACCGGTGGACGACCGGGACGACGTCCCGGCGCCGGTGCGGCAGCCCGCGCCCGTCGCCAGGCGACGGGCCGCGGTGGTGCGTGACAAAGCCCGGGACATGGCCCGGGAAGGGGTCCGGAAGGGCGGCAGCCACGCCCGCGCGGGGCTGGCGTACCTGACGGACCGGATCATCGAGATCGCCCCGCGTGTCCCCGTACGCGACCTCGCGACCCTGCGCAGGCAGTTCCCGGGCCTCGGCCCCGAAGAACTCGCCGACAAGCTCGTGGCGGGGGCCGCGGCCGGGACCTCGACGGTCGGGGCCGGGATCGGAGCGGTGGCCATGCTTCCCGTGCCGCCCGCCATGCCGACCGAACTGGCCGCGGAGATCACCACGGTCGCCGCGATCGAGCTGAAGCTCGTCGCCGAACTCCACGAGGTCTACGGCGTACGCCCGCTCGGAAACCTCAAGAACCGCAGCACCGCGTACCTGTCCTCCTGGTCGGGGGAGCGCGGGATCGACGTGCTGAAGCCGTCGACGTACGACGCCGCCCTCGGCGGGCGCGTGAAGCGCGAACTGCGCCAGCGGATCATGAAGCGCGTGGTCCGGGACCTGCCCAACCTCATGCCGTTCATGGTGGGCGCGGCTGTCGGCGCGGTCATGAACCGCCGGGACACCAGAACGCTCGCCGCCCACATCCGCACCGACCTGCGCAAGATCCAGGTGTCCTGGGACGAGCTGCCCGAGCTACCGCCCCTGGAGAAGCCGGCGGAGCCCCTGAAGCTCCGCGACCTTCCCGACGAGCTCGGGGGATTCGAACCCTAGGCCGCCGCCGTCCGCGCCGCCGCGATCGCCGCCGCCAGCCGCTCCGGCTCCCGTGTCGACAGGTACAGGTACGGCGTCGGGTCCGCGGGGTCGGTGACCTCCACCCGCAGCGCCGTGGGGATGTAGGCGCGCAGCAGCAGGAACGCGCGCGTGTCGGCCTTGTACGTACGCCAGGCGCGGGCCTCCTCCGGGTCCAGCACCTCCGACTCACCGAGCGCCGACACCGGGATCTTCGCCTCGCCCGCGATCAGTGAGTCGCCCACCACGCGGATGCGCGGCGAGCCGTACGCGCTCGCGACCACCGCCGCGGCCGCCGTACCGCCGACCAGGCCGCCGAGCAGCGGCAGGGTGCCGAAGGGAAGCAGGATCAGGGCGAACGAGACGCCCACGAGGAAGCTGATGAACCACCACGAGCGGGGGGCGGTGAGGCGTTCTTCGTACGGGGTGGCGGGGAGCTGCATGAAGCCAAGCTTGGCACGGGATCGGTACATGGCCGCTATCAGGGGGAGCCGGCGCGAAGCGCTGTCCGGCAGGGCGGTGGTGGGTGACGGGCGGGCGGGTAAGGTCTGCGCCTGTGAGTGGTAGTTCCGCAAGCCTTCAGCCCCCCGCCGACGCGATGAAACCGGTACGGCACCCCGACGCGCCAGCGCCCGGGGAGCTTCTCGGTGCCCACTACGAACACTGTTTCGGTTGTGGCCCCGGACAGTCGCACGGGCTGCACCTGGAGGCGCGCGCCGGCGAGGGCGTCTCGCTGACCGCCGAGTTCACCGTCCAGCCCGCCCACCAGGGCGCCCCCGGTCTGGCGCACGGCGGAGTGCTGGCCACGGCCCTGGACGAGACGCTCGGCTCGCTGAACTGGCTGCTGCGGACCATCGCCGTGACGGGACGCCTGGAGACCGACTTCGTCCGGCCCGTTCCCGTCGGCACCGTGCTGCACCTGGTGGCCGAGGTCACCGCCGTGGCGGGGCGGAAGATCTACTCCACGGCCACCGGACGCATCGGCGGCCCCGGCGGGCCCGTCGCCGTCCGCGCCGACGCCCTCTTCGTCGAGGTGAAGGTCGACCACTTCATCGACCACGGCCGCCGGGAGGAGATCCAGGCCGCCATGAGCGACCCGGACCAGATCCGGCGCACCCGCGCCTTCGAGGTGAACCCGTGAGCCGTGACCCCCTGAACGTGCTGCTCCGCCGCGTCGACCCCGACGTACCGCTTCCGGCGTACGAGCACCCCGGGGACGCCGGAGCCGATCTGCGCACCACCGAGGCCGCCGAGCTGAAGCCCGGTGAGCGGGCCGTGCTGCCCACGGGAGTGTCAATCGCCCTTCCTGAGGGGTACGCGGCCTTCGTGCACCCACGCTCCGGTCTGGCCGCCCGCTGCGGTGTCGCCCTCGTGAATGCTCCGGGGACGGTTGATGCCGGGTACCGTGGGGAGATCAAGGTGATCGTGGTGAATCTCGACCCGCGCGAGTCCGTGCGGTTCGAGCGCTTCGACCGGATTGCCCAACTGGTCGTCCAGCAGGTCGAGAGGGTCCGCTTCCAGGAGGTCGCGGAGCTTCCCGACTCGGCGCGGGCCGAAGGGGGCTTCGGGTCCACCGGTGGTCATGCCGCGGTGGGCGGCGAGTGCGGCACAAGCGGTCAGGCCGCCGTAGGCGGTCCGACGGGTGGGAATCGATACGCTTCGGTCGTATCCGACCGGGAAGGACAGTGACGTGTTCGGACGTCGCAAGAAGAAGGGTGCCGCCGAGGACGCGGCCGGCGAGGCCGAGCAGGTCGTCGACAGCGTCGACACCGAGGCGGACGAGGAAGAAGAAGAGGCCGAGCGCGAGCGCGTCCGGCTGGAGCCCGGGCCCCGGCCCGACGGGCCCTGGGACAGCACCGAGGTGCGCGACGCGGCCGAAGGCCGCGTGGACCTCGGCGGGCTGTTCGTCCCCGGCGTGGACGGCATGGAGCTGCGGGTCGAGGTCGCCGGTGACGCGATCGTCGCCGCCACCGTCGTGCTGCGCGACAGCGCCATCCAGCTCCAGGCCTTCGCCGCGCCCAAGCGCGAGGGCATCTGGGGCGAGGTTCGCGAGGAGATCGGGGCCGGCATCACCCAGCAGGGTGGCATCATCGACGAGGTCGAGGGGCCGCTGGGGTGGGAGCTGCGGGCGCAGGTGCCGGTGCAGCTGCCCGACGGCACCGGCGGCTTCCAGGTCGTGCGGTTCGTCGGCGTGGACGGCCCGCGCTGGTTCCTGCGCGGTGTGATCTCCGGGCAGGGCGCCGTACAGCCGCAGGCCGCGGGTCTGCTGGAGCAGATCTTCCGCGACACGGTCGTGGTCCGCGGCGAGGGCCCGATGGCGCCCCGCGACCCGATCGTCCTCAAGCTGCCCAACGACGCGCAGATGGTCCCCGAGGGCGTGCAGCAGGAGGAGTCCCGCTTCTCCGGCGGCATGGGCCAGCTGGAGCGGGGCCCGGAGATCACCGAGGTCCGGTAGCCTCGTAGCCGACGAAGGGCCGTACTCCCGGGGTACGGCCCTTTCCCATGTGACCGCACCTGTGCGGGCGGCGGGAGCCGTCATCAGAGTCGCGTCAAAGTTGCCCGCTGCCCACCCCACTGTCCCGTTTGCCGTGATTGTTGGCCGTAAGGTCGACGAAGCGTACGCAGCAGTCACCGGAAGACAATGGAGCCATGGCACGCGGCAAGCTTCGGATCTATCTCGGCGCGGCACCGGGTGTGGGCAAGACCTACGCCATGCTGTCCGAGGGACACCGGCGTGTGGAGCGGGGCACCGACTGTGTCGTGGCCTACGTGGAGCACTACGCCCGGCCGCGTACCGAGGTGATGCTGCACGGTCTGGAGCAGGTCCCGCGCAAGCGGCTGGAGTACCGGGACGCGGTCTTCGGCGAGATGGACGTGGACGCCGTACTGCGCCGGGCGCCCGCCGTGGCCCTGGTGGACGAACTCGCCCACACCAACGTCCCCGGCTCGCGCAACGCCAAGCGCTGGCAGGACGTGGAGGAGCTGCTCGCCGCCGGGGTCGACGTGGTCTCGACCGTCAACATCCAGCA